>JANMUI010000337.1:0-4485 GCA_031391405.1 Betaproteobacteria bacterium
GTGAACATCGCGGGTTCCGCGATCATGACCTTGTCCAATCGATCGGCAGGCGCGAAATGAGCACATCGGACGTCATTCCTGCGCGCCGCAGCGCCATCGAGCTCCCCTCTCTCACCCGCAACGCGTTCGACGCGCGGGCCATTCGTACCACTGTCCTCTCCGGCCTCACATGGCTGATGGCAATCGTCGCGAGCGTCCCGCTCTTCTCCGTCCTCTACATGCTGATCGTGCGAGGCGGCTCGCGCCTCGACTGGGAGGCCCTCACCAGCCTCCCGCCTGCTGGGTTCGAGATGGGCGGTGGCTTTGGCAATGCGATCGTCGGCACATTCGCCATGGTCGGCATTGCAGCAGCAATCAGCGTGCCGGTCGGGATTCTTTGTGCCGTGTTCCTTGCAGAGCTCGGACCGAATAGTCGACTAGCAAGCGCGGTGCGATTCTCGGCCAAGACGCTGACCGGATTTCCGTCGATCCTCGCCGGCGTGTTTGCCTACGCCGCGGTGGTACTGCTCACAGGTGGCTACTCGGCACCGGCGGGCGGCATTGCCCTGGCCGTGTTGATGGTGCCGACGGTGATTCTCACCGCCGAAGAATCGATGCGCATGGTGCCGAAGATCATGAAGGACGCGGCGTACGGCATCGGTTGCACCCGCACGCAGGTGATCCTGAAAATCGTCCTGCCCACCGCGATTCCAGGCGTGTTGACCGGCGTCATGCTGGCCGTGGCACGCGCCGCCGGTGAGACCGCGCCGCTGCTCTTCACCGCGCTCTTCTCGAGCTACTGGATTTTCCATGACGGGGAGCTCGCGGTCATGCAGCCCACCGCATCACTCGCGGTCCTGATCTACAACTTCTCGGGCATGCCGTTCGAAAACCAGATCGAGCTTGCCTGGGCCGCTTCGCTTGTTCTTGTACTGATTGTCCTCGTCGTCAATTTGGCGAGTCGGATGATCACGCATCGAAAGATATGAATTGGAGCGCACCATGAGCACAGGCGTGTTGCAGGCGTCAGCGGTACCGGCCGGCGTTCAATCGCAGGCCCTCGCGCAATCCGGCCCCATCATCGATTGCAAGGTCGATCGGCTGTACTACGGCGACTTTCTCGCGGTTCGCGACAGTCGCGTTCCGATCGAAAAAGGGAAGATCACCGGATTCATCGGGCCATCCGGCTGCGGCAAAAGCACGGTGCTGCGCAGCCTCAACCGCATGAATGACCTCATTTACGGCTTTCGGTTCGAAGGCCATGTGCAATTTCATGGTCAGGACCTCTACGCCTCGGGAATCGATCCGGTCATGGTGAGGCGCTATATCGGCATGGTGTTCCAGCAGCCGAATCCGTTCTCGATGAGCATCTACGACAACGTTGCATTCGGTCTGCGGTTGAATCGCTTCAAGGGCGACCTAAGTGAGCGCGTCGAGAAAGCGCTGCGGCGTGCAGCCCTGTGGGACGAAGTGAAAGACAAACTGAAGAAAAGCGGGCTGTCCCTGTCCGGCGGGCAGCAACAGCGGCTTTGCATCGCGCGCGCCGTGGCGACCGAACCGGCGGTTCTCCTCATGGACGAGCCCTGTTCGGCGCTTGATCCGATCGCGACGCGCCGGATCGAAGAGCTCATGATCGAATTGAAGCAAAACTATACGATCGCGCTGGTCACCCACAATATGCAGCAGGCATTGCGCGTTGCGGATACGACGGCGTTCTTCTCCGTCGATATTTCCAAGGGCAACCGCACCGGATATCTTGTCGAGATAGGCCCGACCAAACAGATCTTCGAAGCGCCCCGAGAGAAAGTGACCGGCGAGTACATCCGCGGCGAATTCTCCTGATCGTCACGGTAGAAGCCATGATGCGATATTCGTACACGGCATTCGCGCTCGCCACGCTCGTCGTTCTGGCGGCTGGCGCGCACGGGCAGACCGCACCGCGAGGCGGTGATCCGGGTGCCAAGGTCGTCCTGCGCGGTGCTGGCGCGACATTCCCCGCGCCGCTCTATAAGAAATGGATAACCGAATACACGCGCGCGAATCCCGGCACCACGATCGACTATCGCGATGTCGGGAGTAGTGAAGGTGCAAAGCGATTCCTCGGGCAGCAGGTGGATTTCGGTGCGAGTGATTCGGCGCTGTCCGACGAGCAGATCGCCAGCGCCAAAGATGGTGCGGCGCTGGTGCCGACGACGGCAGGGATGGTGGTCTTTGCGTACAATCTTCCGGGGCTTAACGGTCCGCTGAAGCTCGGCCGCGCAGCGTATATCGATCTGATGTCCGGACGGATCCCGAAGTGGAACGACGCACGCATACAGGCAATCAACCCGGGGTTGAATCTGCCGAACCGGGATATCGTCCTGGTCGCGCGGCTCGACGGCAGCGGCACGACGTTCGCGCTTACCAATCATTTGAGCGTGGCAAACAAAAAATGGCAGGAGATGGGGCGTGGCGTCGGCAACATCGTGGGTTGGCCGCCCGGGACCGTGCTGGTGCGCGGCAACGAAGGGGTGGCCGCGCGTATCAAAGTGAGTGAGGGTTCGATTGGTTACGTCGAGTTCGCCTTCGCAAAGCGCCTGGGATTGTTAATGGCACATCTTGAAAACAAGGCAGGCAATCTTGTCGCACCCAGTGCCGAGAGCGGACGCGCGGCCATCGAAGCGAACCTGACGCGTATTCCCGCCAACCTGCGCGTCTTCCTGCCTGACCCAGAGGGTGAGCACGCCTATCCGATCGTGAGCCTGACGTGGTTGCTGTTGAACGAACGCTATGGCGACCCCGCGAAGGCGGTCGCCCTCAAGCAATTCGTGAGCTGGGCTCTTACCGATGGCCAGCCGTTCGGCGCCGAGTTAGGCTATGTCGCACTTCCCGCCGATCTGATCGCGCGCTCGCGTGCCTCGGTCGACGCGGTCCGCTGATCGCTTTGATGACCACTCGCGTTTGGATCCGGCCTGGCACATGATGAACATCGGGCTCGATTTCCATTGCATCGAAGCGTCGCTCACGTCGATGCAGGAGGAGCTCCGGCTCGCCGGCACCCTGCTTGGTGCCCATCGAGATCCGCTCGATCGTCGCGTCATCGACAATATGCTGGCCGGATATGCGTACATCGAACGGCTTGCGAGCCAAGGCCTCGAACCGTTTGCCCGCGTCGAGCATGTCCTCGAGCTGAACCGACTCGTGCTGTGTGGAACCGATCCTCACCGGCGCCACGAATTTCGCTCTCACCTCGAAGCAACCGAGCGGCGTTTCTACGAAGAGGCGAATGCCGGCATCGAAGATGTCGTCGATTGGATGCGCCTCCAAAAGGGACGGTCGATCTGGGAGCGTGCCGCTGCCGCACACATCCGCATCCTCGCCAAACCGCAGCTTTTCATCGAAGGCAATCATCGCACCAGTGCGTTGGTGATGAGCTGGATCCTGCTCCGGGGTGGCAAGCCGCCATCCGTGCTGTCAAGGAGCAACGCTGTCAGCTATTTCAAGCCGTCGGCATCGATCCGCGACATCAGGAAGAGCAGCATGCTCGGCATGCTTCGATTGCCGCGCATCCAGCGCCGGTTCGCGGATTTCATTCAACAAGACTCCAATCCCAGGTATTTGTCGGGCCAGGGCAGCGTGGATTCGGCGCAGGCGATCAGCGGATCCACCCCCCGACCTGCATCCGATTCAGCACTGATCGCCGCTTCAGGAATCGAACGATGACTCGCCCCCCTGCATTAACCCCGGTGCGCGTGTCGTTCGATATCGACGACACCCTGGTTTGCGGGCCCGCAACACCGACGGAACAGTGCGTCTCGATCTGGCATCGCCGGCGCTATCCCGAGCCGTTGCGTTATGGCACGCGCGCGCTGATGCTGGCGCTTATCGACCGCGGATGTCGCATCTGGATTTACACCACATCCCGGCGCTCGCGTCCTTATCTGGCGGGATGGTTCAAGGCGATCGGGGTCACACTCGAAGGCGTCGTCAACCTCTGCCATCACGAGGTGGTGGTGGGGGTTCGGGGACCATCAAAGTGTCCGCCCGCGTTTGGTATCAATCTGCACATCGACGATTCAGAGGGCGTCGCGATGGAAGGTGAGCTGCACAACTTTCGCGTCGTGGTCGTGTCACCGCAGGACGAACAATGGGCCGCGCGGGTGCTCCAGTCGGTCGATCAGATGCTGGCACCCCGCGCGCCCAAGCGAACGATCGTCGCCACCCCGGCGGTTGTTCCCGCCCCCGCCCCCGTACTCGCAAAGCTCCCCACATAGCGCCATGTCCGGGCGCGATCCAATCGTCCGCAACTTCCGGCAGATTCTGCTATGGCCGTTCCAAGTGGTGGCGAGTCGCGACGGCGAATCGGTGATGCAGCAGTGGGACGCACTTGAACGGGCCGGCGCGCACGCGTGGAAGGAAGTCGATGACGAGTTCACCGGCGATCCGCGCCTGTTCCAGGAACGGCACTACCACGAGTTCGTATCGTTTCTGCCATACGTTCAGCGCTTCCTGTATGGCGATGAGCTT
>JANMUI010000023.1:0-16047 GCA_031391405.1 Betaproteobacteria bacterium
CCGCGATACCGTGCGCCGCTTCATCGCGCGCGAGGTCACCCCTTACCACGCCGAATGGGAGAAAGCGGGCGTCGTACCGCGCGAGCTGTGGAAGAAGGGCGGCGCGGCGGGTCTGCTCTGTTGTGATGTCCCAGAAGCCTATGGCGGCATGGGTGCGGACTTTCTGTTCAGTACGATCCTGATCGAGGAGATGGCGCGGGCCGGCGCCACCGGCCCAACGTTCTATCTACAGTCCGACATCATCGCGCCGTATCTCGTCGACTTCGGGACCGAGGCGCAAAAGCAGCGCTGGCTGCCGAAAATGGCGACGGGCGATGTCGTCGCCGCGATCGGCATGAGTGAGCCCTCCGGCGGGAGCGATCTGCAGGGCATGCGTACCACGGCCCTGCGAGACGGGGACGAGCTCGTCATCAACGGGCAAAAAGTCTTCATCACCAACGGCCACACTGCCGATCTCCTGGTGCTCGCGTGCAAGACCGATCCGAAGGCGGGTGCCAAAGGGGTCAGCCTGGTCCTGGTAGAAACCGATCGGCCCGGTTTTCAACGTGGCCGGCGTCTGGAGAAAATCGGTTGTAAAGCGCAGGACACGGCGGAGCTCTTTTTCGCCGATCTGCGCGTGCCGGTCAGCAATCTGCTGGGCGAGGAGGGGCGCGGCTTTTACCACCTGATGACGCAGCTCGCGCAGGAGCGCCTCATTCAGGCGATCCGCGCCGTCGCGTCCGCCGAGGCCGCGCTCGAATGGACGATCGAGTACACGGTGCAACGCAAGATGTTCGGACAAGCGCTCGCCGATTTCCAGAATACGCAGTTCAAGCTGGCCGAGATGCGCGCGGAAATCCTCGCACAGCGTGTCTTCGTCGACCGGTGCATCGAGCTGCATCTCATCAAGAAGCTCGACGCTGTGGATGCTGCCATCGCGAAAATGGTGACCACCGAGTTGCAAGGCAAAGTGATGGATCAATGCCTGCAGCTCTTCGGCGGCTGGGGCTATATGTGGGAGTTTCCGATCGCGCGGGCCTTCGCGGATGCGCGCATGACGCGGATCGGTGGTGGCAGCATTGAAGTCATGAAGCAGATCATCGGCCGCGATCTCTTGCCCAAGCGTGTGAAGGTGCGAACGTGACGATGGCAGGCCCGCTCGAAGGCATCAAGGTTCTCGATCTCACATCGGTCATTCTTGGACCGATGGCTGCGCAGCATCTTGGGGACATGGGCGCCGATGTCATCAAGATCGAGGCGCCCGAGGGCGACATCACACGATCGATCGGGGCGCGCCGCTCCGAAGGCATGGGCGCGCTGTTTCTCGCGAACAACCGCAACAAGCGAAGCGTCGTGCTCGACTTGAAGGATGCGACGGGACAGGCCATGCTCCACACCATGGCGCGTGATTGCGATGTGCTGCTGCACTCGATCCGCGCGAGCTCTGCCGAAAAAATTGGTCTCGCGTACGAGGCGCTCGCGGCGAATAATCCCCGGCTCATCTATTGTCACGTCAAAGGATTCTCCGACCTCGGCACCTACGCCGGCCGGCCTGCTTACGACGATATCGTGCAGGCCTTGTCGGGCCTGGCCATGCTGCAGACGGTCGTTGCCGGCGAGCCGCGCTACGTGCCTTCGATCATCGCGGACAAGATCACCGCGCTGCACGCGGCGTATGCGATCACGCTCGCGCTGTTCGCGCGCGAGCGCACCGGACGCGGTCAATTGGTCGGCGTGCCGATGCTCGAATCACTGGTCGCGTTCAATGCCGCTGAGCACCTGGGGGGCTGTGTGTTCGAGCCGCCCGAAGGCAAGATGGGCTATGAGCCGGTGCGCCAGGGTCTGCGCCGCCCCTTTAAGACGCAGGACGGCTGGATTTGCGCACTGCCCTATACCGACACGAATTGGCGGCGCTTCTTCGAGCTGACTGCCCGGCCCGACCTCGCTGCCGATGCGCGGTTCGCGAGTCAGCGCGGCCGGCAAGCGAATCTCGCGGTGGTGCTGGGCGAGCTGGCGCAGCAACTTACGACGCGGACTAGCGCGGAATGGAGCACGTTGTTGGCCAAGGCCGATATTCCATTCGCGGCCGTGAACGATCTCGAGGACCTGCTCAACGACCCGCATCTGGTCAGTGTCGACTTCTGGAAATTGATCGAGCACCCCACCGAGGGCCTATTGCGTCTGCCTGCCAATCCGATCGAGATGTCGGCGACACCGCCGTCGATTCGGCGCCTGCCGCCACGCCTTGGCGAACATACGGCCGAGGTGCTGCGCTCGATCGGTTACGCTGATGGATGACGACGAAGGTTTTGATGAAAGGAAATCGTTTTGAATAGACGGGATTTAATTCGAGCGCTCGGCGCTCTCGCGGCCTGCGGTGGTGCGACTGGCGTGGCATTAGGTCAAGCGTATCCATCGAAGCCGGTCCGCATCGTGGCGCCGTTTGGCGCGGGCGGCGGCGGCGATACGACGATTCGCATGCTCGCGCAACAGCTTGGGCAGGCGACCGGTCAGCAGTTCATCGTCGAGAACAAACCCGGTGCCAACGGCGTGATCGGTGTGCAGGAGGCGCTGCGCGGCGGGGCGGACGGTTACACGCTCTTCTACGGCAGCACGACCACGCTGGCGGCCAACGCCAGTCTCTTGACCAAGATGAGCTATGACCCGGTGAAGGACTTCACGCCGATCACACGCGTCGGGGTACTGCCGTTCATGCTCGTCGTGCGGGCGGATCAGCCGTTCAACTCGCTGAAGGAGGTGATCGATTTCGCCAAAGCCAATCCGGGCAAGCTCTCGTACGCGAGCGCGAATGCCACCGGGCAGGTCTCCGGCGCAATGTTCGCGCACCTGGCGGGAATTGAGCTCTTGCATGTCCCGTACAAGGCGAGCCCGGCAGGCGTGACCGATGTGCTGAACGGCACGATCTCGATGATGTTCGTGGACATACCGCCCGCGATCGGACAGGTGGCCGCCGGAAAGTTCCGGGTGCTCGCCGTCACCACCGCGCAGCGCACCGCGTTGCTGCCGCAAGTCCCCGCCATGGCGGAGGCCGGGTTGTCCGGCTACGACGTGAGTGCCTGGACGGCGATGTGCGCGCCGGCGGGCACGCGCGACGATGTCGTGAAGCTGTTGAATACGGAGATTACCAAGGCGCTCGCCAGGCCCGACGTCAAAGAGGCGTTCGCCAAGCTCGGCGTGGAGGCCGGCACCAGCACGCCCGAGGCACTGGGTGCGTTCATCAAGTCGGAGCGCGAACGGTGGGCTGGTCTGATCAAGATGGCCCGGATCGCGCCGGAGTAAATGAGAGGTCCAATTCATCCGCAGATTTCCGCAGATTTCGGCGTTTCCCTGGCCCCCGGCTCGAATCTGCGAAATCTGCGTAATCTGCGGAGTCTTTTTGCAGAAAGTCTTTAGCGTAGTGCCATAAAGGTCCCACCCATGACCCTGCGAGAAAAGGCTGCTATCACCGGCATCGGAGAAACCGCTTACGTACGCGGCTCCGGTAAGTCGGCATTTCAACTACAGATCGAAGCATCGCTGACCGCGATCGCCGATGCCGGACTCACGCCAAAAGATATCGACGGTGTCATTCCGATCGGTATCACCGGTGCGCCGGCCGAAGAATTCGTGACGAACTTCGGTATCGAGGATCTCCGCTTCTCGGCGCTCACGCCGCTCGGTGGGGCAAGCAGCATCGCGGCGGTGCAGTGCGCAGCGGCGGCAATCGCGGCGGGCTTGTGCAACCACGTGCTGATCGCGGCCGGGCGCAACAGCTTTCTCGGTGCGCGCGCTGGTGTGCGCATTCACGATATGCCGCAGTTTCATTTCGTCACCGAGTATGAGCTGCCGATGGGGGCGATCGCGCCGGCGCAGCTCTACGCGCCGATGGCCCGCCGCCACATGGAGCTGTACGGCACCACCAGCAAGCAGCTCGGCGAAATCGCGGTGACCATCCGGCAGCACGCGCTGTTGAACGACAACGCGATCATGAAAAAACCGATCACGCTCGAGGACCACCAGAGCTCACGGATGATCGCTGACCCGTTCCGCCTCCTCGATTGCAGTCTGGAAAGCGACGGTGGCGCGGCCTTCGTCGTTAGCGCCGCGGATCGGGCTCGGGACCTCCGCCAGCCGCCGACTTACCTGATGGGCATCGCCGAAGGGCATCCCGATTCGCCGAGCTCGATTACGCAGCGCGCGGACATGACGCGAGTGGGCATGGCGAAAGCCGCCCCGCGCGCATTCGCCATGGCGGGTGTCAAGCAGGCTGATATCGACGTGGCCGAGATCTACGATTGCTTCACCTGGGTCGTGCTGTGTCAGCTCGAAGATATGGGGTTTTGCAAGAAAGGCGAGGGCGGTGCTTTCGTCGAGGGTGGGCGCCTACGCCTAGGCGGCGAGCTGCCCACTACGACGCACGGCGGCTTGCTCTCGCAAGCACATATGCTCGGCTTGAATCACGTCGTGGAGCTGGTTCGACAGTTGCGCGGGCAAGCCGGCCGTGCGCAGGTCGCAGACGCTAAGGTCGGTCTTGCGACCGGCTACGGTGATCTTGGCGACGGTGCCATCATGATCATGCGGCGAGGATAGACCTGTGAAACGCGAAACGCGAAACGGGAAACGGGAAACGGGAAACGGGAAACGGGAAACGGGAAACGGGAAACGGGAAACGGGAAACAGGAGACGGGAAATGGGAAATGGGAAATGGGAAATGGGAAATGGGAAAGGTGAAAGGTGAATAAGGAAACCGTCGTCAAACCTGCGCAACCGGTTCCCCATCCGACTGACCTCTCGCGTCCCTACTGGGAGGGTTTGAATCGCGGTGTGTTATCCGTGCAGCGCTGCGCGGGCTGCGGCAAGCTGCGTCACTACCCGCGCTTGGTTTGCGACCAGTGCTATGCATTGGAATCCGATTGGGTGCAGGCCTCCGGTCGGGGAGAGGTGCATAGCTGGACGGTCGCGCATCACGCCTTTCACCCGGGCTTTGCCGGCGACCTGCCGTATGTGCTGGTCATCGTGGATTTGGAGGAAGGGGTGCGCGCGATGGGGCGCTTGCGCGGGGTGCCTGTGGAGGCGCTTCGACTCGGACTGCCAGTCCAGTTCACGGCAGACCAGCGCGACGACGGTCTGACGCTGCCGGCATTCGTGGCGAGATAGTCGATGCGCACTAAAATCTGCGAGCGGCTCGGATGCGCGGTGCCGATCTTTGCTTTTTCACATTGCCGCGATGTGGTCGTAGAAGTCTCGAAAGCGGGCGGCTTCGGCATGCTCGGCGCATCGACGGTGAGTCCCGACCAGCTTGAAACCGAGCTGCGCTGGATTGACGATCACGTCGGTGGGCGTCCCTACGGGGTCGATGTGATCATTCCGACGACCTACGATGCCGCAGCCGAAAGTGCCGCGGCCGATCTCGAGCGGCTGATCCCGGCAGAGCACCGCGCGTTCATGAACAAGTTGATGGAGGACGCCGGTATCCCGGAGCTGCCGCCGGACGAGCGGGCGCGCATTCACAAGGAGATTGTCGAGGGCCGTGGCGCGATGACGCCGGAGGGCGCACGACAGCTCCTCTCCGTGGTGTTGCGTCATCCGCAAGTGAAGATGGTGGTGAGCGCGCTCGGTGCGCCACCGGCCGACGTGGTCGCCGAGCTGCGCCAGCGTGGCATTGTCGTCGGCGCGATGTGCGGTAAGGCGTCGCACGCGGTGCGGCAGCGCGCTGCGGGGGTCGAGGTGATTGTCGCGCAGGGCACCGAAGCGGGTGGCCATACCGGCGACATCGCGACGATGGTGCTGGTCCCGCAGGTGGTGGAGGTGTGCGGCGACGATATCCCGGTACTTGCTGCGGGCGGCATCTCGCGCGGGAGCCAGATCGCGGCGGCGTTGGCGTTAGGCGCGCAAGGTGTCTGGTGCGGAACGATCTGGCTCGGCACGCGCGAAAGTGAACTGGATCCGTTCGAGAAGGCGGTGGTGTTCGAGACCAAAGCGGAAAACGCGGTGCGGCGCCGGGCGCGAACGGGGAAACCGGTGCGGATGATCAAGAGCAAATTGTCGGAGGCCTGGGAGCAGCCGGGCGCACCGCCTTTCTTGCCGACGCCGTTGCAAGGCGTGCTCTACAACGAGACCCATGCACGCGTGGTCCGCGCGCAGCGGAAGGATCTGTATTCATTCCCGGTCGGGCAATCGGTCGGTGATGTCAATAGCGAGACCAGCGTGCGCGAAGTGATGGTCCGGCTGCAAACAGAATATGTCGATGCGATGGACCGCCTAAGTGCGCTGTACCGAGAGGGCTGAAGCAATGTCGGACGCATCCGCGGCGCCGGAAGTATTGGTCGAGGTTGAGAACGGGCTGGTCATCATCACGATCAACCGGCCCAGCCAGCGCAATGCGGTGAATCGTGCGGTGTCGTATGGCGTCTGCGCAGCGGTGGATGAGCTCGATGCGCGCGACGATCTGCGCGTAGGCATTCTCACTGGTGCCGGCGGCACGTTCTGCTCGGGCATGGATCTCAAGGCGTTCTTGCGCGGCGAAGTGACGCGCGTCGAAGGTCGCGGGATTCTCGGCATCGCGATGACGCCGCCACGCAAGCCCCTTATCGCTGCGGTCGAGGGTTACGCGCTCGCCGGTGGCTTCGAGGCAATGCTCGCGTGCGATCTGACCGTGGCGGCACGCAACGCGCAGTTCGGGATTCCAGAAGTGAAGCGCGGGCTGGCCGCTGCGGCCGGTGGCCTGCTTCGCTTGCCACGGCTGATTCCGCAACGGATCGCAATGGAGCTCGCCTTGACCGGTGACATGATGTCTGCCGAGCGTGCCCTGCAATTGGGCCTCGTCAACGTGCTGACCGAGCCGGGCGAGGCGCTCGCGGAGGCCAAGCGGCTGGCCGCGCGCATCATCGCCAACGCGCCCCTTTCGGTGGCCGCGAGCAAGCGGGTGATCGTCGAGCAGCGCGACTGGTCGCTCGCCGAACAGTTCGCGCGTCAAAATGAGATCACCGGCCCGGTGCTACAGTCGGCGGACGCTCGTGAGGGTGCGGCCGCGTTTGCCGAGAAGCGCAATCCGCATTGGAAGGGGCAGTGACATGATCTCGCGCCGAAGGCTACTGCAGACCGTGGCCGCCGCCACCGGACTCGTTGCGGCGCGCACCGTACTTGGACAAAGCACCGTGTGGCCCGAACGCGCGGTGCGAATCATCGTGCCGTTTCCCGCAGGCGGTGCGGCCGATGTACTTACGCGAATTCTCGCTGAGCAGCTCCAAACGAAGCTCGGCCAACTCTTCATCGTGGAGAATCGCACCGGCGCAGGCGGCAACATCGGCATGGAGGCGGGTGAGAAGGCGGCAGCGGACGGCTACACCGTTACGTCGGCGACCATCGGTACGCTCTCGATCAACCAGTTTCTGTTCAAGCGCCTGCCTTACGACCCGGAACGCGGCTTTTCTTACGCCTCTACGTTTTGGATGAACTCCAATGTCCTGCTCGTGCCGGCGCAGCACAATCCGGCGAAGACGATGGAGGAGTTCCTCGCGTGGGCCAAGAGCCGACCGCAAGGCGTGACGTACGGTTCCTCCGGCGCGGGCACCACCCCCCATTTGTCCGGTGAGCTGTTCCGCATGCGGACCGGCATCAACGCACTCCATGTGCCCTCGCGCGGTGCGGCGCAGACGATACCGATGATGCTTTCCGGCAGCCTTGATTTCGCGATCGACAATCTGGCGAGTTATCTACCCTTGCTCCAGTCGGGCCAGGTGCGCGGCCTCGCGGTCACTTCGGCTGAGCGCTGGCCGACCATTCCAGATGTTCCGACGATGGCCGAGGCGGGCATTCGCGATTTCGTGGTCACCTCCTGGGGTGCGTTCGTGCTCCCGGCCGGGACGCCGCCCGCGATCGTCGAAAAGCTTTCGGCCGCGGTCGTCGAGATCGCCGCAGACCCCGCGCTGCAGAAGCGCTTTCTCGCGGCCGGCGCGCGCGCTGTCTCCGCAACGCCGCGTGAGACGGACGCGTTCGTCGCGCGGGAGCGTCAGAAGTGGAGCGAGGTGGTGCGTGTCTCGGGCGCGCGCGTCGATTGATGCGATGGTGCGTACCGGGCATTACGAAAATGCGTGACACGGTTCGTCAGTACGCTCCCCTCGCCCCATCGCGGGATAGGGGCTGGGGGAGGGGGGGCTGAGCGACGTAAAGCATTGACGTAAAGCCCAGTGGTGAACGAGACAGGCGCGTTCGGGCACAATCATCGTACGCGGCGCCGGGGAACCGGACATCGCGATAGAGTGGAGATTCGCCGATTTCGCGATTGAACGGATGGCTCGCTGGCGTGCGCGTGCTCGATTTGTCGCGCTATCGGCCGGGGCCGTTCGCCACGATGCTGCTGGCCGACATGGGCGCGGAGGTTCTCAAGATCGAAGGGCCGGACGGCGACGATATGCAGCATCTCGGCCCGCGTGATGCGGTCGGACAGCCGATCTTCTGTCCGTCGCTGAATGGTGGTAAGAAAGTCCGGCGCATGGACCTGAAGGACGCCGCCGTTCGCGAGGAATTCTTGCGTCTCGTCGAATCCGCCGATGCAGGGAGCCAGTGGAGGCTACGAAGGTTGCGCGCGATGCGGCCCTGCTCGCACCGCCTCAAGCCGTGCCGTGCGGCAACAGCAGAATGCGCCCATGTCCTTTGCGCTCGGTCAGCAACTTGATCGCCTCGACGCCGCGCTCGAGCGGCCACTGATGTGTCACGAGCGGGCGCAATTTGCCGGCCGCATACCAGTCGAGCAGGGCCGCCACCGACATGTCGAGCTGCGCGTGCGCGCGCCAACGAAAATAGCGCAGCGACGAGCCGAGCGCGGCGCGGTGCTTGACCAGGAGGCGGTTGGCCGGGATCTGCGGCACACCGCCGACGAAACCGACATGCACGTAGCGCCCGCCCCAGCCAAGCGACGACAATGCAGGATCGAAGAGCGTGCCGCCGATCGGGTCGAAACAAACATCCGCGCCTTCATCACCGGTCAGCGCCGCCACGCGTGCCTTGAGATCATCGGTGGTGTAGTTGATCGTTTCATCCGCGCCGTGTTCGCGCGCGACGGCGAGCTTCTCCGCGCTACTCGCGCCGGCGATCACCCGCGCGCCCATCGCCTTGCCGATCTCGACCGCGGTCAAGCCCACGCCGCCGGCGGCGCCAAGCACGAGCAGCGTTTCACCCGCCGCTAGCCGACCTTGCCATCGGAGCGCGACATCGGAGGACACGTAGGCGATCAAGAACGCGGCCGCATCGGTGAAACTCATGACGGGCGGGATCGCCCAGCTATCGCTCTCGGCCGCAACGGCCTGCTCAGCCATGCCGCCGTAATTCAGGAACGCCATCACGCGATCGCCCGGCTTGAAGCGCGTGACCGCCGCACCACAGGCGGCGACGACACCCGCCGTCTCGAGACCCGGTGCGAACGGTAACGTGGGCTTGGTCTGATACTTGCCGGCGACCATGATGGCATCGGCGTAGTTGACCGCCGTCGCGTGGACGTTGATCAGGATCTCGGTCGCTGATGGCGCGGGCGGTGCGGCTTCCGAAAGTTCGAGTTGGTCGACTTCACCCCATTGCCGGCAGATCAGTGCGCGCATTTCTTTCGCTCCTTATTTCCAACTTGCCGCACTCTCCGCGAGTTGGTTGAGTGAGTATTCACATAAATTCGATCTGCGTGTGCGAGCGACGAACGATCTCACCATCTACTGGGATAGGAACCGCCATGCCGCGGATCCAGCGCGCGCTCGTCATCCAACCTGCGCAGGCGTTCAATCAACTTACAGTTCGCTCCACGGCAATACCGAAACACCCTCCCGGCTATACGCTTCTTCGCCGCCGTAGACAACGCCAACATAGGTCTCCAGCTCGCCGGCGTAGCGCTGCCACTTTCGAAGCGACACCGCGGCATCGCTCGCCACGCGTGAACCGGACTTGATTTCAACGCCGGCGAGCGCCTGTCCTTGCTCGATCACCAGATCAACCTCGGTGCCGATGTTGTCGCGCCAGAAGTAGAGTTGGTCGCGGCGCCCGGCGTTGCGACGAGCCTTGAGAAATTCATTCGCGACCATCGTCTCGAACAGCGCACCTTTCAGCGGATGCGTATCCATCTGCTCCGCCGTCTGGATGCCCAACAGCGCGGCGGCGAGACCGACGTCGTAGAAGTAGAGCTTGGGCATCTTGATCAGCCGCTTGCCGAAGTTGCGCACATGCGGGCGGACAAAATGGATCAGATAGCACGTTTCCAGAATCGACAGCCAGTGGCGTGTTGTGCGCTCCGACACGCCACTGTCGTTGGCCAGGCTCGCCATGTTGAGCAACTGTCCGGTACGCGCCGCCGTGAGGCGCAGGAAACGCTGGAATGAATTCAGATCCTGGATCGCGCTCAATTGGCGCGCATCACGCTCGGCATACGTGACGATGTAGCTTTGCAGCCAGTCGTACGCGGTGACTGGGCGCGCGTAGAGCGCAGGATAGAATCCCTTCAACAGGCAGGCGTCGATCGAAGCCGGCGCCAGTTTTTCCGGACGCAACTCGGCAAGGGAAAGCGGGAGGAGCTCGAGGATGCCGTTCCGTCCGGCAAGGCTCTGCGATACGCCGGCCAGGAGAGACAGATTGTGCGACCCGGTCAGCACGAACAACCCCATTCGCCCATCTGAATCGATCACGCCTTGCAGCTCCGACAAGAGTGCGGGCGCCCGTTGCGCTTCGTCGATCACGGCGCCATCGGGGAAGCGCCTCAAGAAATCCCGCGGCGCGCTTTGTGCAAACTCCCGCTCCGCGGGCGCCTCGAGCGAGATATACGGTTTGCCGCCGAGCGCGGCGCGCACCAGGGTCGTCTTCCCGGATTGGCGCGGCCCGGTAACGGTCACAACCGGGAACCCGGTGAGCAGGCGATGCAGTGTGGCGGCTGTTTGGCGAGGGATCATTCTTTACAAATCCGGCGTCTGAGTACGGAATTGTAAAGACTTCGCTTACAGCCGGCAAGGTGCGTGGCCGGCAACCGGCGCCACCGTGAGGCGTCGAGGATCCCGCGGTGGCCATGAGTGGTTGATCGAAGTGTTCCGGGGCACCCGAAATTAGGGTAAAACACGGGCTTGGATGCGCCGTGATCGCGTCCGCCGGGAAATGCCCCCGTGCCGGCCACGCGACCACCAGGAGACGTTATGGACCCCCAACACATGATGCGTTACGTCGACGATCGCCCGGCCGACGGCGTTTTCCGCGTCCATCCCGATGTCTACGCGGATGCCGAGCTCTTCGAGCTGGAGCAGCGGTACATTTTCGAGCGCACCTGGAATTTTCTCGGACTCGAAACGCAGCTTCGCAAGCCGCACGATTTCATCGTTGGCCATATTGGCCGATTGCCGATCCTCGTGAGTCGCGCGGCGGACCGCACGCTCGGTGCATTTCTTGGTGTCTGCCGGCACAAGGGATCGTTGCTCTGCCGCACCGAATCGGGCAACAAGAAATATCACGTATGCCCGTACCACGGCTGGGCCTACGACTCCGCGGGCAAGAACATCAACATCAAGGATCGCCAGGAAGGCGGCTATACCGAAGCGTTCGAGCGCGATGATCACAACCTCGTGCCGCTCGCGCGTTTCGCGACATACAAGGGGCTGATGTTCGGCAGCCTCGCGGCGGACGTGCCACCGTTGGAAGAGTTTCTCGGTGAGCTGCGGTTCTTTCTCGATCTCGCGCTGGAACAGGGGCCCGATGGCATGGAGTTCGTGCCTGGGCGGATCATGTTCACATACGAAGGGAACTGGAAGGCGCAGCTCGATAACAGCTCCGACGGCTACCATCTCACATCTACGCACCTGAGCTTCATGGATGTGCAGCGCCGGCGCGCGGATTCGAAGAGCGGCAATCAGGAAGCCAAACAGTTCGACTGGCAGAAGCGCTTCGCGCAGGATGGCGGCACGTTCAATTTTCGCAACGGGCACAACGTCATCTGGCTCAACCAGGCGGAGATCGAAAAGCGCCCGATCTATGCGCGGATCGATGAGGTGCGCGCACGCGTCGGCCAAGACAAAGCCGATTGGATGCTGAAGGCGCGCAATCTCACCGTCTTCCCGACGATGCAGATTGCCGATTCCACCTCGCTCAACATCCGTACGTTTCGGCCGCTGTCGGTCGATCGCACCGAGGTGCGGTACTGGTGTCTCGCCCCGATCGGGGAGCCCGCCGACGTTCGTGCCTGGCGATTGCGCCAGTTCGAGGATTTCTTCAACGTTTCGGGCTTCGCCACACCAGACGACGCAGTGATGTACGAAGACATGCAGGTGGGCCTGCGCGCACGTCAGCTCGGATGGCTGCAGGGTTACGCGCGCGGTATGAGCGGGATCATCGATGGGCCCAGTCCCCTTGCTGCATCGATCGGCGTGCGCCCGACCCAAAGCGTGCAAGGCCGCTACGATCTGCAAAACGAAGTGTGGGCGCACACGATGTATCGCGAGTGGGCGCGGCTGATGGAGGCCGGTGCCAGTGGCCGCTCGTCGTACGAGGCGGCGCGGTGACGGATCAGGCGGGGCTGCTTGCGGCCGGCACGCGGGTCTTGTATCGCGAGGCCGCATGCCTCGATGAGCGCCGGTGGGACGAGTGGATCGCGCTCTTCGCACCCGACTGCGAGCTTTGGGTCCCCACATGGCTCACGGAAGAGACGCTCACGAGCGATCCGCGATCCGAGCTCTCGCACATCTACTACGCCAGTCGCGCTGGCCTCGAGGATCGCATTGTGCGCATTCGCTCCGGCAAATCGCCCGCATCCACGCCGCTTCGTCGGACCGCGCATGTCGTCGGCAACATCGAGTTGCTTGAAGGCGACGACCGATCGATGCGTCTGCGCTCGACGTGGACCAACCACATCTTCGATCCGCATCATCGCAACACCCTGGTCCTGTTTGGATACTCACAGCACGAATTGGCCGGAAGCGATGGCAACTGGCGCATTCAACGCAAGAAGGTCGTGCTGCAAAACGACAGCCTGCCATCGATGATCGACGTGTATTGCCTATGAGCGTTATCAACTACGGATCCCGCGCACGGCTGGGTGTCTTGCTGCCCTCCGGCAATCAGGCCGCCGAGCCGCAGTTCAACGCGATGCTGCCGGCAGGCGTCGCATTACACACGACGCGGCTCGCGCTGCGCGGCAGCTCCGATCAGGAATTGTTGGCGATGGCCGAGGGCGTCGAGGACGCGGCGTGGCTCGTTGCCGATGCAGAACCGAGTCTGGTGCTCTTCCATTGCACCGCGGTGTCCACATACAGCCAGGCGCTCGAGCAATCGATCAAGGCGCGCATCGTAAAGGCGACCGGCAAGCCCGCCACCGCGACTTCGGAGGCGATCGTCACGGCGTTGCGCAAGCTTGGCGCGCGGCGGATCGTCATGCTTTCACCCTATAACGAGGTGATCAACGCACGGGAAGCCAAGTATTTAGAGGGTGCAGGATTCGAAATCCTCGATTGCGCGGGACTTGGCTGTCGTGATGCGCCGGCCATGATGGCTGTGACACCGGAGCGCTGGCGGAGCTACGCGATCGAGCATCGTCATGGTGAGGCCGATGCCTACTTGTTGAGTTGCACGACGGTACGTTCGAGCGAAGCGGCCGAAGCACTCGAACAGGAGTTGGGCCGGCCGGTCGTAACCAGCAACACCGCGACGGTGTGGCATTGCCTGCGCACGATGGGCATCGAGGATCGGGTTTCGGGGTATGGGCGCCTGCTTGCGGATCACTAGTGCCTACACCTTGTAGCATGATCCGCAACGGACGCGACGGACCCAAATGTTCGCGAAGGCAAGAAGGGCTTCGACGAGCTCAGCCCGAACGGGCTAATAGACAACGTCATTCCGGGCGCTGGGACAACGTCATCCCGGGTACTGACCCGGGATCCATAACAAAGGAGTCTTGAATGAAGAATTCCCCGCAGCTCCCCGTGCGCATCGGCGCGCTCTTGCTCGGACTGGTCATCGCAGGCTGCGCGTTCGCGCAAGGCTATCCGGCGAAGCCGATCCGCCTGCTCGTGCCGTTCCCGCCGGGCGGGCCGGCTGACATCCTGGCGCGCGTCATTGCGCAAAAGATGAGCGAGGATTTTGGCCAACAGGTCATTGTCGATAACCGACCCGGCGCCAATACGATCATCGCGGCGGAAGCGGCCGCGAAGTCGGCCCCCGACGGCTACACACTGCTGATGGCGATCGACTCCACGTTGACGATGAATCCGACGCTCTACTCGAAACTGCCCTACGACCCGCTCAAGGATTTCGCGCCCGTGGCACTGATCGCGACGGTGCCGGCGGTGCTGGCCGCGCATCCATCGTTTCCCGCGAGCTCGGTGAAGGAGCTGATCGAACAAGCGAAGGCAAAACCTGGCTACTTTAATTTCGGTGCCGGCACGATCACCATGCACGTGGGTGGCGAGCTCTTCAACAAGATGGCCGGCACGAAGATGACGCCGGTGTTCTACAAAGGTGGTAATACCAGCGTGACTGCGTTGATGGCCAACGAGATCCCGTTGTCGTTCGAGGGTGCGGCGACGACGATTCCGTATTTCCGGAGCGGCAAGGTGAAGCTCTTGGGCGTCATGGGCGGAAAGCGGCTGACCCAACTGCCTGATGTGCCCACCATCGCGGAATCCGGCGTCGCCGGATACGATGTCGCGGTCTGGCAAAGTATCGTCGTGCGGGCTGGAACGCCGCGGGACATCATCGATAAGCTGAACGCCGAGCTGGGGCGCATCTCGAGACTCCCGGAAACGCGCGATCGGCTGACGGCCGCCGGGATCGAGCCTACGACCAGTACGCCGGAGGGTCTCGCTGAGCATATTCGTTCTGAAACGGCGAAGTGGGGTGCGGTGATCAAGGAGATCGGGTTGAAGATCGAGTAGTGCGTACAGCCAAGGTTTTTCACCGCCCGCGAAGGACGCAAAGGTTCTCAACCGATGCAATTGATGCTCACCGAGCGAAGAGAGGTTTTGATGAAGTCGATAGTAGGGTTCTTGGGTATCGTGGCGCTGACGGTGACCGGACTCGGTCAGGCCGTTCACGCGCAAACCTACCCAACCAAGCCTATCCGCGTAGTGGTGCCGTTTCCTGCGGGTGGTCCGTCCGATGTCGGCATGCGCCTGATCGCGCAGAAGATGACCGAGAGCATGGTGCAGCAGGTGTTGGTCGACAATCGCCCGGGTGCCAACACGATCATCGGCGCCGAGGCGGTCGCCAGATCCGCGCCAGACGGGTACACGCTGCTCTGCGCGATCGACTCCACGCTCACGATGAACCAGTTCTTGTTCAGCAAGTTGCCGTACGATCCGCTCAAGGATTTTGCGCCCGTTTCGCTGATCCTCTGGTCACCGGTCATCATGGTGGTGGATGCGGCCACCGGACCCAAGTCGGTGAAGGAATTGATCCAGCAGGCAAAGGCCAATCCCGGCAAGGTGAACTTCGGCGCCGGAACGATCGCGACGCAATTGATCGGCGAGCAGATCAAAGGCCGCGCGTCGATCGATATGGTCCATGTGCCGTACAAGGGCAGCCCCGAAACAGTGAAAGGACTCCTGTCGAATGACGTGCGCTTCATCATTGATGGGGTGACATCGAGCGTGCCGCACATCAAGAGCGGAAAATTTCGTGCGCTCGCGAACCTCGGGTCACGGCCGATTTCGGCCCTGCCTGGTCTGCCCTCGTTCGCAACGGAAGCCGATATGCCCGGCTTCGAGGCGGGTGTCTGGCTTGGCGTCGTGGCAACCGGGGGTACACCACCGGCCGTGGTCGACCGGTTGAATCAGGAAATTGCACGTGCGTTGACCATGCCCGACGTGAAGGAAAAGCTTGCGGCCAGCGGATTGGAACCAATGCAGAGCACGCCAGCGGAGTTCGCCGCGTTCATCAAGAAAGAAGCGGAGCGATCGGAACCGATCATCCGGAAAGCAGGGATCCGGTTGGATTAGAAAGTCATTCAATATTTGAACCACAGAGGACGCAGAGGACGCAGCGAAGCGGGGAAACGAGATCGTACAGTAGCGCCAGCGCCAGGATGCGCACCCAGCCCGCACCCAAGCCACCCACCTG
>JANMUI010000062.1:0-1852 GCA_031391405.1 Betaproteobacteria bacterium
GTAGAGCATCACGCCATCCGCCAGCTCCGCCGCCAACTCAACCGTCCCAAGCGCCAAGGCGCCAACGTAGATCGGAATTTTGTAGGTCGCCGCGCGTGGCGACATCGGTGCACCGGGATAGCCCTTGCCCGCGGCGACATCGCGCACGGTCGTAATATAGTCGCGCAGCAGTTCGCGCGGCTGCCCCATCGACTCCTTATATATCCCTTCGACGAGTGGGCGATGGCTGACGCCGAGGCCAAGAATCAGCCGCCCTTTGGAGACATCATCAATGGCTATCGCCGTCTGCACACACAGGGCGGGATGCCGGAGATAGATATTGGCGATCCAAGTGCCGACTTTGATCTTCGACGTCGCCTGCGCCATCACCATGCAATTGGCCAGCGCGTCGTTCATGAACTCTGGCGAAAAGATCGATTCGATCCCCGCCGATTCCGCCTCACGCGCCAGTTGCTGGAGTTCCCCAAAGGACAAACCAGAAAAATTCGCCGCGACAATGCCTAACCGAGCCATAACAATCCCTCCTTTGTATACGTGGTCTTAAGGAGATGAACTCTATCATTTAGGTAGGGGAGGGGCAAAAGGGGAAGCGGGGAAATGGAAAACAAAGACATTGCAAGAGATTATAGTCCTTTCCCTTTGCCCCTTTCCCCTTTTACCCCTTTGCCCCTTTCCCCCTGCTGAGATCGTTCCTTGCTTTTTCCCGCCACATTCGCTAGCACCACGGGACGATGCTTGCGACAGTTCTCTCAGGTGCATTAATTGGTATTGATGGTCTTCAGGTCGAGGTCGAGATCGATACGACCCTTGGCTTGCCACAATTCACGACTGTGGGCTTGCCGGAAGGCGCCGTCCGCGAAAGCAAGGATCGCGTCCGGTCAGCGATCAAGAACTCTGGCTATGAATTCCCGCCCCGCAAGATCACTGTCAATCTCGCGCCCGCCGATTTGAAGAAAGAAGGCTCCGCGTATGATCTCCCTATCGCGTTGGGCATTCTCGCCGCCGAAGGCCTCTTGGCGAAAGACCGGCTCGCGGAGTATGCGCTGCTCGGCGAGTTGTCGCTCGACGGCAGAGTGAAGCCAGTGCATGGCGCGCTCCCGCTCGCGGTAATGGTCCGCGACCAAGGACTCAAAGGGTTAGTTGTTCCGGCGGAGAATGCCGAAGAAGCCGCCGTGGTCGAAGGGATCGAGGTTATCGGAGTCTCCACACTCAGTGAAGCCTTTCTCTTCTTGAATGGCGATCAACCAATCACGCCAACGAAAGTCGATCTCGACGCGGTGTTCAATGCCCATTCCCGGTACGAAGTGGATTTCAACGATGTGAAAGGCCAGGAACATGTGAAGCGCGCCCTTGAGGTCGCCGCCGCTGGAGGACATAACGTCTTGTTAGTCGGCCCGCCTGGAGCGGGGAAAACCATGCTCGCGCGACGGCTGCCGACCATCCTCCCCAACATGACTCTGGCTGAATCCATTGAGGCCACCAAAGTCCATAGCGTGGCGGGACTCATGGATGGACAAGCGCTGATTGCCACCCGTCCGTTCCGTTCCCCGCATCACACCATCTCGGATGCGGGTTTGATTGGTGGCGGTGCGATTCCGCGACCTGGGGAAGTGTCGCTCGCGCACCACGGCGTCTTGTTTCTTGATGAGTTGCCGGAATTTCGCAAGAATGTGTTGGAAGTGCTGCGCCAACCGCTGGAAGATGCCAAGGTGACGATTTCACGCGCGGTGGGTTCGATTACCTACCCAGCCAGTATCATGCTGGTGTGCGCGATGAATCCGTGTCTCTGCGGCTTCTTGGGCGACTCGCAACACGAGTGCACCTGTGCTCCGCAACAAGTGCAACGGTATCG
>JANMUI010000030.1:0-2657 GCA_031391405.1 Betaproteobacteria bacterium
CGGAATGTCGGCGGCTGTCATGCCGACGCGCAGGGTGCCTTGCGCGTTGGCGGCATTGAAGGCAGCAATGCCGAGGGTTGAGGCGCCGACAACGGCTGCCACGAGCAACGATTGGGTAATTCGCATGGAGACTCCTGAAGCGGATGGAAAGGGGGAAGGGCCGACTCATGTGAAAAGCACGCACCGTGCCACTCGACGCGCATCCTTTCACCTGCGTCTATTGTAGACGCGTGCGCTTCAATTTGGTGCGTCCGGACCCGCGGTGATGCAATCAGCCGGCGAGATTCTCGACCGTGCTCGCGGCAAGTCCGACTTTCTCGCCGGCAGCGATGATTTCTTTCCAGGTCGTTGGATCGACCGGAATGCCTTCAGCTAAGCGCTGCTTTTTCCATTCGCGTTCGGGTTCTCCGGCGATTTTCACGTGGGAAACACCGGCCGCTGGCGGCGAGGCGATGTGCCAGGCGACAAAGGCCTCCATCTCACTGGCCAGGTTTTCGGCCGTCCCCATATGGCGCGGGTCGATGATGATCGAGAACATGCTGTTCAACACCTGCCGGCGGCCGTCCGCCGCGCCGTGGCCGGTGCGCCCGCCGGAGAGCGCGCCGCCGAGCAACTCGCAGATCAGCGCCAGGCCCGAGCCCTTGTGTTCGCCGAACGGCAGGATCGCTCCCGAGGGTTCGATGACGGTGAAGCGCGGGTTGGTGGTCGGGTCGCCGTGTTCGTCGATGATGGTGCCAGGCTCGAGGGCGACGCCCTTGTTGTACGCGACCCGGGTCTTGCCCTGGGCGATCTTGCTGGTCGCGAAATCGAGCACGATCGGGTCCTTGCCCGCGCGCGGGATGCCGACGCAGAACGGGTTGGTCCCGTGGCGCGCATCGCGGCCGCCGAACGGCGCGACGATCGGGCGCGATTGCACATTGACAAAATGGATCGAGACCAGTCCATGGCCGACGCATTGTTCGGCCCAGTGCCCGATTCGGCCGACGTGGTGCGCGTTGGCCAGGCCGAGCACGCAGACGCCGTGGCGCTTGGCGCGCTCGGCGGCGAGTTCCATCGCCTCGAACCCCATGACCTGACCATAGCCCTGGCGACCGTCGAGGGTGAGCATGGCGTTCGAGTCCAGCGTGATGGCGACATGCTCGTTGACGCTGAGCCCGCCCTCCTTGAGCGAATCGATATAGCGCGGGATCATGCCGACCCCGTGCGAATCATGTCCCTTCAGATTCGCTTCGACCAGGTTCGTCGCAACCAGACCGGCCTCGCGCGCGTTCGACCCGCCCTTTTTCACGATCGCTTCGATCGCCTGCGTGAGCCGGGGCGCGGCTAGGATGATTTCGTCGGCCATGGTGAATCCTGATGAGATGGAAGTGCCCAATGTTATCGTGGGTAAGTCATGAAGGGATTCCGGCATAATGGCGGGCTATGTCTACCGCTCCCACAATCCCTGCAGAGCCAACCCGGCGACTCGCCGCTAGCGGGAAGCTCGCTGAGAATGTCATGCACTTCGCGCGCGTGCTGCGCGCCGCGGGATTGCCGGTCGGTCCGAACAAAGTGCTCGATGCGCTGGCCGCGGTTGAAGTTGCCGGCGTCGATCGCCGCGACGATTTCTACTGGACGCTCGCCTCCGTCCTCATCGATCGTCGCGAGCAGTTCGAGATCTTCGATCAGGCCTTCCACATCTTCTGGCGCGATCCGCAGTTGCTCGAGCGAATCATGTCGCTCTTCCTGCCCAAGGTCTATGGCAAGGCCGATGACGAAGCACCGCAACCCTCCAACCGGCTGGCCGAGGCACTCGCCCCACCACCCGACGTGCAGGAACGCGAGCGCGAGCGCGAAGAGAAGGTCGAGATCGACATGGCCTTCACCGTCTCCGAGCGGGAAGTGCTGCAGCACGCCGATTTCGAGACGATGACCAACGAAGAGCTCGCGCAGGCGAAGAAACTCATTGCTGAATTGCGCCTGCCGATCCCGGAAGTGCGCACGCGACGGATGCACCGCGATGCGCGCGGACGCCGCATCGACATGCGAGCGACGATGCAGGCGAGCCTTCGCACCGGTGGCGCGATCATTCCGTTGCGGCGGTTGACCCAGGAAAAACGCCATCCGCCGCTGGTCGTCCTCTGCGATATCTCCGGTTCGATGAGCCGCTATTCGCGCATGTTCCTGCACTTCATGCACGCGATCACGAATGACCGCGATCGCGTCTACACCTTCGTGTTCGGCACGCGCCTCACCAACATCACGCGCAATCTGCGCCATCGCGATGTCGACGTGTCGCTCAATTCGGTGTCGGATGCGGTCGCTGACTGGTCCGGGGGTACGCGCATCGGCGCGAGCCTGCGCGATTTCAATCTTCGATGGTCGCGCCGCGTGCTCGGCCAGAACGCGGTGATGCTGATGATCACCGATGGCCTCGATCGCGACCTCGGCCGCGATCTGTCGGTGGAGATGGAGCGTTTGCACAAGTCGTGCCATCGCCTTATCTGGCTGAACCCGCTCTTGCGCTATGAAGCATTCGAAGCACGTCCAGCCGGCATTCGCGCGATGCTGCCGCATGTCGATGCCTTCCTGCCTGCCCACAACATCGAAAGCCTGCGCGAGCTTTCCAAGGTGCTGTCGAGCCAGCCGACACAAACAGCGCGTCTGGCCACGTCCGG
>JANMUI010000101.1:0-14644 GCA_031391405.1 Betaproteobacteria bacterium
CACGGTCACTAAGGGTCAGATTTGAATGGCACTTACTTAAGCGAAGTAGGGGATTTACCGTTCGCCCTGAGCCTGTCGAAGGGTAACGCAGGCTTGTCGAAGGCGGACGATCGTCCGCTCACGGACGCTCCGGCATTCACCCTTCGACAGGCTCAGGGCGAACGGTAAATCCCCTACTTCGCTTAAGTAAGTGCCATTCAACTCTGACCCTTAGTGACCGTGTTCGTGGTCAGGCGCAGCGCCCGGAGCGCCGAAACCCACATTCCTTACGACTCGACGCGGCGGGCCAAATGAATGCTATTCATTCAGCAGATTCTTACTCCTCGCCAACTCATAGAGGCTCTTCACTTCGTTCGGCGTCGACTTGCTGGCCGTCGCGAGGATCCCTTCGTTGTACAGGCGATTGAGGCTCGCGCCGGTCTTGCCATCGAAAGTGGTGAGCGCGACGCCGTTCTTCACCATGGCTTCGATGTCCTCTCGCTCGTGGTCGAGCAGGGCCTTCGCTGCGGTCACTTCGAGCTTCCGGCCCTCGTCGAGGATGATTTTCTGGTCGGCGGAGGCGAACGCCGGGAAAGCGATGCCATCGATCACGCCCTTTTGCATCGCGGCGAATGCATCGGAGGGCGCCATGTTCAGCGGCGTACCGACCAGTGCGCGCACGGTACCCGCGAAGGTCGCAATGGCACGAATCTTTCGTCCCTTGAGCGATTGGTCCGCGCCGATCGCCTCGCGCAGGACGAAGTGGTTGCCGGGAACGGGAATCAACGAAACGATGCGCAGTACGGGCGTTTTGCTCGACGAGCAGGATGATCGTCCCTGGGCGGAGCAGGTCGCTTAGGGTCTGGCAAATCGATTCGATGATTGTCGGCGCAAGTCCGGTCGAGGGCTCATCGAGGATGAGCGTCGATCAACAGTAGTATTACACTGTGCGTCGAACTTCAGAAGCGATGAGGTTGTTGCAGAAGGCGGCGCAACAACCCTGACTAATGACGCACGAGGGCATGTGTCCCCGCATATTCAAACAGGCTCTAACATCAAGAGAGGAGACAACAACGATGGCAACGACCGGACGAATACTGACGACTCACGTGGGCAGCCTCGCGCGTCCGCACGACCTGCTCGACATGATGAAGGCGCGTCTCACCGGCAAGTCCTACGACAAGAGCGCGTACGATGCGCGGGTCAGCAAAGCGGTTGCCGACATCGTCAAGCAGCAGGTTGCGTGCGGCATCGACATCGTTGCCGACGGCGAGCAGTCGAAGCAGGGTTTCTTCTCCTATGTGAGTGAGCGGCTCGAGGGTTTCCAGCCGATGCCCGATCGAAAGATCAACCTCTTCGCAGCGGAAATGGCTGCCTTCCCCGAGTACTACGCGCAATATTTCAAGGAAGCGATGCTGGGCGGCATGCTCATGCCGTTCGTGCCGCTGGTCTGTACCGGCCCGGTCAAGTATCGGGATCTCGCGCCGCTCAAGCGCGACATCGAGAATTTGAAGGCTGCCGTCAAGGCGGCCAAGGCGAAGAGTGCATTCATGCCGGCGGTGGCGCCAAGCGGGATCGGCATCAACGATTACTATCGGGACGCGGAAGACTACTACCACGCGGTCGGTGCCGCGATGAGCGTGGAATACAACGCCATCATCGATGCAGGCTTGATGCTGCAGGTCGACGATCCGTTCCTCCCCGACATTCTGGTCGACCCGACCCTGGATGCGAAACAGAAGAAGAAGCTCGCTTGGATGTACGTCGAATCCATCAACGCAAGCATCAAGGGCATACCGCCCGAGAAAGTCCGCTTTCATACCTGCTTTGGCATCAACGAAGGCCCGCGCATCCACGAAGCACCGATGGACGAAGTCGCGCGCTACATGCTGAAGATCAACGCCGGCGCCTATAGCTTCGAGAATGCGAACGTGCGCCACGAGCATGAGTACCACATCTGGGAAGACATCAAGCTGCCCGACGGCAAGAAGCTGATCCCCGGCATGATTCTGCATGCGAGCAACATCGTCGAGCATCCGAAGCTGATCGCCGAGCGGCTGATGCGTTTCGCCAAACTGGTCGGGCGCGACAATGTGATCGCCGGCGGCGATTGCGGCTTCTCGTCGCAGGCGAGCTACAAGCCGGAAGTGCATCCGACCGTCGTGTGGGCCAAGTTCCAGGCGATGCGCGACGGCGCGAAGCTCGCAAGCAAACAGCTCTGGAAGAAGAAAGCAACCTCGGTAAAAGCGAAGCCCGCGAAGAAGGCGCCGAAGAAGAAAGCGTAAGGGTCCGGCCGAGAGGAATCGATGTCATGAATACGGCGACGCTGGCTGCCACAGTGTCGCATTCCGATCTCCGAGGCCTGGACACGCAGCGGTGTCGAGGCATTGATGTTCTTTCGCGATCCAAGCGGAAATCTGATCGAGCTCTTCTGCAAGGAAGGTGTGCCCGGCGCGAATCTGCTCCCTCGCAGTGGACCCGCCGGGCACGGCATCACCGTGGATCTTGGCAAGCTTTGGTATGACCGCTGGCAGTTGCCGGCTGGGCCAAGCTATTGCGGACCAGCGTAGAATTCCCGAACATTGAATACGACGAGCGAACAGCGCTATGGCATACAACATTCTCGTAATGGGCGCGTCCTACGGGTCGCTGCTCGCATCGAAGCTCATGTTCGGTGGTCACTTGGTCAAGCTTGTGTGCCTGCCCGCCGCAGCGGACCTGATCAACACTGAGGGCTTTCGGGTCCGCATGCCGGTGAAGGGCCGCACTACCGCTCACCCGAGGTACGCGAAAAATTGAGCCGGCAGGGCGCCGATCCGGTGGGCGGCACGCCGGAAGAATTCGCCGCCTAAATCCGCGCGGAGACCACCAATGAGTTTGTTCAGCACCGGTTGGCGATGGCGCACCAGCACGCCGAACGCACGCGGCTTCGCGCCCAACGCGGCCTTCGGTTCCAGCGCCGTGCGGCCGAACGAAACCTGCTTGCAACCGAGATCGATGCCGTCCGCGATGCCGGCGTGCAGCAATCGCAGGTACACCGGCAAACCCTGCGCGGCCTCGCGGTCGAAACCGATGTGATACGCAATCGCGGTGTCGCCATCGGCGATTGAAATCAGGAACCCCAGAATACGTTCGCCTTGCTTGACGACGCTGCAACGGAATCGGTCGCCCGCCGCCGCGAGCAGCGCGATCGCCGCGAGTCCCGCCGCGGCCGCGACGATCATCATCGACCATTTCAATTGCTGGTCGCGAGCGAACACATAATCCGTCACCCGCGCAACCGCCGTCGACCCGACGCCTAAGCCGCTGTGCTTCGGTTAAGATCACAGTTCCCAATCGGGACGCAAGAGATGACAGACCGACTCTCCGCTCAACCTTCTGAATCAGAGGAAGTACTGGGCCACCGCATCCAGCAAGGCCTGCAGAGGATCCTAGCCAGCCTGGGCGAACGCGACACCCTTTCAGGGACGGAGTTGAAAGACCTGCGACGCCAGTTGCACATGTTGGTTCTCGACGAACGTCTCCAGCTTACGACCGGGGTAATCGACAAGGCCGAGCGGGTCCTAGCGTACATGCTGCGCCCGACTATCGAAGAATGCATCAATCTGTGGTTCGGCAAGTCCGAGCAGACCGACCAGGAGATCTGGAATCGGTTTGGCGCCGACGTGGCACTGGCAGCCAGGGGCCACTTCGATTACTGGGCCTTGGAGGACGAGAACCCGCGCCTGTTGGTGGCGCTGGTGATCTTGCTCGACCAGTTCCCGCGCAATATGTACCGCGACACGCCCCAAATGTATGCCGGTGATGCGCGCTGCGTTGCCCTGGTGAAGAGCGGGCTGCGCGTCGGCGCGGATGGTCGTTTGCGTCCGATCGAGCGGGTCTTCCTCTGTCTGGCGCTGACCCACTCCGAGGAATTGGACGATCAGCATCGGTGTCTGGCGGAGTGGAATCGCGTGATGGAGGAGCTGGCTCCGAATGACCCACTGAACGCCTTTCACGAGATATTTCACCGGCACGTTGCGGTGATCCAACGCTTCGGCCGGTTTCCCCACCGCAACAAGATACTTCAGCGCGCCAACACCACGGCGGAGGAACGATTCCTCGAGAACAACTCATTCCGCTTTGACCTGCCGCTGATCCGGCAGGAGAACGGTGCCTTGGTGTTTGCCGGCGCGGCGCAGAGGCGCACCGTGAAAATGCTGGACCACGAGTACCAAACCCTGCAGCCGACCGCCGACGAGACGCCCCACAGCGCATTCGAATTCAAGTATGAGGAGCCCGAAAACGTGTTGCCCAAGGCGCGCGAGCAACTCGATATGCAAGGCTACATCCGGATCGGTGATGAGGTCCCCGACTTCACCGCCGAGACCAGCATGGGGCCGATCAACTTCCATGATTTCATCGGCGATTCCTGGTGCGTGTTGTTCTCTCATCCGGCGGACTTCACACCCGTATGCACCACTGAGTTAGGCGCTACGGCCAAGCTGCAGCCCGAGTGGAGTACTCGCGGTGTCAAGGTCATCGGCCTGAGCGTCGACAGCGCCGAGGACCATGAGCGCTGGATCGCAGACATCAATGAGACGCAGCACACGCAAGTGAACTTCCCCATCATCGCGGATACGGACCGCCGTGTGTCGATGCTTTTCGGCATGCTCGATGCAACAACTTTTCATCACGAGGCCACCAGCCTGGGCGAGACCATGACGGTGCGCAACGTTTTCATCATCTCGCCGTCGAAGCGGGTTGAGCTGATCCTCTCCTACCCCGCCTTCATTGGCCGCAACTTCAATGAGATTCTGCGCGTCCTGGATGCCCTACAGCTCTCTGCCAAGTATCAGGTGGCGACGCCGGCGAACTGGCAACCCGGAGATGACACGGTGGTGCTGCCCTTCATCTCGGATGAGGAAGCGGAGCGGATGTTCGGGGCCGAGGGCGGCTTCCGCAAGGTGCGCTCCTATTTGCGCTACGTGCGGGATCCATCGCTACGCAGTTTATTGGTTTCCCAGCTCCATGCCGCGCCGAACGTGCGCGAGAGGACTGAGTAGGTCGTTCCTCCAGCCTGGATTGCTTGATCAGAAATGTCGCGATGATCCGATGAACGATCTGCAGCACTGAGAATTCCAGATAACGCCCTGCTTTCCTTCCTTTACTCGATTGGCAGCCCCGCCTCCCGCACCGCCTTGTGGTAGACCACCAGCTGATCCTTCAGCATTGCGCTGAACGCGGCCACCCGGTTGGGCGTCAGCGTGAATCCGAGCTTCTCGATCTGCGCGATCACCTCCGCGTTGCCCATCGCGGCGTTGAATTCTTTGTTTAGTCGTTCAACCACGTCCGCAGGAATCCCAGCCGGCCCCACCATCCCCGCAAACAAAATCATGTCCAGGTCCTTCTGCCCTGTCTCGACCAGCGTGGGCACGTCCGGCGCGAGGGGGCTCCGCTTGGGCAGCAGGGCCACGAGCATCTTGAGCTTTCCTTCCTTTGCGTGCGGGATGCCGATGCCGGACGCCACCATCGCCTGCACGCGGCCTGCGAGCAGGTCCAAGATCGCTTGCGGCTCGCCCTTGTACGGCACCGGAACCATGTCGAGGCCATGGGCCGTGCGGAACGCGGCCATGTTGAGCACGCCGGTGTTGTTACCGGTGCCGTAGCTGATCTTGCCGGGGTTCGCTTTTGCATGGTCGATGAACGCCTTGAAGGTGTTCGCCGGCAGCGTTGGGCTCGTGTACAAAAAGAACTGGTAGCGCCCGACGTCGGCAATCGGCGTGAAATCGGTGGCGGCGTCGTAGGGCGGGTTCCTCCGCAATACAGGCGCGATCGCGAGGCTGCCCGCAGTGCCGAACAGGATGCGATAGCCGTCCGGGGCCGTCTTCGCCACGTCCTGCGCGGCGATCAGGCCTTCGGCGCCGGGCTTGTTATCGATGAGCACCGGTTTGCCGAGCGTGGTCGCGGCCTGCTGCGCGATGATCCGCGCGATGGTGTCGGACGTCGCGCCCGGGGGGAAGGGCACCACGATCGTGACGGGTCTCGTCGGGAACTGCGCGGCTGCATGCGTTGCGGCAACGAGCAGTGTCGTCGCCACCAGTTGTATCACCTTGTTCATCGTGTCCTCCTTTAGCTTCCATTATGATCGCCCGGCCTGTTTCTTGGAGCCCTGCATGAGCCTGCTGTTCCCGACCACCCTCGTCGGCAGTTATCCGCAACCGGACTGGCTCATCGACAAGGCAGCGCTCCTTGCGCGCGTGCCGCCGCGCGTGCGGGCCACCGAGCTGTGGCGTGTTCCCGCCCAATACTTGCAGGAGGCGATGGAGGACGCCACACGTGTAGCGATCCGCGCGCAAGAAAGAATCGGCATCGACGTCGTGACCGACGGCGAGATCCGGCGCGAGAGCTATTCAAACCGCTTCGCCACCGCACTGGAGGGCATCGACCAGGACAACCCGGTGTCGATCGTCGGCCGTTCCGGGCGTCCCAACTATTTGCCGCGCATCGTCGGCCCCATTCGCCGCACGCGGGCCGTGGAGGTTGAAGACCTGCTGTTTTTGAAGGCGCATACATCCCGGCAGGTCAAGATCACCGTGCCCGGGCCGTTCACCATGTTGCAGCAGGCGCAGAATGTTTTTTACCCCTCCGAAGAGGCCGCAGCCATGGATTACGCAGTGGCCTTGAATGCGGAGATCAAGGATTTGTTTGCGAACGGTGCCGACGTCGTGCAGATCGACGAGCCGTACATGCAGGCGCGGCCCGACAAGGCGCGCGAGTACGGCGTGAAGGCGCTTAACCGGGCTTTGGAGGGGGTCACGGGGACGACCGCCGTGCACATCTGCTTTGGCTATGCCGCCGTCGTGCAGGACCGGCCGAGCGGTTACGACTTCCTGCCCGAGCTGGCCGCGTGCGGTGTGCAGCAGATCTCCATCGAGACCGCGCAGTCCAATCTCGATTGCGCCGTGCTGAAGACTCTGCCTGGGAAGCACATCATGGTCGGCTGTCTCGACCTGAACGATCACACCATCGAGAGCGCCGCGACCGTCGTTATGCGCATCAAGCGAGCGCTGCAGTACATCCCCAAGGAGCGGGTGATCCTCGCGCCGGATTGCGGGTTGAAGTACCTGCCGCGCGCGGTGGCTGACGGGAAGCTGAGGGCGATGGTGGCGGCGGCGGGGATGTTGAGGAAGGAGTATCGAGCGTAAGCAAAGACGCGCCATTGGTCGAAGCGGCTCTCATTCGCTTTGGCGGTTCGTTGAATCGCCCTTACTGCCGCGGATCGCCGCCTGAACATCGGCTGCAAAAGCGCTTCCGGCACCGCAGCATGGCGGGATGCCGACCGGCGTAGAATTCCCGAACATTGGAAATGAGGAGCGAAAAACGCTATGGCATACAACATTCTGGTAATGGGCGCGTCCTACGGGTCGCTGCTCGCATCGAAGCTCATGTTCGGTGGTCACTCGGTCAAGCTCGTGTGCCTGCCCGCCGAAGCGGACCTGATCAACACGGAGGGCTTTCGGGTCCGCATGCCGGTAAAGGGCCGTAAGGACCCGGTCGAGATCGACTCGCGCAAACTGCCGGGTAAGGTTTCGGCCGCCGGCCCGGGCGATGTCAACCCCAAGGACTACGATCTCGTCGGGCTCGCCATGCAAGAGCCGCAGTACCGCTCACCCGGCGTGCGTGAATTGCTGGACGCGGTGGCCAAGTCGAAAGTTCCCTGTATGTCGATCATGAACATGCCGCCGCTGCCGTACGTGAAGCGGATTGCCGGTCTCAATCACGCCGCGCTCGAAGCCGCGTACACCGACCCAACCGTCTGGTCGAATTTCGATCCCGGAACATTGACGCTCTGCAGCCCCGATCCGCAGGCGATCCGTCCGCTGGAGGAGAAGGTCAACGTTCTGCTGGTGACGCTGCCGACCAACTTCAAGGTCGCGCGATTCGACAGCGACAAGTCAACCGCCATCCTGCGTCAGTTGGAAAAAGACATCGAGGCGGTGCGCTTCGACGCACCCGAAGGCAAGATCGAGCTGCCGGTGAAATTGAAGGTGCATGATTCGATCTTCGTGCCGCTTGCCAAATGGGCGATGCTGCTGGCCGGTAACTATCGCTGCATCACCAAGGATGGCATGCGGACCGCCCAGGAGGCGGTGCACACCGACCTCGAAACATCGCGCTCCGTGTACAACTTCGTGAACGACCTATGCGTCAAGATCGGCGCCGCGCCGAACGATCTGTTTCCGTTCGAGAAGTACGCGGCCGCGGCGCAAAGCCTGTCGCGCCCGGCCTCGGCTGCACGCGCCCTCAATAATGGTGTGCCCAACATCGAACGCGCCGACAAACTGGTGCAGCTCATCGCCAAGCAGAAGGGCCTGAGCCATCCCGTGATCGATGCGACGGTGGCGCTGGTCGATGCGCGTCTTGATGCGAATCGGAAAGCGGCGGCGGCAAAGAAGTAGAGCGAAAAACGGATGCCGGCCCATTCGGCCCGGCGGCGCTTCAAGTCGAGTAGGAGGTGAACGCTGCGGTGGTGGCTCGCGCGCGCCAATCGGTTACCACATTCACCAGCGCAGTCTTACCCTCGGCGACTGCTTTGGCGGCGCGCTCGAGGGCGGGTCGAATATCTTCGGGCCTCTCCACGTATTCGCCATGGCCACCCAGCGCTTCGGCGATCTTGTCGAACCGGGTGTAGCCGAGATTGCGTCCGGGCTTATTCTGTTCGGGATCCGCGGTCCACCCGCCATTGAGACTGATCACGACAAGTACCGGCAGCCCATGGCGGATAGCAGTATCGAGCTCCATCGCGTTCAAGCCGAACGAGCCGTCGCCATGCAGCACGACCACCTGGCGATCAGGCCGTGCCGCCTTCGCGCCGACACCGAAGGGCATGCCAACGCCCATGGTGCCGAATGGCCCTGAATTGAGCCGGTGGCCGGGCCGAAAGCTTGGAATGGTTTGGCGTCCGTAATTCAGGATTTCCTGCCCATCAACCACGAGGATGGTGTCGCGGCTGATGAAGTCCCGGATCTCCTTGCACAGACGCAACGGATGAATCGGCACGGCGCTGGTGGCGATCGACTGCTCAAAGACCTGACTGCGTTTGCCTTCTTCCTGAGCAAGGATTTCCCGCCAGGCTGAAAAGCGACGGGGCAGGCCCGCGGAGGCTACGGCCTCATGCAACTGTGTGAGTGCCATCCGCGCATCCGCGGTGATGGTGAGCGCTGCTTGCTGGCTGGTCGCGGCCTCTTCGGGATCGTTGTCGATGCGCACCAGGGTGGCTGACGCGGAGAAGCGTGGCGGACGGCCGTAACTGAATACGTAGTTCAAGCGCGTGCCGACCACCAGGACCAGATCCGCCTCCTTGAAAGCCTTGGAGCGCGCGTGCCCGAAAAAGCAGCGATGATCCTCGGGCACGACGCCGCGTCCTTGAGGCGTCGTGTAGAAAGGGATCTCCGTGGCATCGATGAACTTGCGAAGCGCTTCGTCCGCCTGCGACCACAGAATTCCGCTGCCGGTGAGCATGATCGGCCGTTCGGCGCGTTTCAGGAGATCAACCAGGTTCGCCAAGCTTTCGCTTGATGCGGCCGCTCGCGCGATCTCCCGCTTCGCAAGCGGGCGCGGCCAGCGCACGGCTTGCGCCTCCACCTCCGCGTAGAGAATGTCGGCCGGCAGATCGAGGAACACCGGGCCCGGCTTGCCTGCCATCGCAATACGGAACGCCTTATCGATGTATTCCGGGATGCGCCGCGCTTCGTGGACGCGCTCTGCCCATTTGGTCACAGGCCGCATGACCGCGATCTGGTCGATTTCCTGAAAGGCTCCGTTGCCGACTTCGCCAAGTGCGCTCGACCCGCCGAGCGCGACGACCGGTGCGCAATCGATGAGGGCATTGGCAAGCCCCGTCGTAAGATTCATGGTCCCAGGGCCTGAGGCTGCCATGCATACGCCGGGAGCGGCCCGCACTCGCGCATACGCTTGCGCCATCATCGCTGCCGCCTGTTCATGGCGCACGTCGATCAATCGGATGCCGCTACCGATGCAAGCGTTGGCCGCGTCATTGATGGGCCCGCCCATGATGAAGAACAGCGTGTCCACACCTTGGTCGCGAAGCGCTTGCGCCAGCAGAGCGTTGCCTTTCACCTGTGGCCTCCTTCAGATTGCCTTGTCACGCGCAAGCTCGCTGACTTTCTCGGGAGACAACCCGAGAAGCGTGCCGTAGACGTGGCTGTTGTCAGCGCCGAGCAGCGGCGCCGCTTCAACCGGCACCGAAGAAGCCGACATCTTTACCGGGAAGCCGGGCATGATGAATTCGCCGCGCGTAGGGTGCTGCACCGCCACGAACATGCCGCGCTTGCGCAAATGCGGATCATTGGTGAGTTCGAGCGTATCGAAGACAGCACTAGCCGGCACACCCGCATCACCCAGCAGCCGCATCGCCGCATGTTTGTCGCGGTGCCTGGTCCACTCCGCGACAACGACATCGACATCGCGATAATTGCGCGCCCGGTCGGCGGCCGTTGCAAAGCGCGGATCCGTGAGCAGCTCTTCGCGTCCGATCACTTTCAGCAGCGCCTGCCACTGATGGCTCGCCGCACGTGTGATGTAGATGTAGATGTAGTCGTTCGGACCGCCACCCAGGCATGGATACACTTCGCTTGGCGAGGTTGACCCGAGGATGCTCTGGTTGCCGGCCCTGGGCGCGGCCTTGCCGAACAATGCCTGCGCGGCCCACGCGATGCGCCCGAAATTGATGATGCATTCCTGCATGGACACGTCGACTCTCTGTCCGCGTCCGGTGACTTGCCGCTGGAACAGCGCGGCCAGGATGCCGATCGTGCAGTGCAGTCCCGCGCCCGTGTCGCCGACATTCATGCCGGGTTTCATCGGCCGCCCATCCGGTTCGCCGGTGATCGATACCCCGCCGCCCGCCGCCTGTGCGACCGGATCGAACGCGAGAAGCTTGGCGTTGGGACCATCCTGCGGAAAGCCCTTGATCTGGGCGTAAATGATGCGCGGATTGATCTCGCGCACGACGTCATAGCCGAACCCAAGACGCTCGATGACGCCGGGGGCGAAGTTTTCGATGAAGACATCCACCTTCGCGATGAGCGCGCGGATAATCTCGCGTCCGCCGTCGTGCTTCAAATTGCAGGTCACGCTGCGCTTGTTGGCGTTCATCAGGAGAAAGTACGGGGAATCCACGCCCGGCCGATCCGACGAGATTTTGCGACCCTGCTCGCCGGTTTCCGGCGGCTCGACCTTGATCACTTCTGCGCCAAGCCACGCGAGGGTCTGGGTGCACGAGGTGCCGGCTTCGAACTGCGTGAGATCGAGCACTCGCACGCCTGCCAGGGCGGGTCGGTTCTGTTCTTCAGTCATGGTGCCTGCTACTCCGGTCTTGCGCCCGCGATTGCAACGAGCTCTTTCCATCTTCGGATCTCGTCTCCGAAGAACTTGGTGAATTGCTGCGGCGAGCTTCCCACAGGGTCCAGTCCGAGACCAACCAGCCTCGTGGTCGTCTCTGGATCCTTCACGACTGCTACGACCGACAGGCTCATCGCTTCGACGATTTCCAGCGATGTCCCCTTCGGGGCGAACAACCCGTGCCAAGTGGAGATCTCATAGCCGGGTACCTCATCGGCAATCGGTGCCGCATCGGGAAATGCCGCGGCGCGTTGGTGGGTAGTGACGCCCAGCGCTCGCACCGCTCCCGATTTCACATGCGGCATGAGTTCGACGAGCGGCCCGAAAACGGCTTGTACGCGCCCTGCAACCAGATCCGCATTGGCCGGCGCCCCACCCTTGTAGGGTATGTGCACCATACTTGCGCCGATCGCCTTCGCGAAGAGCGCGCCGGCCACATGCTGAATCGAGCCCGGGCCGGCTGAGCCATAGTTCAGCACGCCCGGATTGGCCTTCGCGTATGCAACAAACTCCCGCACGTTCTGTGCGGGCACCGAAGGATGCACTGTGAGAATCGTCGGCACGGTCGTCAGTTGCGATACCGGCATGAAATCGGCCGCAGTGTCATAGGGCAGGCTCTTCAGCAAGCTCGGGCCCGACGCAAGGCTGCCGGAACCGAACAGGAACAGGTGGCCGTCGGGTTTCGCGTTCGCGATGTACGTGTGAGCGACGACGCCGGAGACGCCGGGTCGGTTCTCAACGACGACCGACTGGCCGAGTCGCTGCCCCAGTTGCTGCGCGATGCTCCGGGCTGCGATATCGGTGCTGCCTCCCGGAGCGAAGCCGACAACAAAGGTGACGGGTCGCGCCGGCCAGTTCTGTGCCGCGGCCGGCGAAACGCAGGCAAGAGCGCCACACACCAGGACGAATAGCGGAAGCCAAGTCTTCACAGCAGCACTCCCGGAATCTACTCGGTAGAGTGGTTCGCCAGCATGATTCATCGATCGATTCCGCGATGATATCAGGCCATCGTAAATCCAAGAGGTGTCCAAGGCGGATACGCGGTTGATGGCTCAGGGGACGCGCCGGCATATAACTCCAAGGTCGTGATCGCCTCTGAGCCAACGAGCGCGATGTAGCGACGTAGCGGACCGACAGGATCCAACGGGTGCTCGACCGTGTCGCAGACATCGTCAAGGCCGATCCGCGCCAAGCCGACCCGGCACGGCGGATTGTGCGAGCGACATACACCGAAGGCTCGATCACGGCCCGTCCACCAGACTACACTTGCTTGCCCGCCCCACGACGCCCATCATGCCGTGCACGACAACCTGCTCAACTTACAGCGCCTTGCCCTGATTCTGATTGCGGCTTCACTCCTGGTCGCCACGACCGCAGCCTACGCGCAGACGCCCTATCCCGCTCGCCCGGTCCGCTGGATCGTCCCCTCTTCCCCTGGTGGCGGCCTCGACATCATGACGCGCACCGTCGCGCAGAAGCTTACCGAGCGGTTGGGGCACGCATTTATCGTCGAGAATCGTCCCGGCGCGAGTGGCGTGATTGGCCAGGACCTCGCTGCGAAGGCCGCGCCGGACGGCCACATGCTGGTGACGGTGGCCAGTCCGCTGACGATCCTGCCCTACCTGATGAAGAATCTTCCGTACAAGGGAACCGGCCCGGCGCTGGTCGATCTGCTCGGCGGTCGCACGCAGTTCATGATGGCGAACGTGCTCTCGGTGGCCCATCATGTGGAAGCGGGCAAGGTCCGTGCGCTCGGCGTGTCGAGTACACGGCGCAGCGCCGCGCTGCCGAATGTCCCGCCGATCGGCGAATCGGTGCCGGGGTACGATGTCGTGCAATGGTATGGCGTCGCCGGACTCACACCGCAATAGGCGCTGTTTGTATTCGAGGACATTACCGATGCCGCGCACGCTGTTTGAAAAGATCTGGGCCGAGCATGTCGTCACCGATCTCGGCGGCGGCTTCGCGCTCGTGTTCGTCGATCGCCATCTGATGCCTGAGCTGCTGGCGCACCAGATCGAGCAGCTCGAAGAACGCGGCCTTCCGCTCTTGCACCCGGAGCTTACATTCGCCGTGTCGGATCATTCCGTGCCGGCGCTTTGGGCGGCACGCGAGAAGCCGCACGACCGTCGCAACAGCTATACGATCGCGATGCGTGCGCTGACCGACCGTCTCGGCATCCGCCACTACGACGTGGACTCGCCCGACCAGGGCATCAGCCACATCGTCGCCGCCGAGCAGGCGATCGCGCTGCCCGGCACCACCTTCGGATGCGTCGACAGTCATGTCTGCACCGTGGGCGCGCTTGGCGTGCTCTCGTTCGCGTTCGGCGGCAGCGAGACACTGCATGTGCTCGCGACGCAGACCAGCATCCTCAAGAAACCACCAACGATGCGCATCCGCCTTGAAGGGCGCCCTGGGCACGGTGTCACCCCGAAGGATCTGATGCTCCATCTCATCGGGACGATCGGTGCCTCGGGTGGGCTCGGCTACGCGGTGGAGCTTGCAGGCGAGGCGATCCGATCAATGGGTATGGAAGGCCGGTTCACCGTTTGCAATATGGGCGTGGAGATGGGTGCGAGCTTCACGTTCATCGCACCGGACGAGACCACATTCGACTATCTGCGCGGCCGCGCACTCGCCCCACGCGGCGCGGCTTGGAATCTGGCGATGATGCACTGGCGCACGCTGGCAAGCGACGACGGCGCGACATTCGATCGCGAGATCACCATCGATGTGAGCGATGTCGCCCCGCAAGTCACCTGGGGGATCAGCCCAGAGGATGTCATCGCGATCGATGGTCGTGTACCCGATCCTGCCGCCGAGCCCGATCCTCTCAGGCAACGCGCAATCACATCGGGGCTGAATCACACACGTCTTGCGCCCGGCGCGGCGATCGAGGGCACGCCAATCGATTGGGTCTTCATCGGCTCGTGCACGAATAATCGCATTACCGACCTGCGCGCTGCGGCAGCCGTGTTGAAAGGCCAAAAGGTCGCTTCGAATGTGACAGCGTGGGTCGTACCCGGCTCGATGAACATTCGCGCCCAAGCCGAGCGCGAGGGTTTGGATCGCATCTTTCAGGACGCCGGCTTCAACTGGGGCTGGCCCGGCTGCTCGATGTGCGGTGGACAGGGCAATGGCTTCACCGAACGATTGAAAGCTGGCGTACGCGCCATCTCGACCATCAACCGGAACCTGCCGGGGCGCCAGGGTCCGGGCAGCATCACCCATCTCGCTAGCCCACCGATGGCCGCGG
>JANMUI010000137.1:0-4828 GCA_031391405.1 Betaproteobacteria bacterium
CGCAATCCTCGCGCGCCACACCGCCATCGGCGCGATCCCAAGCCCGATCAATCTTCCACCGGGTTGCGCGTTTGCTTCGCGCTGCCCGGTAGCGATTGCCGCCTGCCGCGACGCGCGCCCTCCCTTGACGCCGCTCGGCGACAATCACGCGGCGGCATGCATCCGCATCGCCGACGGCGGCAACGCGTTGAGCCATTTGCTTCCACATCCAGGGGAGATTGCGTGAGCACCAAATATCAGTTCGACGCTGCGGCGACCAAACTCGGGTATGGCGCCATCGACATCGTCGTCAATGTCTACACGCCCGAGGCTTTCGCCGAAGGGCGCATTCCGACCGATGACAGCTTTCGATCGAAGGTCCGCGTTGCCGGATCGCACCGCCGCGGTGTCACGATCGAGGAATATCTCGAGAAGATGGACCGCGCCGGCATCGAGCGATCATTCCTGATCGCGGTGCGCTGCGGCGATCTGCGCGTGAAGGGATCGACCGAGATTCCGTACGAGTGGGTGGCCGAAATTTGCCGGAAGTATCCGCATCGCTTCTCGGGGCTGGCCGGCATCGATCCGACGCGCGGCATCGCCGGACTGAAGGAGCTCGATGTTGCAGTCAAGAATTACGGCTTCGTCGGCGCGCACTTCTATCCGCACTGGTTCGGCGAGGCGCCCGACAGCGCTGTCTGGTACCCGTATTACGCGCGGTGCGCGGAGCTTGAAGTACCGATCATGATGCAGGTGGGACATTGCCTCGTCTACCAGAAGGACCGGCGCCTGCCATCGGTTGGCCGGCCCATGACGCTCGACAAGGTGGCGATTCATTTTCCGGAGCTGACAATCATCGGCATCCATCTTGGCTATCCATGGACCGACGAAATGATCTCCTGCTGCTGGAAGCACCCGAACGTGTTTATGGCAGGCGACGCGTACGCGCCCAAACACTGGCCGGTGCAAGCGGTGCATTACGCCAATACGTACGGGCAAGACAAATTTCTCTTCGGCACGGACTGGTCGGTGATCGACCCCGAGCGCGCGATGGCGGAAATCATGGATCTCGACTTTCGCCCCGACCCGTTGCGCAAGATCATGCGCGACAACGCCATCAAGATCTTCAACCTCAAGGTCTGATGTGACCGGCGAATCTTCCGCTTTGCTCGATGCGCTCGCGGCAATTATTGGCGAGCCGCATGTGGTCATCGATGAAGCGACGCGGCGCCTTGCTTCCGCGGATATTTTTCTATGGCCGGACGCGGTGCTCGCCGATCTGGTCGTGCGCCCCGGCTCGACGGATGAAACGGCGCGCGTCGTGTCATTGCTTGCACGTGAGCACATGGCGATGGTCCCGCGCGGCGCCGGCCTCTCGTATACCGCCGGCACAGTGCCGCACGCGCCGGCGACAATCGTCGAAACGGCGCGGCTGGATGCGATCGACATCAACGCCGACGATCTGTACGCGGTGGTGGGTGCGGGCTGCACCTGGGAGAAGCTGGCCGCAGCGCTCAAGCCCCACGGCTTGCGCGCGGTCCAGTCGGGTCCGATTTCCGGCAGCCACTCGACCATCGGTGGAGCAGCGTCGCAGGGCATGCCCGGCGGCCTGGACGGGATCATCGGATTGACAGTCGTGCTGCCGGACGGCTGTGTCGCGCGCACCGGCTCGGGCGCGCGCAAGGGCGCGTCACCATTCCAGCGCTACAGTGGCCCGGACCTGACCGGCCTGTTCCTGGGGGATTGCGGTGCCTTCGGCATCAAGACCGAGGTGGTGTTGCGCCTTGCCGCGGAGCGTCCTGCGGCGTTCGCATCCTTTGCCTTCGCCGATGCCGACGATCTGGTTGCCGCCATGGTGGCGCTGCAGAAGCGCGGCCTGGTCAGCCGTGCCTTCGCTATGGACCAGACGAAGGGCGAAGCCGCCAGCAAGGTGGAGCTGACCGAAGCGGTGAAGATCCTCGGCGCGGTCGTAAAGAGCGCGGGTTCGGCGGGGAAGGCGCTGCAAGACGTGGCGCAACTCGCGCGCGGCCGCACGACGCTTCACAACCATTCGTGGTCGCTGCATTTGACGGTCGAGGCGGCGACGGAGGCGGCCGCCGGCGCGCAGATGTCGCTGGCGCGCGGTTCGGTCCGCGAGCAGTTCGGCGAGCGGGCGCTGGAGGTCGACAACATCGTGCCCAAGACGCTGCGCGCAAAGCCCTATTCGATCCGCGGCCTGGTGGGACCGCAAGGCGAGCGCTGGGTGCCGGTGCACGGCATCCTGCCGCTTTCCCGCGCCTGCGCATGCATGGCGGCCCTGCGCGCGCATCTGTCGGCACAAGGCCAGGCGTTTGCTTCGACCGGTGTATCCGTGCAGTGGCTCGTCTCCTCGGTTGGCGCATATGTGACCATCGAGCCGATGTTCTATTGGCGCGACACGCTCGATGCGATCCATATGGCTCATCTCTCCGAGCGTAACCGTGCGCGCTTCGGCGGCATCTCGGAAAACCTCGCGGCCCGTAGCCTCGTGCACCGCTTACGTGCCGAGCTGCGCGATATCCTGGACGCGCACGATGCGGTGCATGCGCAGATCGGGCGCTACTACCGCCTCACCGAGCTCATGGATCCTGGCTCGCGCGATCTGCTCACCCTGGTGAAGCGCGCTCTCGATCCAGAGGGCCATATGAATCCCGGCGTACTTGGACTGTGAAGCGCCGACTGTGAAGCGCGGACCATGAAAATAACGAAGCACTTCGTCACCGTCGGCAACCGCCGCGTCCACTACCACCGCGCAGGCGAAGGGCCAGCCGTGGCGCTGTTGCACGCTTCGCCATGCTCGGCCAAGGTGATGCGCATCCCGCTGGAAATATTCGCCACGCGGTTTACCGCGCTTGCCTTCGATACGCCGGGCTTCGGGCTGTCGGACCTGTTGCCGCTCGAGCAGCCGGAAACCGAGGATCTCGCCGACGCGCTGGCGCAGACCTTGGCGGCCCTGGGCATCGATCACGCTGCCGCCTATGGTCGGCACACCGGCGCGCAGATCGCGGTGGAATTCGCCGCCCGGCATCCGAAGCGCTGCGCCATGGCGCTCTGCGATGGCTTTCCGATGTTTTCCAACGAGGTGAAGAAGGCGCGGCTCGCGCACTACCTCCAGCCATTCGTGCCGACCTTTGAAGGCGCGCATCTGCTGTGGCTGTGGTTCCGCTACCGCGAGCAGCACATATTCTGGCCGTGGAACGCGCAGCACGCGACGAACCGCGCCGACACCGACATGCCCGACGTCGATTTCCTGCATCGCGGCGTGATCGAGCTGCTCGAAGCGGGAGACAGCTACCGCATAGGCTATGCAACCGCCTTTCGCCATCGCGGGCTCGAGGCGCTGCGCGATCTGAAGGTGCCGGCGTGCTTCGGTGTCCGCCCAGGCGACAGCCTGTTCCGCACGCTGCAGCAGTACCCGCCCGGGACCTGGACCATGGAAATGCCGCGCGACGCGCTGGCGGCTGCGCGCACCGAGCTCGAGGTGCTCGCGAAACATCCGGCAAGGGGCCTCCCAGCGCGTGCGCCGTCGTGTGCGCCATTGCAGGGCCGTTCCACGACGGACTACATCACTGTCGGAGACGCCCAGATCCTGCTCCGCAGCAGCGGCAATCTGCACGCTGCCGCGCCGGTGGTGGTCATTCACCACGCGCCGGGTTCCTCTGCGCTCTACGATGCACTGGTCTGCGCTATCGGCGCGCATCATCCGTCGATCGCGCTCGATCTTCCCGGCCATGGCGAATCCGACGCCCCGCCCGATACGCCCCAGAGCGTCGACGCTTGGGCGAGCGTCCTATTGCAACTGCTGGACAAGCTGGGGATTGGCGCGGTGCATCTTTACGGTCATAACGGCGGTGCGGCGGTGGCAGTGGAAGCGGCGCTGCGTGCCGGCAAGCGGGTTCGCAGCCTGATGCTGGACGCACCTATCTGTCTCGGCGAAGCAGAGACAGCGGTCGCTGCCCGATGGCTTGACGGCGTCGAGCCGCTCGAGGCGGCGTGGAACGGCGAGCATCTCATCAGAGCCTGGCACATGCGGCGCGACATGGAGCTATGGTGGCCCTGGTACGAGCGGCGGCGCGCCAATGCGCGCACCATAGAACCCCGCATCGATCCTGCGCGGCTGACCATCGAGCTGCGCGAAACGATGAAGCAACCGGCGAGCTTTGCACCCGCCTGGCGCGCGGTCATGAACTATCCCATCCACCATAGGTTCGCGCGGACGACACAGCCAACCCGTCTGATGGCCGCCCCTGAAGACGTATTCGCGCACTGCCTGCCGCATGCGCGAGCCGCGCGGCCCGATGCACGCCTCGCCGAAGTGCAGGACTCGGCCGAGTCGAGGGCGCGGGTGATCCTGGACAGCGTTTGCATGGCGAGCTGAAGCCGATCCTCGCCGCCTGTAGGCGACGGCGAGAATCCCGCCAGCATGGTCGGGATCCTTACTCATCTCGGCGTGCCCGCACGCTCCTGTTCGACTGACCGCTCGGTTTTCCGGGATACCTCCCGGTGAGCGAAAAGGGCGATTGATCTTTTTATACACAGTGCTGCGCGGCACAGATACGCGCTCAAGCACCGAACGCGCGCTTCCGTCAACTTGAGATTCCCCACGGTCTTGCCACGGGGATTAAACCGAGTCCTTCGGAGCGGTTGGTGCAACCACCACGACTCAAGCCTGCCCCCGCGCAGCCGGGGGCCGCGACGGCGCGACGAAATCGAATTGCGTTGCAAACAATAGGGGACAGACCAGAATGGCCCTAACTTAAAAGACGTAGTGGATTTACCGTTCGCCCTGAGCCTGTCGAAGGGTGAATGCCGGAGTGTCCGTGAGCGGACG
>JANMUI010000140.1:0-10086 GCA_031391405.1 Betaproteobacteria bacterium
CAGAGGAGGAAAACGCAATGACGGCATGTCTTCGCGCTCTTGCAGTGACGTTGATCGCGCTCGGTGCAGTAGGCACCGTGTCCGCTCAAACCAAAGAGCTCAAGATGCACACCTTCGGGCCGGAGCGCTCGGTCGAGACGAGGATCATCTTCGAGCCGTTCCAGGCCGATGTCGCCAGGCACTCCGGCGGGGCGCTGAAGATCCAAATGTATTTCGGCATGTCGCTCGGCGGGCGGCCCGCCGATCTGATCTCGCAGGTCACCAACGGTGTGGTCGATATCTCCTACACGTTGCCCGCCTACCACGCCGGCCGCTTCTCGATTCTGGAGGCGCTTGAATTGCCGTTCGTGGCGAAGAACGGCGAGCAGGTCAGCCGCGCAGCGTGGGATTGGGTCGAGAAGTACGCCCAACGCGAGGTCGCCGATTTCAAGCTGCTGTCGATCAACTCGATTGACTCGGGGCTCATCCATACTTCGCGCAAAGCCGTTCGCAAGCTCGAGGATCTGAAGGGGATGAAGCTGCGCGTCGCCGGTCGCTACGTCGGCATGGCGGTGGCTGCATTCGGTGGTGTTCCGGTGCAAATGCCGCTACCCGATGTCTACGACGCGCTTTCGAAGGCGCAGGTGCAAGGCACGATGATTCCTTGGCTGATCACGATTCCGTTCAAATTCGCTGAAGTAACCAAGTATCACACCGACCTCCCGATCTTCCATTCGCTGCTCCTGATCGCGATGAACCACGATACGTGGAAGTCGCTTACCCCGGACCAGCGGCGCGGCATCGAAATGAGCACCGGTCGTGAATTCGGCCAACGCTACGGCAAAGCCTGGGACGACGGTGCGGCGGCCGGCCGTAAGATTGCGATTGATCGCGGCAACGAGGTCATCAAACTCGATGCGGCCGAGGAGCAGCGCTGGCGCGCCGCCGGCAAAACCGCCCACGACGCCTGGATCGACGAGATGAACAAGAAGGGCTTCAACGGGCCGCAGATGTTCAAGGATCTGCTGGAGATCATGGCGAAGTACGATAAGTCGTAAGCCATGGTCCAGCAGTCGGAAGGCGTTCGGGCAGACAGTCGAGGGGACGTCGCCGAACCACGGCATGCACCGCCCGGCGATGCATTCGGGCGGTTCCTCTATGACAGCTCGGTGGCGATAGCGGTGTTTGGCGGGCTCATCGTGCTGATCGTGATGGCGTTGACGGTTGCCAGCGTGGTCGGACGAACCGCGCTCGACCGGCCCCTCCTCGGTGATTCGGAGATCGTCGAAGTCGGTATCGCGATCGCCCTGTTCTGCTCGCTGCCGTACTGCCATATTCGAGGTGCGAATGTCATCGTCGATTTCTTCACGATGAAGGCGAGCGCGCGAACGCGCGCAATGCTCGATCTCGCGATGAACGCAGTGTTCCTCGTCTGCGTGCTGGTCCTCACTTGGCGCCTTGCCATCGGCGGATGGGCGGTCTACACAGGCGGCGACAACTCGATGTTTTTGCGCATCCCGCTCTGGTGGGGCTATTTCATCGGGTTCGTTGTGATGATCGTGTGGTGCCTCACATGCCTGCATGCGGTGATGCGGTTCTGGCGCGCGATGGTCGCTGCGGGCGCTCGCTCGCCATGAGCAACTTCGAGATCGGGCTGATTGGCTTTGGCGCGGCCCTGGTGCTGATGGCGTTCCGCATGCCGGTCGGCATCGCGATGCTGTTTGTCGGAGCGGGCGGCTATGTTGCGCTGTCCGGTTGGCAACCTCTCTTGAACAGCCTCAATACCACGACCTACAGCCGATTCGCGAACTACACGCTGTCGGTGGTGCCGCTGTTTCTTTTGATGGGGCATCTCGCGACGCAAGCCGGCATCAACGCCGCCATGTTCCGCACGGCGAATGCGTGGTTCGGCCACCTCCGTGGCGGGCTGGCGATTGCATCGATCGGCGGCTGTGCGATGTTCGGTGCGATCTGCGGATCATCGCTGGCGACCGCCGCGACGATGTCCCAGGTGGCAATGCCTGAGATGCGCAAGTACAAGTACTCGAACGCCTTGATCACCGGCACGCTCGCCGCCGGCGGAACGCTCGGCATTCTGATTCCACCGAGCGTGGTGCTGGTCATCTACGCGATCTACACCGAACAGTCGATCGGTCATCTGTTCCTCGCCGCCGTCATTCCCGGCCTGATCGCAACAGTCGGCTACATGATCGTGGTAAGTGCCTATGTCCGGATCAGTCCCGCATCCGGCCCGGCCGGTCCGCGTTCGAGTTGGGCCGAGCGTGGCAAGAGCATCCTCGGCGTCTGGCATGTCGTACTCGTTTTCGCGGTCGTCGTCATCGGCATCTATGCGGGCTGGTTTTCGCCAACCGAGGGGGCGGCAGTCGGCGCGGCGGTGATGCTCATGTTGGCGATCGTCATCGGTGGGATGCGTTGGCGCGGCTTGCGTCACGCGCTACTCGAGACCATGGAGACGACCGCGCTCATCTTCCTGATCCTGCTCGGCGCGGAAGTGTTCAACGCCTTTCTTGCCCTCACCAAGATGCCGGGCGAACTGGCCCGCGCGGTCGGCACGCTCGATCTGCCACCGATGGTCATCCTCGGTGCGATGATGATTGTCTATCTGATTCTCGGCTGCGTCATGGAATCGATGGCGATGGTGCTGCTCACCATTCCGGTGTTCTACCCGATCATTCTCGCCCTGGATTTCGGACTCACCCCGGATCAGATCGGCATCTGGTTCGGCATACTCGCGCTCATGGCGGTCGAGATGGGGATGATCACGCCGCCGTTCGGGCTCAACATTTTCGTCATCAACGCAATGGCCAAAGACGTGCCGATGCGGGACACATACAAGGGCGTCCTGCCCTTTGTCGTGAGCGACGTGATACGCACCGTGATCATCATGCTCGTCCCGGCAACCACCCTGCTGCTCCCCGGACTCATGTAGTCAGCTGATATGCGTCTTGTGGTTCGCGAGATACCAGGTCGCGATCTCCTCGCGCGTCGTCCACCAGATGTCCGGGAACTGCTTCGCGTATTGCAGGAATTCGCGTAGCGCGCGGATCCGGTGCGGCTGGCCGGTTACATGCGGATGCAAGCCCATATTGAAAATCCGCCCACTCGATGCGCCTTCACGGTAGAGCTCATCGAATGCTTCCTTGAACAGCGCCACGCCGCCCTCGACGTCCCGGCCCTGGAACATGAATGCCTGAAAGTCGTTGATCTCCACCGTATAGGGCACCGAGACGAGCGGCTTGCCGCTCTTGGTGTGGATCAGATACGGTTGGTCGTCGTTCATGAAATCGTTCCAGAAGATCAGACCTTCCTCGGCGACGAGATCAGGCGTGTTCGGCGTCGAACGAAGCGACGTGGAGAGCCAGCCGCGTGCGGGCTTGCCAACCACGTCTTCGTAGACCTTCAAGGTGTCGCGGATGATGCGCCGCTCGGCCTCGATGTCGAACTGATAATCGGCAAGCGGCTGGGTCTGCACATAGTTGTGGGCGACGATTTCCCAGTTGCGCGCAACCGCATGGTCGATGATCTGCCTGCGCTCCAGGGCGAGCTTGGCGTTCATGGTGCAACTCGTGGCCACACCGGCGCGCTCGCATTCATCGAAGATCCGCCACACGCCGACGCGCTGCCCGTATTCCCGCCATGTGTAGTTCGGATTGTCGTAGTACTTGCCGCTCATGGTGTTGATGACGACGCCGGGGCCGCCGGGGTAGGCCGGTTTGTCGGTGTCGATGGTCATATCCCAATACTCGAGATTGGTGGTGATGATCATCGCCAGGCGCGCGCCGTTGGGCCATTTCAGCGGCTTCCTGTGTGGCATCGGTACGTAGTCGTAGTGCATCGGGCGTCTCCTCGTATTTGCGCTAGTATTTACGACAACGGTTTCGATTGTAATCGGTCATCGCTGGAGACACGCCGATGTTCCTGCAGAACGCCTGGTACGTCGCTGCCTGGGGCAGCGAGATCGATGCCGGTCTTGTCGCCCGCACGTTTCTCGACCAACCCGTGGTCCTCTATCGGCGACCCAACGGCGAACCGGTCGCCCTCGCGGATCGCTGTTGCCATCGTAGCCTGCCGCTTTCGATGGGCACGCAGATCGGCGACAACCTGCGGTGCGGCTATCACGGCCTCGTCTTCGATCCAAGTGGACAGTGCATCGCGGTGCCGGGGCAGGCCGGCATTCCAACCGGCGCCCGGGTGAGAAGTTATCCGGTGCGCGAGCGCTGGCAGTGGGTATGGATCTGGATGGGCGATCCGGCGCTGGCCGACGACGCCTTGATCCCGAACTGGTGGTGGATGGACCATCCCGAGTGGTCGGTCGTGCGGGGGCCGGTGCTGCATATCGAGGGGAACTATCAGCTCGTTACCGATAACCTGCTCGACCTGTCGCACCTCACCTACGTGCATGCCGATACCATCGGCAACGATGCCGTGGTGCGCTTTCCGGTGCGTACCGAGCGGATCGATCGCGGCGTGCGCATGAGTCGGTTGATTCCGGACGCGCCGCCGCCGCCCCTCTACCAGAAGCATGGCAAGTTCGCCGGCCATGTCGATCGCTGGCAGACGGTCGAAGCCACGCTGCCCTGTTATTGCGATGTTGATGTCGGCTGCACCGATGTCGGCACCGGCGCGTTCGAAGGGCGCCGTATCGGCGGTGTTCAGTTCCATGCACTGTCGGTCGCGACTCCCGAGACCGAGCGCACCTGTTTCCAGTTCTATGCACATCCCCGTCATTTCGCCCTCGATGATGGCGAGATCGATGAGATGTATCGGCGCGATTTTCTGCGTGTCTTCAAGGAGGATGTCCGCGTGATGGAAGCCCAGCAGCGAAATTTCGATCGTGATCAAGACAGTGCGAGCCACACGTCGGTGGACATCAATGTCGATGCGCCGAGCCTTGCGGTGCGAAGGCTCTTGACCGCTGCGATCGTGGCTGAGCAGGCGGGCACACGGCCGCTGTCACGGATAGCGTAGCCATGGCCTCTCTACAAGGAAGAGTCGCCCTCGTTACCGGTGCTGGTGCCGGCATGGGACGCTCGCACGCGAGTCTGCTGGCCGAGCGCGGTGCCGACGTCATCGTTCAAGACATTAGCGCAACGGCCGCGGCAGGCACGGCTGAGCTCGTACGCGCGCACGGTCGTCGCGTGCACATTCTGGTCGGTGATGTCCAGGAAGTCGACGCGCTACAACGCGGCATCGGCGAGGCCGAAGCGGCAATGGGGAAGATCGACATTCTCGTCAACAACGCGGGCGTTGCAGGGCAGGGGCTCGCGATCGAAAAGATCGACGAGGCGAAATTCGATCGCATGTTCGGCGTGCATGTGAAAGGGAGCTTCTTCGCGGCGCAAGCCGTGGTGCCCGGCATGAAGGTGCGGCGCTACGGCAAGATCATCAATATTTCATCGAACTTCGCCATGGGCGGCAGTGCCTTCGCAAGCCACTACGCTGCTGCCAAATCGGCGCTCTCGGGTTTTGTGAAATCGTGGGCGCGCGAGTTGGCGCCCTACAACATCATGGTCAACGCCGTCGCGCCGGGGCTGCTGGAAACCGATCTCACGCGTGCAAGCCTCGGTCTGGAACGGATCCGCAAGATGGAAAGCGAAGTGCCGCTTGGCCGGCTCGCTCAGCCGCTCGAGATTTCTTACGCGGTCGCCTGGCTTGCCTCAGCCGAAGCCGATTTCATGACCGGGCAGGTGATCGCACCCAATGGCGGCGTGACGATCATCGGGATTTGAGTCGCAATAGCGCTTTCTGAATGGTGGCGTGTTGTAGATCGTCGCGTTGTGCTCTCGCGCCAATCCTTGCCACTCAATTCAATCCGGTCACTTTCGCCAAGATCGCGCGCGCATCCGAAGGCGGATTGTCACCAGTCCAGACCACGTACTGATCCGGCCGCACCAGAATGAGCCGCATCCCGTATGCCTCACGTCCCTCTGTGTAGCTGTCGCGCACGACCTTGAGCGGAATGCGGAGCGCGCGCGCGGCTGCTTCAAAGGAACGGACCGCGCCGTCGTCCGCGCCGAATGCGAGCAAGGCAAAACCGGTGCCGAGCGCCTCGAAGACGTTGCACCCCGAAGAAAGGGGCTGCGGCGGCAAGTGATGCCCGGCCTTTGCGGCGAACGTGTGCTGGCCGTGCGCGCTGCTCCGGCCACCGGGTGGGCCGATCACGATCGGCGAACCCTCGTAATGCGGTTCATAGGTCTGCACGCGCTGGCTCACACCGGCGACCCGCTCTGTCCAGGCGCGCTCGAATTCGGCGCGTTCGCGCTCCGGGCTATAGCGCGCGAGGAACTGGCGGTCCGACTCGATGCGGCCGGCGATGAAGTGGTTACCGGTTTCGATGAAGATCGGGCGCCTTTCCTCTCCGTATGAAGTGAGCAGAGCGTCATTGCCCCAGCCAGCCAACTTCGCGGCCAACTTCCAACCGAGGTTCGTTGCATCCTCGAGACCGTTGTTCAAACCAAAGCCGCCGTACGGTGGATGGCTGTGCGCCGCATCGCCGGCGATGAATACGCGCCCCACTTGATACGTTTCCGCCACCGCCACGCGCAGATCCCAGAAACCGACATGGTCGAACTCGCATGCAAAGTCGAACCCGGCCGCCCGCTGCAGCAGACCGTGGAAGTCGTAGTTGGCGGTGGTCGCATCCTTTGGCACCGGTGCATGAAAGAACCAGCCTTCGCCGACGTCGATGCGTCCGAAGAAGCGCCAGTAGCCTTTCTCATCGGGATGCAGCACGTTGTAGGTGGACCGCCCGGGAAAGCGCTTGAGGCCCTCATGCAGCACGCGCGAGCGGAACACCGCCAGCACCATCGTCTGGTCGTAGTCCGCGCCGCCGCGTCCGATGCCCACCTGCTCGCGGACGACCGAATGGCCGCCATCGCAACCCACCGCGTAGTCTGCCGTGAGGGTCCGCCGCTCGCTCCCGGTACGGTCCGTGATCGTTACACGCACCGCGTCGTTGGTCTGCTCAATCGTCTCGGCCGACCATCCGAACAGGCATTCCACGTTGGCAAGCGTTGCAAGCTTTCGGCGCAGTACGGCTTCCGTCAGGTACTGCGGAAGGCGTTCGCTCTCCTGAAAATAGTAGGGGCGCACGAGCTCTCGTTGGGGCGGGGCGGCCCAGTACTCGCCCATCAGGCTGCCGTAAGCGGCGATGCCGCTCGCCGGAAAACCTGCGGGCATCACGCGCGCGGCGCGCAGCTCGTCGGCGATACCCCAGAAATAGAAGTGCTCCAATGTGCGCTGGGTGAGGTTCTGACCCTTGGGGATGCGCTGCGGCGCGAGATGGCGCTCCACCAGCGCGCATGTCACGCCGCGCAGGCCAAGCTCCACGGCGAGCGCAACACCGACGGGCCCGCCGCCGACGATGACGACTTGATGATTCTCCAGCATGCTCGCTACTCTCCCTTGGCCCCCGTCGCCTTGACGACCGCCGCCCAGCGCGCGCCGTCGACCTCGATGAGCCGGCCGAACTGCGCGGGTGATCCGCCCTCCGGCTCCGCACCGAAGCGGGTCAGCACGTCGCGAAATTCCTTCTCGGCAAGCACCGCCTGAATTGCGTCGTTCAACTGGTGGATGATTGCAGGCGGCGTTCCGCGCGGGGCGACCAATCCGCCTGGCTTCGCTTTCACCGCTGCGATGAACTCGGTCAACGTGGTCGCGGGAAACTTGGCGCCGGTCATGAGCACGAAAGGCGAGCTGTACACCTGGCCTACGGGGGCGAACGACTGCGCGGCATTGAAGCCGGCCTGCGGGTAGAGCGCCGGCCCGATCGCGAGCGACGATCCGCTACCCATCAGCAGCGTGTAGCCGTCGGGCTTCGCATTCGCGACGACCTGGCCGCCGATCGTGCCGCCCGCACCTCCGCGTGGCACGATGACGATGGGCTGACCTAGCGTCGGGGCAAGGAACTGACCGAGCGCGCGCCATCGTTTCGGGCGGCGAACCCACGGCAAGCGGCACGATGACGGTGATCGGCTTTGCCGGAAACAACTGCTCGGCCGCGAAGCCCGGAGCGAACACCGCGGCGGCCAGCGCGAGCACGGCCGCCGATTCGAAGCGCGGGTTGGCGGCTAATCTCATCAAGGCGCCTCTCTTAGAAAGACGCGACGAAAACCGTCTTCCTGGCGGCGTTCGTAGTCGACGTAGCCGACTTGTCGCATATGACAAGGATAACCACTAGCCGAAGGCAAGGGCAAGTTCGTGAGGGATTGTCGGAAGGAAGCCGGAGCGCAACGATGCGAGCCGACGGCCAGAACTTGCTATGCCGACCGTACGCGTTTGCTGGCCGCCAAGAGCAGCAAGCGTGAGTAGAGGCGATGGAAACCCAAGAGTGCGTGGAAGACCCGACCCATCCTGGGATTCGGGGCTCCTTTGCTTGGGCGCGGCACAACAGCGGAGCCGAAGTAGAACGCCTCGACAAACGCTTCTTGTGTGATTGCGCCCGCGACTTCGGCCACGTAGCAGTCAGCGAAGCCATCCCCGTCCTCGTAGCTTCGGAGTAGTGAGCTTAGTGGGACTTCACACGGGCGGACGGCTGACATGGCGAGTGATTGCGACGCCTAACGCTTGAGCTCACCTGTGGACGGAGGCTGGCGTAGCCAGCCGGAGTACGTAACGTGGAACGAAGGGTTAAGAGGCCGCGCTCCGAGCCGCAGCCGGATCAAGATACAGGGCCGAGGCGAAGTTCGTTCCGCCCTACGCATTCACCAGAACCGTGAAGCCTCCGTAGATCATGCGCTTGCCGTCAAACGGCATTTGATTCATGTCGTGCTTCATTCTAGGATCCTGCATGGCGCTTGCCATTCCAGAGTCTCGCGCTTCCTTGGAAGGCCAAGTGACCCACGAAAAGACAACAGCCTCTTCTGGCTTGCGCTGCACGGCCATTGAAAACGACGTGAGCTTTCCCTCTGGGACGTCGTCGCCCCAACACTCAACGACACTGAGTGCACCGTGGTCCTTGAAAACGACCGCAGCGGTTTCCGCAAGAACGCGATAGCTTTCCTTGTTCACTTCCGGTACGGCGACAACGTATCCATCTACATACTGCATGAAGTCCTCCGAAGTAATTGTACGTGAGGCCCAACGCCCTCATTAAGCTGCAGCCGAGGAGCGAAGCGACGAGGGCATCGCAAGCGCGCTTGCGACCGTCAGCTTGAGTGCGTTGTTAGCCCTCCGCTCTCGCGCGCGATCCGAAGCAACGCTCGTAGTGCGTTGTTCACTGCCTCGGCGTTCTTGAAGCCAACGGCTACGTCGGGATCAAGAACCACGACGTTTGTGCTTTCAAGATACCTCGCGTGGTACTTGCCACGCACTGCACCGGAGAAATCGTACTCCTCGCGGGCGCTGATGATTCGAAAGAGAACGTCCTCTTCTTCGGTGTGAGACACAACCACGAGTCTTCCGCCCCCCGGCGGAGGAAAGACCCATCGTTAAGAATCGAATTTCCGTTTCTGAGTGATCGGGATCTGCAATTGTAGCCGCCAGCGGGTCGCCGAACCGGGAACATGGCGGATGCCTCCTCGAAGGAGACGACACGGGGGGCCATGCTTTGCGTGGTTCCCCCCGCGTCCTTCTGTGGATCCCATTCGAATCGCATCCGTGGAATGCTACCTCAGCATTGACTTCGGAGGGCTAACGCCGCCAATAACGGGCAGCCGAGGAAGCGAAGCGACCGAGGGAACCGCAAGCTACGCTCGCGGCTGTCGGGTTGATTGGCATGTCAGCCCTCGCTTTACAGCTCCAGTGCGAGACGTAGACCATCATCGATCACGCTCATGGATGCGGTCGGCGCCCGACCGACACGCTCAGTAAGAAACGCCTTATCAATGGTGATCACTTGGGAGACGTTAGCCACCGAGGGCTTCGACAGGCCCGTACCTCGGGATGGCAGCCGCACGTTGCCCGGTGCATCAGCCAACCGTAGGTTGGAAGTGATGACCACCGCGATAACCGTATTGATGCGGCTCGCGTTGAATGAATTGGCAGAAACGATGAGATACGGCCTTCGATACCCAGGGCCGGAGCCTACCGGATCGGGCATTGACGCCCACCAAATCTCCCCTCTTCGCATTACCACTTCTCACGCTG
>JANMUI010000165.1:0-9045 GCA_031391405.1 Betaproteobacteria bacterium
CTAGGGCGAGCGAAAGCAATGTGACGACATTGATCGAGAAGCCGAGCCAGTACATGCCAACGAAGGTGGGAATCACCGACAGCGGCAGCGCGACCGCTGCAACGAGCGTCGCGCGCCAGTCACGCAGGAAGAAAAACACGACGATGATCGCAAGCAGCCCACCCTCGAAGAGCAAGATCATCGATCCGACATAGCTCTCGTGCACCGGCTCGACGAAGTTGAATGCTTCGGTGATCTCGATGCCGGGATGATCGGTTTTCATCTGCGCAAGCACGCGTCGTACGCCTTCGGCGACCGTGATCTCGCTGGCCCCGCGACTGCGCGTGATCTCGAATCCCACGACCGGCTTGCCGTTGAGGAAAGCGGCCGATCGGCGTTCCGCCACGGTATCTTTGACGAGCGCGACCTGATCGAGTCGGACCCGCCGTCCGTCGTTCAATGGAATCTGCAAGCCGGCAAGCTCCTGCGCCGACTGCACGGTTGCAATCGTGCGGAGCGCTTGTTCGGCACCCCCAAGATCGGAGCGCCCACCGGACGCTTCCTGTTGCACGCGCTTCAACTGGCGAGAGATTTCAGCCACGGTTACATTGAGCGCAGCAAGTCGCGACGGATCGATCTCGACGCGGATCTCGCGTGTGGCGCCGCCGACGCGTCCCACTTTCCCCACACCGGGCACCGTGAGAATTGTCTTCGCAACGGTGTTGTCGACGAACCACGACAACGCCTCTTCATCCATGCGATCGGAGGCGATCGAATAGGTAAGGATCGGCATGCCTGCCAGATCGAAACGGGTAATGATCGGATCGCGCAGATCGGCGGGTAGATCAGCACGCACGCGGCCCACTGCATCGCGCACATCGTCGCTTGCATCCGACAGGCTCTTTTCGAGCTTGAATTCGACGGTGACCGTGACCATGCCTTCCTGCACGCGGGTGTAGATATGCTTCACACCGGTCACCGTGGCGATTGAGGCCTCGATCTTGCGTGCCACTTCCGTTTCGAGCTGGGAGGGTGCCGCCCCCGGCAACGCCGCGCTCACCGATACGGTCGGCAAATCGATGTCCGGGAAATTCTGGATCTTCATCGCCTTGAACGACATGAAGCCAAGGCCGGTGAAAAGCAGAAACAGCAACAGGGTCGGAATCGGATTGCGAATCGACCAGGTGGAGAGATTCATCGCGCGGCCCCTTGCTCCACGCGAACCATGTCGCCGTCATTCAGGAATCCGACGCCGCTCGCCACCACCCGCGCATCAGCGGGGAGCGGCGTGACGATCTCGATCCGCTCGCCGCGCCGCCGACCTGCCTCGACCTTGAGGGCACGCACCCGTGCATCGGGCTGCAACAGGAACGCGTAATCGAACCCGTCGCGCCGCGCGATGGCCGATTGCGGCAGGGTCACCACTTTGCTTGCGCCGAGCTCGAATTCGCCATGGGCGAACATGCCGGCCTTGGCGGCGTTGCCCGCGGGCAGATCGACATACACGATGGCCATGCGCGTCTGCGGATCGACGGTCGGTGCGACAACCCGCACCATGCCGGCGAGCTTCGCGCCACTGGCGGCTTCGATCGCGACCTTCTGCCCTGGGCGAATGCGCGCGAGCTCGCTTGCGATCACCTCGGCGCGCCATTCGAGGCGGGCCTTGCGGATCAATCGGAACAGTTCCTGCCCCGGTTGCGTCACCGCGCCGATCATGGCCGATCGCGTGGCGATCACACCATCATCGGGCGCGAGCACATTGGTGTTCTCCCAGCGGATCTGCTCGGCGCGCAGGCGCGCCCGCGCGACATCGAGCCGTGCGGAGGCTGTTCGTTCAGCGGTCAGCAACTGGTCGATCTGCTGCGCGCTGATGGCACCGGAGCGCTCGAGCAGGCGCGCACGTTCCGCATTGGCGCGTGCATCGGCCTGCGTGGCCTCCGCTTCGGCGATCGACGCGCGCAATTGGGCGACTTCGACCTCGACGCTCGCCACCGCAAGCCGCGCCAACACCTGACCCTGCTTGACGGTATCGCCGACATTGGCAAGAAGCTCCGCGATTCTGAGGCCACCGACCTCGGCGCCGACGCTCGCCTCCTGCCATGCAGCGATACTGCCGTTCGCGTTGAGCACCAGCGGCCAATCCTCGGTTGCCGGTTGCGTAACATTGACAGTCAACGCGGGTTTGGCAGTGCCCGCCTTGGCTGCGTTCACCGATGAGTCGCTCGCCGACTCGCCGCGCGAACATGCGACCAGCACCGTCGTCATGCCGGCGATCAAGATGCCTCGCCACACGGTGCGCCCTGAGCCCCACGCTCCACGCCTGTTCCATTCCACGATTGCGATACGCATTGTCGAATTTGTCTACTGCGGCAGAGGGGCTTGATTCTCCCAGCCACCGCCGAGCGCCTTGTAAAGAGTGATCCATTGGGCAACATGTTCGCGACGCAACTGCACGAGCGTTGCGTTGGCATTCAACGTCTGGCGGCGCGCTTCTTCCAACTCGATCAGATTGCCGACGCCGGCATCCCAACGCGCTTGCGCGGCCGCAAGAAACGCTTCGAAATCCTTGGCAGCCGCTTCAACATCGACTTGACGGCGACCCGCCGCATCCAGTCGCACCAGCGCCTGCTCGACTTCACGCACCGCATCGCGCGCACGTTGCATGTAGAGCGCGCGAAGCTCGCCGAATCGGGCGCGCGCTGCATCGGCCTGCGCATCGCGACGCCCCGCATCGAAGAGCGGCAACGATAGCGCGGGCCCGAATGCCCACGACATGCCCTCGCTTGTCACGCCGACAGAGCTTAATACCGCATAGCCGATGGAGCCGGTCAAGGTGAGGCGCGGATACCGATTCGCTTCGGCTGCGTTGATCTCGGCGGACGCCGCGCGAAGCTCACGCTCCGCCGCGGCGAGATCGGGCCGCTGCGTCAAGGCGATCGCCGGAAATTCGGTGATCGCGATGCCGGGAGCGCTGGGCACGCGCGCGGTGTTCGTGCCGAGCTGTTCGCGCAGGACCGGTTCGTTCGCACCGGTCAATGCGACCAGCGTCTTCACCAACCCGTCGCACTCGGCGTGTTGCGCGGTCATGCGGCTGTTTGCGTCCGCGAGGCTCGCGCGGAGCAACGCGGCATCCGCAGGCGCACTGAATCCCGCGGCGACCTTCTGCGCAGTGAGCGCGACCGTCTGCTTCCTCGAATCCACATCGAGTCGCAGATTGGCGGTGAGCGCTTCGCAGGTGCGAAGACCGAGATAGGCGTTGGCGACTTCCGCGGCGAGACTGATCCGCGCGTCATGCCATTCCGTCTCGCGTGCGGTCACTCTCGCGCGAGCTGCATCACGCGTCGCTCGCAACCCGCCGAACAGATCGATCTCCCAGCTCGCATCCGCCGAGACATTGGCAGTCGTTCGCGCGGCGGTAAGCGGCGGGAGGCCGGTGGCGGATCTCTGCAAGGATGACTTCAAGTCCAAGGCCGGCCACTCCGCCGCGCCGGCCGCACGCGCGTTGGCGCGGGCCTGCTCGATTCGCATCACCGCCGCCTCAATGGACGGGCTGTCACGCTGAGCGGTATCGATCAGTTGGGCAAGCATCGAATCGTCGAATCGCGACCACCATTCCTTCAGTTGCACAATATCGCCGCCGTGGGGACGCACCGCGTGCCACTGCTTGGCCGCGACAGGTTCCGGGCGCTGATACGACGGGCCGACCGTGCATGCCGCAATCGAAGCTATAAGGCCGCCATACAGCAACACACGTAGGGCAATAGCGCAACCGTTCGCCAGGAGTCCCGGAACATGTATTCGTGAAGCACTTCTGGTCAAGCTGCGCGCTCCACTAGAATTCTTGCGCTCGGGCTCGCGGGTTTCACATTCAATCGTTCGGCCGCGAGCGCCCGCGCCATTGACCGCCGGCCGTCACGTATTGCGGCCTCGAGCAGCGTCAGATCGATAAGATCGCGCTGCGCGTGGCTGCCGCCAAATCGGGATGCAATGATTCTTACCGGTCGCAACAGGTCCACGACGCGCCCGTACTTGCCCGCTCCGAATGCATGGATCGCATGCGCCAACGGCGCGCCGACATCGCGGGTAAACATCGCATTGTCGCAGGAGCCCGCCAACGCGCGCGCCTGTGCCTCGAACACATCCCGGACGGCGTCTTCTCGTCCCGCGCCCACGAACGCCATCATCGCATGCGCATCATTGAAGGCATAGTTCCCCGACGCGGCGATCGGCGCCCACGCGTCGGCAACCGGCTGCCACCGATCGCCGACATCGACGCCACGCAAATGGAGGCGCCACAGCAATGCAGATGCATCGACCATGTCGAGAACGACCTGCGAGCGCTTGCCATAGATCGGCGCATCGAAAAGTATCAGCACTTCGTCGATCTCGCAAAGATCGAGATGAAAGAGGGCGACGTGCCACCAATTGTGGACGCAGAAGAAGCTTTCGCGGGACCACGCGTCGGGATTGTCGCGCATCCATCGCAGGCCATCGCGTTGCCGGCCCTGCATTTCCATCACATGCGCAACCGCATGTTGCGACCATCCATCGCGAGGCTCGATTTCCACCGCGCGCCGCCCTTCGGCCTCGGCACGGTCGTAAAGTCCGGTTTCCTCGAGCCCGAACGCATGCATGCCAAGGATCGCGTGGTAGCCGGGCATGCGTGCATCCCATGCCGGAAGCGCACGGGCGATCCGATCTCGGAGCATCCGCGACGAGCCGGTATAGAAATCGATCAGATGGCCTGCCTGCAAGGCAAGGGGATCGCGCGGATGATCGATCGCGACATCTTCGAGAATACGCCCCGCATCATGCCAGTGCCCTTCGATCAGGCACGCCATCGCTTCGATATGCGCCCGCTCACCGGACGTGACCGGTAGCGCCGCTTCGATCGCCGCTTGATGCGCCGCGCGTGCCACCGGCAAGCCTGCCGATTCAGTCCCAAGCAGATGCAGATAGCCGCGCAACACATGGCCCATGACGAACGCGGGGGAATCCTCGAGCGCCCGATCGATCGACCCCACCGGATCGCCGATGTAGCACTGCAACTCGTGCAGCGCCTGATCATAGTGCTCGATGGCGGTACCGCTGGCGCCGCTCATTACATTACCGAGCTGGTCTTTATGCGTCATCGGAAGCTCCGATCGAATGTTGGCCTCCAGACTGTAAGCAGTGCGGCAGCGGGCTGCAAGCACGATTACCGGGCGGATACACATCGATTCCGCATGGTTACACCACGCCCGCCCTTGGCGCATATGTATACGAACCGTTGCTGATTTGAGATAGATCCGATACCTCGTCTTCATAAGCTTGCAGGCATCGCCAGGGATCGATGGCAAGGGCGAATGGAGAACGCGATTATCGACCGCGCCCGTTCGCGCCTTGGCGAACGCCGCTACCGGCTGCTACGAAACAACTGCGAGCACTTCTCCGAATGGTGCATCGTCGGCGAGCCCCGCAGCGCGCAGGTGGAAAAATGGCTTGCGCTGCCTCGTACCCTTGCACGGGGCGTTGCCCGAAGCGCCCGAGGGAGGCTGCGTCGCCTGAGCGCGCGACTCGTCCCGCCGGTCTTTGGCAGATTCGGCGCGGATTTGGCGAAAGCGGCTTGGGAAATCCGAGCCTTGGTGCCAATACGAGCCTAGGGGTACAAAGCAGGAATTTCCCTAATATTCCATTACCGGGGCCCTATAAAAATTCAAACTTCCTGTCATTCCCGCGAAGGCGGGAATCCAGAGACTATTGGATCATCGGGGATTCCAATAAGCCTAGTTTCCCGCCTTCGCGGGAATGACGAATTTTTAGAGATGCCCTATATTTAGAGATGCCCTATAGTAAGTACGATTCAGGCGAATAAGTAAACTTCAAGGTCTTGAAAGGTCGGTCATGGGCACGATTTCGGTCAAGCTTCCGCCGCAGCTTGAGGCAAAACTCGACGCATCGGTTGCCAAACGCCGCACCACTCGCTCACGATATCTACGCAGCATCATCGAAGCGCATCTTGAGGCGACCAGCGACCACATGCGGTCGTCCGCGCTCGTGCGTGCAGGAAAGCTCGTGGGGTGTCTGGGCCCCGCGCCGGCGGATCTTTCAACCCATCCGAAATACCTCAAAGGTTACGGAACCTGATGCCGGCGGTTATCATCGATACGGGTCCGATTGTCGCATTGCTTAACCCGTCCGATCGTTGGCATGCGTGGCTCGATTCGGACTTCCGCGTCTATCGACGTAACGGGCGCCAGGTCATTCCGCTTCACGTCCCGATGTGAAGGTCGGGACCTCGAACCGCATTGGTTAGTTTCCGAACACGTGGACAGAGTGAGTCAATACCGCCCCAACGCCTTCAACACCACTGCTGGTGTCATCGGCTGCTCCGTCACACGCGCCCCGAGCGGCCGTAGCGCATCGTTCACCGCGCACATCACCGCGCCCGGTGCGGCGCCCGTTCCGGATTCGCCCGCGCCTTTTGCGCCGAGCTCCGTGATTCGCGTTGGTGTCTGCACATGCGCGACGTCGATATCCGGCATCTCACCGGCCATCGGTGTGAGGTAGTCGACCATCGTGCCGTTCTGGAGTTGCCCTGCCGCATCGTAGATGCAGTGCTCGTACATGCCGCCGCCGATGCCTTGCACGCAGCCGCCCCGCACCTGCTCGTCGGCGAGATTGGGGTTGATGATGCGCCCGCAATCCTCGACGATCCAATGCTTGAGGAGCTTGATGAATCCGGTGTCGGTATCGACTTCGACATACGAGCCATGCATGCCGTTGGTGAAGATGTAGAGGTTGCCCACCATGCGGTAATGGCGGGTCACCATGATCTCGGGCTGGATATCCGGCGGCAACTCACCCACCTGGAAGTGCGCGATGCGTCCGATCTCGGCCAAGGTCACGCGTACATTCTTCGTGGCCGCATCGACGACATTGCCTTCGAACACATCGAGCGTCGACGGATCGGCTTTCAGGAGCGCGGCGGCGATCCGGAGGATCTCTTTGCGGAGCGCGCGGCCGGCCTGCCACGTCGCCTCGCCACCAATCGCCGTGGCCCGTGATGCGTAGGTGCCCCCACCGTACGGTGTCGCTTCGGTATCGCCCGAGATGACACGCACCCGATCAAGCGGCACGCCGATCGCATCCGCTGCGATCTGGCCGATCACCGTGTTGACGCCCTGCCCCTGCTCGCTCACCCCGACCGCGCAAATGATCGCACCCGACGGTTCGAGCTTCACCATCGTCGCATCCTGCGAAGCGATCGGAGCGCCGCCGATACCGTAGTAGCCATCGGGCCCGGGCGCCGTCCCTTTGATGAACGCGGCGACGCCGATCCCGCGATAGATGCCTTTCTTGCGGAGCGCAGCCTGCTCGGCACGGAGCGCGTCGTATTGCATGCGTGCGACGAGCTTCTCAATGCATGCCTCATGCGAAAGATCCTGCACGCGCACTCCCGAGGCCGTTACGCGCGGATACGAATTGTCGCGCATGACATTGCGGCGGCGGATCGCGACCGGATCGAGCCCGGTGACCGCCGCCGCCATATCCATCATCGCCTCGCCGACCGCGATACCGATCGGATGCCCGACGGCGCGATACTGGGAGGTTGGCACTTTATTCAGATAGACGACGCGCGCGCGCGCCCGATAGTTGGCGTGCGCGTACGGCCCACCGGTGATGTTGAGGATCTGATTGGCTTCGAACGCACTCGTACGCGGATACTGTGAATACGCACCAACCCCCGAGAGATCATCGATCTCCATTGCCTCAAGGATGCCGTCTTTGCTGACCGCAATGCGCGCCTTCACCCAGTTCTCGCGGGCATGGATGTCGGAGACGAACGATTCCATGCGATCGGCGACGAATTTGACCGGCCGGCCCAACTCGATGGCCATCGCCACCGTTGCCAGTTCATCGCCGAAGGTATGGATCTTCAACCCGAACGATCCTCCGACATCGGGCGCAATCACACGCAGCTTGTGTTCCGGCACCCCGAGCAGCCGCGCGAACACCGTCTGGATCATATGCGGCACCTGGCTGCTCGTATAGAGCGTGAGCATTTCGCTGGCGGGATCGTAATCGGCCAGCATGCCGCGCGGCTCCAGACTCACCGCTGTGTGACGGCCGAACCGAAACGTTTCTTCGAGCACATGATCGGCTTTCGCAAAGGCAGCATCGACGTCGCCGGAAGCGATCACTTTCTCGAACATCAGATTGTCGCCAAGCTCAGCGTGGAGCACCGGCGATGCGGGATCAAGCGCGGTTTCCTTGTCGATCACGACCGGCAGCTCTTCCCATTCGACCTCGATGAGCTCGGCAGCGTCTTCGGCTTGCGCACGGGTGCCCGCCACGACAATCGCAACCGGCTCGCCATGCCAGCATGCACGATCGACCGCCATCGCATGCTGGGGCGTCACCTTCATGCCGACGAAGCACGACAGGAACCCGAACATCGTCTTGCAGCGCTTGGCGATATCGGCACCGGTCGCGATTCTCACGACACCGGGTTGCGTGGCCGCTCTTGAGGTATCGATCCGCAGAATCTTCGCGTGGGCATGCGGGCTGCGAAAGAACGCGGCGTGCAACATGCGGGGCAGCGCAATGTCATCGGTGTATTTGCCCCGCCCAGCCACCGCGCGCGGGGCGCCGGGGCGCGGGACGCTACGACCGATGTAGTTGTTCGGGCGCTCGAATAGCGAGGGCTCGGTCTTGCCGGGTGCTTCGCGCACCTCGACACCTTCCACATCGCGCAGCGCGTCAATGGTCTTCATTTCGGCGTGGTCCATTCAGCCTTGCAGGGTACGGCGCTGATCGAGTGTTGCCTCGATCGCATCGACGATGGCGTGATACCCCGTGCAGCGGCAATAGTTTCCGGAGAGCGCTTCGCGAATCTGCTCGCGCGTCATCGGTTGCAGGTCCTTCAATAACATGGTCGCGGTGACCAACATGCCGGGTGTGCAATAGCCGCATTGCAACGCATTCCGCTCGACGAACGCCGCCTGCAGATCGGCAATCTGCCCGGACTCGGTGAGCCCTTCGATCGTGACGACCTTGCCGCCATCGGCCTGCACCGCGAGCATG
>JANMUI010000167.1:0-6761 GCA_031391405.1 Betaproteobacteria bacterium
CTACATCATCCGCACCTCGGTGAGTGCCGCGCAGATGGACGCCCCCCAGTGCGTGCGCAACTACAAGTCGCTGGCCAACGTCGAGCGCGCGTTCCGCTCGCTCAAGACCATCGATCTGAAGGTGCGTCCGATCCACCACCGTACCGCCGATCGGGTGCGCGCGCACATCTTCCTGTGCATGCTCGCCTACTACGTGGAATGGCACATGCGCGAGGCTTGGCGCGCGTTGATGTTCGCCGACACCGATCAACAGGCCAAGACCACGCGCGACCCCGTGGCGCCGGCCCGTCGCTCCAAGGCCGCGCTGGCCAAAGTGACACGGCACACCCTCGATGACGGCACCCCAGCGCATAGCTTCTCCACCCTGCTGGCTGAGCTCACCACCATCGTGCGCAACACGTGCCGCACGCCCATGGCCCGGCCCGATGCGCCAACCTTCGAAGTCACCACCACGCCCAACCCCAAGCAACAGCGAGCCCTCGAACTCATCGCGAAGATCCGGTTGTAGGCAGCAACCGGAACTCAAATCTCACTCCAAACGCCTGTCGTGTATGAACAAACTCGCTCGGTGGATGGAGGAACTTCAGGCTAGAACACTGGCTAGGCCAGCGAGATGGGCTGCAATCAGCCCGACAATTCGTTGGGTTTTCATGGTGAGTCCTTCAGTAAGAGGGAATGGGTAACCTTGGACGTCCACGGATAACTTCACCCCGCAAATCCGGCGAGGATGGTCTTGCTTTTGATGTTGCTGTTCACGAACTGGGGTTCGGTTTGCAGCACCATCTCACCAACGGGCTGGCCTGGGAGGAACGTGTTGCTGGTTCCATCACGAGCGGCAGGGATCTCCCGTGGGCCGGTGGGCGCACTCGAGGTAAACCCAATCGGTCTTCCCGCACGCGGATTCGTCGCCCGAACCTGAAAGTAGAGAACTACGCGGCGATCGAAGGCACCTTGCGTTGGCGTGAAGGATTCGAACCAGGAAGCCGGGATCTGCGCGGTGGGCTGCGGCGCGTAGGGCAGCCAGGTTGCATCGCGGAAGTCGGCGAATCGGCTGAATCGGTAGTGTGTCGGGTTGCCGGTGGCGGTGTGTCGCAGCGGGGTCGAAATTGGAAATGTCGGATTGAGGAAAAGGGCGTCCGGATCGAACGACTTCAGCGACAAAAGGTTGACGGGCGAGACCGCCAGCGAGGCCGGAATTCCCTGAGCGTTCACGGTGACGGATGTAGTCGATGCGAATACGGCAGCGGCAAGCAAGCCTGCCTTCAACAGGGAATTTCTCTGCATGATGATCTCCATAGCAATGTGTGGGTTGGCCCGTTAGGGGAGGGCACGGTTGCCCGATGCCTTGCCCAAACATTCGGAACGAACCCAGAATTGGACGCAGAGATCAATGCAGGTATTTGCGTAGCAGAAAGTCCCTCGCATGAGCGAGGGTGTGTGGCGACCGCACAAACGCCGGAAATGCGCCCCCTCGCTACGAGGCCTCGAGCTGCAACCTTGGTTCGGCGACTCGTGTGGGTGCATCCGGCACATGGCCTGTCGACGCATCGCTCACAGGCGTTTCGCTGGTCGCGAAAGCAATCGACTTCGCATGGACGGGGTCAACCGAAAAATCGGGCCCAAGAGAATCGGCTTCGACATCCGTCGTGTCCGCCTTGACGGTTGTCAGTGACGCGGGGCCACTCTCGCTTTCCGAAGCGAGCCAATCGGACGGAAATTCGAGTATCGGCGTTCCCTCAGCCGTCATCAGTCGAATGGCAGGTCCCTCGACTGCCTTCGCCGCGCTCTGTATAGCGCCCGGTACCGGTGAATAAAGCGAATTCGACCGATCGAGCACGAACCCCATCGCGGCGACCTGTTCCCAGACCGCCCCCTCGCGACCCGTCACTGCGGCGATTTCCTGGGCATGTCGATTGAATTCGTCGACGTTCTTCTTCTGCGCCAATTGCTCGAGGGCTTTGACGTGCGGATCAAGATCGGTCGCGGACGCATCCCCGATCCGAATGGATTGAAAGTGTCCCATTGTCTCTGCATCCGAAACCACTGCGCTCGATGCTGCCGGCAAAACAGCAGCGTCGGTCCCGTCGGCGTGCGCCCGGCGACGGATACGCCAGATTCCAAGCCCGCCTGCAATCGCGAGGACAAGCGCGCTACCGCCCATCAGCAGCGGGTTCCGGGTGGTGCTGACTTCGTTCGCAGCCACCGCTGGCGCCGCAGCAGCGTCCGGCGCAGCGATCTGCGCGGCTGGGATGGATGCCACGCTTGCGGTCAACATCGCATCCAATGCGTTTGTCGGCGTCGCATTCTCGGTTATCGGTGCATTCAAATTCGCTGTTTCGGGATTGCTGCCCTCGGTCGCATCGCCCTTGCTGAACGCTGCGAGCAGTTCGCGAATCTGCTGATCCACGATTCCGAGTGCGCTCTTCCTGGCCGCAACCATGGTCTCGAGCGAGCGGATGCGTTCGGACAATTCGTCGGACTGAAGCTCGGCAATTCGCTGATCAATCTCCTTCAATTCCATTCTCTTTGCGAGCACCTGCGCTTCAATCGCGCGTCCCCGATCGGCCAGCGTCTTCTCCGCGGCCTCGCGGATGGGGTCAGGCCGGACTTCGGTCGGGGCGAGGCGAAGAACACCACCGGTTGCAGGATTGGGCGAAGGGCGGACCACTTGAGCTACCGGATCAGGTCGCTTGGCCCGATTGATCGGCTCAGCGAGGCGACTGATGTTCGCGCTGATCGCTACGTTCTTGTTCGCTTGAACGATTCCCTGCAGAACCTGCTCGGGCGACTCCGGCGCGTTCGGTACAGCGGACGCTGCGGAATTCGATGCCCGTTCTCCAGGTGCCGATCCTGCCAAGGTCGCTACCGAACCGGTCGACTCCAAATTGTTTTGCTCGCTCGCGGCGATCCTCGCATCCGGTGCGATGGCCCGTGGTGCCACGGTGATCACGGGGGCGTTGACCCGCACGTCGGCCACGTACCCTGGTGGATCGATGAATGCGGAATAGGATCGCAGGAAGCGTCCGCCGTTCGAGGACACTTCGATCAATAAATCGACGAACGGCTCGTTGAGCGGCCCGTTCGATGTGATACGCAAGTAATGCTGACCATCGCCTCGACGCAGCACGGTAACGCGCGCGCCGCTCAGCGCCGGATCGAACCGCACGTCCTCCCTGGAATAGATCTCCAAGGAGGCGAGGCGGGCATCGAGTGAGGGAAGCTCCTCGCTCGTGATCGCGACGAGATCGATCTCCGCGTGCAGCGGCTGCCCGAGCGAAGATACGATTGTGAGGCGGCCAAGGCCCGCGCCATGAGAGGCAAACGAGGCCGCCGCCAGCAGACTTGCAATGATGGTTTTTTTGAATGGCATGATGCGCACCACCGCGCTCGCGCGCGGCGCCAGGAGAAGAGTCTTATTCGTGGTTGTCGGAATCGACATGCAATCTGTCTTCCCGACTGCCCCCCGCGCGGTATTCGCCATTGCATGCATGACACGCAATGTCCCCGAACAGTTAATTTCGCGCAGGCTCGTGAGGTATACAAGCTAATCCGCTTCCAGTGCGATCGAGCACGCCGGCACGCTGCCAACTTATTCCTAGTGGGGTCGCCAAATAACGCGGCGTGACGCGGACCGCGCGAGCATTGCGGGCTTATGTCACGTTGGCGGGTCAGGGATTGACCGACATGCGTCGGTAGTTCCTTCGATGGTTCTTTCGGTAGTTCCTTCGGTAGTTCTTGAACCACAGAGGACACAGGGGACGCAGAAAACCCGGGAAATGAGAAACGGGAAAAGGGAAACGCCAATCCCCATCACCCATCACCCGTTTGGCGTTTCCCTTCTCCTGGTCCCCCTGTGTCCTCTGCGTCCCCCGTGGTTCTTGGATCGCTTGCTTTAGTCGCTATCTAAACGGTCGCGATCGGCGTCGCAGGTGAGCCCACCGCGCCCGGTAACCGTAACGGTGGAGCGGTCAGAAGAAAACGATTGCGATCGTGGGCCCGCAACCAGCGCGCGAGCTCGGTGAGATACCAGATCTCACCCAGATGAATACCATTCTTGAAGATGCAATGCTCATGCAGTGGCATGGCTGCATGGGGCATCGGCTTGAAAATGCTCGTCGGAATAATCTCGACGGCGTAGTTGTCGGCGATGAGCGCGGCGAGCCCCGAATCGGAAATCCAGTTGAGCAGCTTGTCGTCGCGACCATCCAACCCGGAACACGTGTGGTGGAGCAACTGCGGATCGGGTTTCTTCGCAAGCTCGAGGATCACGTCCGCGAATCCGGTGTAGAGGCAGACCATGTCGCCCCGCTCCACGACAACCCGATCGGCCTCGAGCACCCGCATCAGATCATCGTAGGTGACGGCATGACGTTTGCGTCCGAAGTGATGATGCAGATCGATGAGAACACCCCGGCCTTGGGCACCATGTTCCGCGAGGTTCTGGATGCCAAGCGCTTCAGCGCGTGAACCCTCATACACGGCCCACGGCTCGGCGTCGGGCTTCTTCGTGGCCGGCTTGATGTCCTCGCCGGCGCGAAACCCGTTGTAGAACACCATCTCGGCTTCGCCATCACCGTTCGCATCGAAGCGACTGCCGATATGCGCGAAGCTGTCCCACTGGGTCGAGTACTGCAACGTCAGGAGCACGATGTCGTCGCACACCACGTCGGTGTGCGCGGGATTGTCGGTGGCAAGCGGCCAACAGAAATTCTGCTGCCCGGCACTCTTGCCGTCCCGAATGGTTGCGCAGATCCGCGGCGGATGGCGGCGCGGATTGAGTGCGTTGCCGCCCGGATAATCGAGCGGCAACGAAAGACAGAACGTCTGTCCGTCGCGCACTTCGCGCACGCCTTGTAGCACCTTCTCGCGCGTAACGAGATTCATGCGCCCGCGCTGATCGTCAGGGCCGAATTCGCCCCAATTGGAGCCGGGGGGGCGTTGCTTCCAACGTGTTTGCATTGTTCATCTCCTCGGAGGTGCAGGGCACCAACGAGAGTATGCCGGAACCGGCACCAGGGCATTGCGGGCGCCCTCCGATAGAATCATGCGGCAACCATCCCAAGGATCGAGGATCCAACGATCATGAGAATCGCCGTATTAGGTGGTGGGCATGGCTGCTACGCCGCGGCCGCTGATCTCACCGAACAAGGCCACGAAGTGCGTCTTTGGCGCCGTGATGCGGCAGCGCTTGCTCCGCTCATTGCATCGCGCACGATCACGATCAAGGACTTCGCCGGCAAGCGCGCGGTCCGCATTGCACTTGCAACACCCGATGTAGGCGCTGCGGTGCGCGATGCGGACTTGGTGCTATCGCCGTCCCCCGCCTTCGCTCAACTGGACATTGCGCGACTGCTCGCACCACATCTCGCCCGTGGCCAGGTCGTGTTTCTCCCACCCGGAACATTCGGCAGCTATGTCATGGCGCAAGCCGTGCGCGCCGCCGGTTGCAACGCCCTCGTCGAATTCGCCGAAACGGGCACCCTGCCCTATCTCACGCGAAAGCACGGACCAACCGAGGTCGCGATCACGATTCGCGCGAAACGTCTCCCTACCGGCGTCTATCCGGCCGATCGCGCGCAACATGCGCTCGAGGTGATCCGACAAGCCTATCCATCAATCGAGCCGATCGAGGATGCCTTGTCGGGTGCGCTCATGAATGCAGGACCCATCATTCACCCTCCGCTGATCCTGATGAATGCAGGACCCCTCGAGCTCTTTGCGCATCCCGGAGAGCGAGGATTCACCAAGCGCGTTCCGGCGCCGGTCCTCGCGCTGGGTGGATGGGATATCCACAACGAAGGCACGCAAGCATCGATTCGCCGAGTCACCGACACCCTCGACATGGAACGGATCGCAGTCCGGGAAGCACTCGGGTATCGCCCTTATCACTTCCCCTTGCGCGATCACTACACCACCGGCAACTGGATGTATGGCGATGCGCATGATCGGCTCGTCGAATCAGGCGACTGGCGCGAGACGATCGATTTTGCGACGCATCGATATATGCGCGAGGACATTGCGTACGGTCTGGCATTCCTCGTTTCCGTCGGACGCTGGGCCGGCGTCCCGACGCCGGTGGCTGCCGGGCTGCTTGCCATGGCATCGGCCATCGTCGGTGAAGACCTCGCGCGCGGTCCGAGAACGCTCGCATCGCTTGGTCTGGCAACGCTCGATCGTGCGGCGATGACGCGCCTGCTTACCACCGGAAGTGCGAATGCCTGAACGCATCGCCTCGCTGGGCGCCGGACGGATGGGCCGGGGCATTGCGCACGCGTTTGCGTACGCAGGCCACGACGTGCTGCTGGTCGATGTCAAAGAGCGGACCAGCGCCGCGTTCGATGAGCTTGCACGCGCCGCGATCGCTGAGATCGATCAGAGCCTTGCCGCCTTGTCGTCCCTGGGCGTGTTCGACGATGCATTGCGCGCCGGGATTCTTGCGCGGGTACGCGTGGTGCCCCGCGATGAAGCGCGAGCGGTATTGTCTTCTGTCGATGTGGTGTTTGAAGGCGTACCCGAAGTGATGGCGATCAAGCGCGCTGCATTTGCGGCAATGATTCCATTGATGCGAAGCGACGCAATCGTCGCCTCGACGACCTCGACCATGCTCGTCACGCAATTGGCCGAAGTCGTTCCCCACCCCGAGCGGTTTCTCAACGCGCACTGGCTGAATCCCGCCTATCTCCTGCCGCTCGTCGAGTTGTCACCGCACCCGGGGACGAATCGCGCGGTGTTCGATCGCCTCAAGCAGATTCTGGAGGGGA
>JANMUI010000183.1:0-2743 GCA_031391405.1 Betaproteobacteria bacterium
TTAGGGCCGGATGCGTACCGGAATCTCCCCTCCCTCCTGGAGCAAGAAGCTCCAGACGAACCGCTGGTCTCGGTGCGACTGGATCGCGACGAGACGTATGCCGACATCACCCCCGTGCACGGAGAGGGCGTCCGGGCATGGGTCACCGTCATGCGCGGGTGCGATAAGTTTTGCACCTTCTGCGTTGTTCCCTATGTGCGAGGCCGCGAGCGCAGTGTGCCTCTCACCGCACTTCTTGAGCAAGTCCACGCACTCGTCGCCCAGGGGTATCAAGAAGTCGTCTATCTCGGCCAGACCGTGAATGCCTATCGTGATGGGGATTCCGACTTTGCCGACTTGCTCAAGAAGTGCGGTGAGCGGCACACTGCGCTCGCGGCCTCGTACATAGGGAACAACGCAGAAGGTGCAAAACTTATCGCACCCGCGCATGACGGTAACCCATGCCCGGATGCCCTCTCCATGCACGGGGGTGATGTCGGCATACGTCTCATCGCGATCCAGTCGCACCGAGACCAGCGGTTCGTCTGGAGCTTCTTGCTCCAGGAGAGAGGGGAGATTCCGGTACGCATCCGGCCCTAACACCAGATCAAGAAACGGCGCTTTGGCGAGCAACTGTTCGCGATAATGTTGCGCCATGCACCCCGTGAGCCCCAAACGGACACCAGGGCGACGGGTTTTATGGTGCACGAGTTCCTTCAGTCGTTTGAGGACACGTTCTTCGGCATGCTCGCGGATCGCGCAGGTATTGAGCAGGATCACGTCAGCGTGCGCCGCGGTCGGCGTCGATTCATAGCCATGCGGTTTCAGCAGGCCGATCAACAGTTCGGTATCCGCCAAGTTCATCTGACAGCCGTACGTTTCGATATAGATTTTCCGGGTTTCCATGAGAGACTCGTTGCGGTGGTTATTATCGGCCCTCGTTGTAACCGCTCGTACTAGCCGAGGCAATGGCTTTGCCCGCGTATGGCATGTAGCGTATGGCGTATGGCGTATGGCGTATGGCATATAGCGTATGGTAAGAAGTTCCCCGCCATGGAGCGTAGCGAGCCATAAGCCATAGAGCGCAGCGAGCCATGAGCTATAAGCCGCTTGCAAGATGCCACGGCTCATGCCTATGTTTGTGTCACCCCACCGGAGGAGAGGAGAGGTATTATGACTGAGGAGCAAACGTACGATCGTGTCACGCAGGATATTGGCAACATCTTGGCGCTCGAACATGTCAATGTGACGGTTCCCGACCAAGCCGTGGCGACCACCTTCTATGTGTCAGGACTCGGGTTTACCCGTGATCCGTACATGATGGTCGGTCAAGAGAACATGTGGGTCAACATTGGACAGCAACAGTTCCACTTACCCACCCGCGCCCCCCAAGTTGTGCGGGGCCATGTCGGGCTCGTGATCCCGGATCGCGAGGCCCTTCGCACACGTCTCAAACGGGTTGAAGCCCGGCTAACAGGAACAGCGTTCGCCTGGTCGGCGGAAAAAGGCTATATCGCGGTCACGTGTCCGTGGGGCAATCAATTCCGTTGTTACACGCCAGGGCCGCAGTTCGGCGAAATGACGATTGGCATTCCCTACGTGGAAATCGCGGTCGCGCCCGAAGCCGCGACCGGCATCGCGCGCTTCTATCAAGAAGTGATGAAGGCTCCGGCCACGGTGTCGCGGAGTAAGAAAGGCAATGCCGCGCGAGTACGCATGGGACTCACGCAAGAGCTGATTTTCCGGGAGACGGAGGAGAAGCTGTCATCGTATGATGGGCATCACATCGCCATCTACATCGCCAACTTCTCAAGCCCGCACGTCTTTCTCAAGAATCGCAATCTCATCACGCAAGAGAGTGATGCCCACCAATATCGGTTCCAAGACATTATCGACCCGGAGACGGGAAAAACGCTGTGCGTGATTGAGCATGAAGTACGCAGCCTGTATCACCCGATGTGGGGGCGTGAGTTAGTCAACCGTAACGCGGGGCAGCGCATTAGCGCGTATCAGCGTGGGCAAGATGCGTTTTCCTCGGCGGATCACCTCAGGGCGTTTACATCTTAAAGGCAGTCAAAACAGTTTGGAGTTGAAGGCAGTTCGGAGTTCGGAGTTGGCAAACTGAGTGCAGTCGCTTGGGGGGTGTCGAAAAAGTCTCCGTTCACCCTATCGCCATGCTCAGGGCGAGAGGGGCATGTTTTGTGTTCATTGGGGTTTTTCCGTTCGTGCTGAGCCTGTCGAAGCACAAAGTCCGGCTTTTTGGACACCTTCTTGGCAGCTCCGAGAACGGTACGGAGAGTGACTCGTGTGTGTCCGTTACCGGGACGACGAGACGACAAAGGAGCGGTGGAAAACTGTGGAACTCATTATTGAAAAGAGTGTCTGAGATCCACCGAAGCCCCAGTGGTAAGCTGACACGGTGGTGGCCATTCAAGTCGCGGCGCGGGAGCGAACGGTGCGGCAGCACGTGAAGGCAGCGGGTGGGAAGTGGAACCCCAAGACAGTGGTCTGGAAACTACCCTACGGGTAAGTCGTGGCTTTGAGATTCACGGCTCGTATTGTCACTACGAGAGACGACCGGGAACGGGAAGGCCATCTATTAGTGGAAAGGGTAGATGCGGTTCAATTCTAGTTGAACGAAACCGCTGCGCGACGGGTCCTCGTTTCATAACTGTTAGTGAATTTGCCCCTAAGTGAGCATACAAAATAATTTGGAAGAATAGCTTCTTGAAACCACGCAGAATACCTTTGATCTCAATCTTTT
>JANMUI010000192.1:0-1240 GCA_031391405.1 Betaproteobacteria bacterium
CTGCATCACGCTCACCGCGCCATGGCGCTTCGAGAGACGCTCACCATCGGAGCCGAGGATCATCGGCACATGCGCGAAATACGGCAGCGTCGCGCCGAGCGCCTTGAAGATGTTGACCTGCCGCGGCGTGTTGTTGACATGATCATCGCCGCGTAAGACATGCGTGATGTTCATGTCGAGATCGTCGACCACCACACCGAAGTTATACGTCGGGACACCGTCGGCGCGCAGGATCACCAGGTCGTCGATCTCGGTATTGGACACCGTGATGTCGCCCTTCACCAGATCGGTGAACGTCACCGCACCATCGAGCGGATTCCTGAAACGCAACACGGGGCTTATCCCGGCCGGCGGCGTCTTGCCTATCGCGTTCTCGGGTCGCCACGTGCCGTCGTAGCGCGGTTTCTCGCCCCGCGCACGTTGTCCCTCACGCATCGCATTCAATTCTTCCTTCGAGCAGTAACAGGGATACGCGTCACCCTGCCGAATGAGCTGATCGGCGATTTCCCGGTAGCGGGCGAGGCGGTGCATCTGCCGGAACGGGCCTTCGTCCCAATTCAGGCCAAGCCATTGCATCCCATCGAGGATCGCCTGCACGGATGCCTCCGTCGAGCGCTCGAGATCGGTGTCCTCGATCCGCAGGATGAACTTGCCGCCATGCTTTCGCGCGAACGCCCAGGAAAAAAGCGCCGTGCGGGCGCCGCCAAGATGCAGATAGCCGGTCGGACTTGGGGCGAAGCGCGTGCGAACCATGAATACTCCGGTGATGAAGCGTGGATTCTACCGGCGGTCAGGGTGGTCGATTCAGCGTGTGGTCGACGTGACGCACGCCAAGGCACGCGACCATGATGACACGCTGCCCTCCGGCGCTGTTGGGCCGAATCGACTTGGTGAGGATTGCAAGTGCACGGCACGATGATGCCGCGCGCAGTCGCGTTGCGCAAAGCCGCGTTTGACCCTCGCGGTGACGCCGTGCGAGAATCCGCGCCCCGAACGCTTGCGCGCGCACGATGGCGCAACGCCTTGGGCGGTTAGCTCAGTGGTAGAGCACTGCCTTCACACGGCAGGGGTCGCAGGTTCGAACCCTGCACCGCCCACCAAATGGCACTGATTGCAAATCTAATCTATCGGTGGCCTTCCTGGATCCCAGCATCACCAGCCGCGGGACTCCAGCCTGGACTCCATGGTGTAGCCAAGCCAGCCGGCACACGGTCACGCGTTGGCGTCAACCGGCCACCTG
>JANMUI010000232.1:0-1720 GCA_031391405.1 Betaproteobacteria bacterium
CATCTGGAAGCGCGACTTCAAGGGCGCGTCAGGCCTATTCGGGGTGATGCTGAAGGCCGGGGTTACCCAGGTGGCGTTCGAATCGCTGATCGACGGCCTGGAGCTCTATGGCATCGGCGCGTCATGGGGCGGGTTCGAGAGTCTGGTGCTACCGACCGATGTAGCAAAAAATCGAACCGCAACAAAATGGGCGCCGCCGGGGCCGGTGTTTCGCGTTCACGCGGGTCTGGAGCATATCGACGACCTGATCGCCGATATGAACGAGGGGTTCGCGCGGCTGCGCAAGGCGCTCGGATAAGAAATCGTGGATATCGAGTCCCTCATTCGCACGATTCCGGATTATCCAAAGCCCGGGATACTCTTCAGGGACATCACCACCTTGCTCAAAGATCCGGACGGGTTCACCGAGACGATCGAGCGAATGGCGGCGCGCTATCGGCACCATGGCATCAAAAAGCTCGTCGGTATCGAGTCACGCGGCTTCATCATCGGCGCGGCGCTCGCCATACGGCTCGGTGCGGGATTCGTCCCGATCCGCAAGCTGGGCAAGCTGCCAGCCGCAACGATTGCGCGCAGCTACGAGCTGGAGTACGGCTCCGATCGCGTCGAAATGCATATCGATGCGATCGAGCCGGGTGAGCCGGTCCTGCTCGTCGATGACCTGATCGCCACCGGCGGCACCGCCACCGCCGCGGCCCAACTCATCGGCGATGCCGGCGGGCGGATCATCGAGTGCGCGTTCGTGATCGAGTTGCCGGACCTTGGTGGCCGGGCACGGTTGGAGGCGATGGGCCTTGGTGTCCATGCGTTGATGACGTTCGCCGGCCATTGATCAGGTAGAATTTTCAGCGTAACGGCGCTGCCGCACCCAATTACCGAGGGAATCTCCATGGCCAAGCTTCGACTCGAAGGCTCGTTTGTCGCTCTCATCACGCCATTCAATCGCGACGGCTCGATCGATTTCGAGGCGTTTCGCGCGCTCATCAGGTTCCAGCGCGAAAACCGCACGCGGGCCATTCTGTTCATGGGTTCGACCGGCGAATCGTCAATGCTCGCGCCGGAAGAAAAGAAGGCGCTGATTATCCAGACCGCGAAGATGAAGCCCGCCGGCATGCACTTCTTCTACGGCTGCACCGGCAACAACACGGACAGCACGATTGCGAATCTAAAATTCGCCAAGGACAACGGCGCCGATGGTGCGATCCTCGCGGCGCCCGCATACATCTGCGCGCCGGAAGAAGATCTCGTCGATTTCTTCATCGAGGTCGCCGACGCCGTCGAGCTGCCGCTCGGGATCTACAACAACCCGCCGCGCGTCAAATCGGACATGCACTGGGATCAGTTGCTGCGGATCTTCAAGCATCCGAACTATGTCGTGCACAAGGAATCGACGACACGGGTCGGGCAAGTCGCCCAACTCATCGCCGCGAAGCCGGACGTTGCGATCATGTGCTGCGATTCACCGAACCTTGGACTGGTGCTGCCGACGATGTCGCTGGGTGGTCATGGCACCGCGAACATGACCGGCAACATTGCGCCGGTTGAGATCGCGACCATCTCCACACCGTGGCAGAGCTACAAAGAGGCCGTGGATTTCAAGGAAACGTACCTGCGGATCCTGCCGCTCTGGCACTACGTTTATTCGCACATCAATCCGGTCGCACTCAAATCGTTGATGAAGGCGGTCGGTTTGCCGGCGGGTGATCTCAGGCGGCCCTTG
>JANMUI010000235.1:0-1421 GCA_031391405.1 Betaproteobacteria bacterium
CGGAACCATTCCGCTCTCCATTGCGCGAAATCACGCGCCTCTCGAGTGCACCGGAAGCAGAGGTTGTAGAACGCCTTGACGCCATCGTGCCGTTCGACGCCGTCGCCGAAAGAGTCATCGAACGGGAAGCCCTCGCCATCGCCGAGGCCGTTCGCAACCATCGCTCGACGGGCCTGTCGGCCGAAGGTTTTCTCGGTCACTTTGGCCTTGCCACCCGCGAGGGCATCGCACTCATGTGCCTTGCCGAATCGCTCCTGCGGATCCCGGACGGCCCCACTGCTGATCGGCTGCTCGCCGACAAATTGGGCGGCACCGAATGGACATCGCATGAAGCGGACGAAAATATCCTCCTGAACGCGGCGACCTGGGGCTTGATGCTGACCGGCCGGCTATACGATTGGCGCGCGGAAGGACGTACCGGAATCGGATCGTCCCTTGCGAGCGCAGTCAAACGCCTGGGTGAGCCGGTTGCGCGGACTGCGGTCCGTCAGGCGATGCGCATCATGGCGGTTCAGTTCATCACTGCCGAGCGGATCGAGGACGCGGTCGCCGCGTCTCCCGCGAAGGAAGCCGCGGGTTTTCGATTCTCGTACGACATGCTGGGCGAAGCCGCCAAGACCGAAGCGGACGCGGAACGCTATGCCGAGGGTTATCGCAAAGCGATTGCCGCAGTGGGCGGCGGATTCTCGGATCGACCCGCGTTCGAGCGAGCGGGCGTGTCGGTCAAGCTGTCGGCCTTGCATCCGCGCTTCGAGCCGGCCAAGCGCGATCGGGTGATGTCGGAACTGCTCCCGCGCCTGAAGAGCCTTGCCGTTGCAGCGAAGGCGGGCGGCGTTCCGCTCACGATCGATGCGGAAGAATCTGATCGCCTGCCACTCACCCTGGAGCTCCTCGAAACACTCGCGCGCGATCCGTCGCTCACCAACTGGGACGGGTTCGGCATTGCGGTGCAGGCCTACTCCAAGCGTGCGTATGCGGTGTGTGAATGGTTGATATCGCTCTCGAAGCGCAGTGGCCGGCGGATTCCCGTGCGTCTGGTGAAAGGCGCCTATTGGGATTCCGAGATCAAACATGCGCAGGTACTTGGCCTCACCGATTACCCGGTCTTCACGCGCAAGGCCGCGACCGATCTTTCGTATCTCGCCTGTGCGCATCGGTTGCTGAGCGCGCCGAAACAGATCTACCCGGCGTTCGCGACACATAACTGCCATACGGTCGCCGCGGTACTGCATCTGGCCCGCGACGTGCACGGCACAAGCGACTTCGAATTCCAGAAGCTGCAGGGCATGGGCGATGCGCTGTATGCCTCACTCATGGCCGATGCCGCACGGCGTACACCGGTTCGGATCTATGCGCCGGTCGGTAGTCATCGCGACCTGTTGGCGTATCTGGTGCGCCGGATGCTCGAGAACGGCGCCAAC
>JANMUI010000242.1:0-10799 GCA_031391405.1 Betaproteobacteria bacterium
ACGTCGGCGGTGTAGGCGCGATCAACGATCCGGCGCAGATCGGCCGGGGGAATGTCGTCGGCAAAGAGCGACAAGATCGCAAACGCGAGATCGCGATAACCCATCGGACGCAGGCGATCGAGATCGGCATTCGTCAGCGACGGAAACGCCTCCGGCACAAACAGGCCGCCGTCGGGAGCAAGGCCTTCGAGGAGGATTGAAGTAAAAGTTTGCGGTGGGGAGCCACCGCGGGTGCTGATGTAGCGCATCGTTATTCTGAATCGATTGAATTGAGATCCCGCAGTCGGGCTTCGAGTTGTTGAACATTGTTCCGCAGTCGCAACGCCGTAGGAGACGCGGCACTTGCCCGCTTCATGTTTGCGAGTGCCTCAGATAGATGGCTCCTCTCGGCTTCCCGATCACGTTGCCCCATCGCAACCTGCGCCAGATTCCATTGGGAAATTGCCACATCCTCCAGCGCCTGCGGCGTCTCGCCGATCTCGTTCGCAAGACGCCGACGGAGCTGCAAACTTTCCCGATACGCTTCGCCCGCCGCCTCCCAGCGACCCAGCTCACGTTCCACGCTGCCCACGTTGTTCAGCGAAACACTCACATCGCGCAGCGCCTGCGGCGTCTCGCCGGTCTCCTTCGCAAGACGCCGACGGAGCTGCAAACTTTCCCGATACGCTTCGCCCGCCGGCTCCCAGCGATCCAGCTCACGTTCCACGCTGCCCACGTTGTTCAGCGAAACGCTCACATCGCGCAGCGCCTGCGGCGTCTCGCCGGTCTCCTTCGCAAGACACCCGACCGGTGCGCTAGCCGCTTCAATTGAAGCTCACTGAACACTTCGGTCCACCGCGGAACCGTCTGTTAATCAGACTCACCATGCTCGACAGGCCGGGCTCGAACTGCCGCTGTGCCGAACCGGTTCGCGAGGGAGTCGTGTTCACCTTGACCTGCGGCAACCCGCAAAGCCCACCACTGTAAAGCGTCCCGATCCCCGACGCGATGAGCGGAAGGATCGGCGGCACTGAATACACGACATGCAGGGTGTTGGACCGAAGGCTCGCGGCATTATCGTGAAACGTTTCGCGAAAGCTTCGGTAGACGGCATGGGCCTTGTCTCCTGCGCCGCGAACCCGTTCCAGCGAATCCACGATGAGCACTACTTTGCGAGCGGGGGACTGCTCCCGGTCGCGAATCTCGCCAACGATCTCATCGGCAAATTCGCGTGCAGCGAAGACAAAATCGTCCAGTCGTGCATCGAGAAATTTCTGTACCTGCTGCTTGAAGGAGGGGTTGGTCTTCAAAGCCAACTTCAGATCCATGGAGGCGAGCTTGGCCGGTAATCCAGCGCCGATCTTCAGCTCGGGCATTTCAACGGCAGTACGCGACAGAAAGATCGCGAGCCGTGTCCAATATGATTCCTGCAATCGATTGTCGGAATAGCGGGCGTCGAATGCCTCGGAGAGCGCACCCATGGCCGCGGTGATGAGATCCCCGATCCAAAGGGCGTCGGTGAGCGAGATGAACTCCCCCATATCGACGTAGAGCGCCGTACAATCGAACTCAGCCTCGAGGCGTAAGGCTAGTCGCTTCAACTCGACAGTCTTCCCCGATCCCCGATGCCCGGTGAACAAATAGGTCGCCGCGCCCAGATTGAAATCTATGCTCTGTGCAAGCTCATCGATCGGGTCGCGTGCATCGCTCGAATGGAGCCCGGCAACGTACTTTTCCAAATCAGCAGTTTTCTTGAAGTCGCTCGCGTCCTGTAACGGGATCGCGTTGAAGAACGCTTTCAGTAGCTGATTATTCGCTTTAGGATCCACTACCGCGCCGCCAGCTCTTCCAACCGGATGCGCGTCACCCGTCCTGTTACGACGGGCAGCCCTTCGATCCGCGCAATCGCGTCATTCACATTCTTCTCGCGCGTTTCATGGGTGAGCATGATGATGTCGACCTGGTCTTCGCCTTCGCCGGGTTCCCGCTGCACCATTGCATCGATCGAGATCGAGCGGTCCGCGAGGATGCGGGTGATGTCGGCCAGCACACCCGGCTGGTCAAGCACACGCATGCGCAGGTAATAGGACGTGACCACGTCTTCCATCGGGAGGATCGCGATGTTCGTGAGCTGATCCGGCTGGAAAGCCAGATGCGGCACGCGATTTCCCGGATCGGTCGTGAGCGTTCGGGCGATATCGACCAGATCGGCCACCACCGCGCTGGCCGTCGGCTCCGCTCCCGCACCGGCACCGTAGTACATGGTCTGCCCTACCGCATCGCCTTTGATCAGCACCGCGTTCATCACGCCTTCGACATTCGCGATCAATCGGCGCGTCGGAATCAAGGTGGGATGCACCCGCAGCTCGATGCCGCGCTCGGTCCGTTTGGTGATGCCAAGCAGCTTGATGCGATAGCCGAGTTGCTCGGCATACTTGATGTCGTCTTGTGTGAGCTTGGTGATGCCTTCGGTATACGCCTTCGTGAATTGCATCGGGATGCCGAATGCGAGCGCCGACAGGATCGTGGTCTTGTGCGCGGCGTCGACACCCTCGATGTCGAAGGTCGGATCGGCTTCCGCGTAGCCGCGCGCCTGCGCTTCCTTCAGCACCGTGTCGAACGGCAAGCCCTTGTCGCGCATCTCCGAGAGAATGAAATTCGACGTGCCGTTCACGATGCCGGCAATCCATTCGATACGATTGGCGGTCAAGCCTTCGCGCAATGCCTTGATGATCGGAATGCCGCCGCACACCGCCGCCTCGAATGCGACGATCACACCCTTGGCCTGTGCCGCGGCGAAGATCTCGTTGCCGTGCATCGCGAGCATGGCCTTGTTCGCGGTGACGACGTGCTTGCCGTGGTTGATCGCGCGAAGCACGAGGTCCTTGGCCACCGTGTAGCCGCCGATGAGCTCGATGACGATGTCGATATCTGGATTTTCAACGACACGCGCGGCATCGGCGACGATGGTCGCGGCATCCCCGACGATCTTGCGTGCCTTCTCGATGTCTTTCTCGGCGACCATGCTGATGCGGATTTCACGCCCGGCACGCCTGGCGATCTCTTCGCGATTGCGCGAAAGAACGGTGAAGGTCCCGCCACCGACCGTGCCGATGCCAAGCAGTCCCACATTGATCGGTTTCATCGGAGCGGCTTCTTGAAATGGAACGACGAGATCGTCATCCCTTCGCGGAAATAGAATCTGTGGGCCACCCTGCGCTGCGTGCCCGAATCGAGCGTGAGCACGTCGCAATCGAGACGCCGGGCCTCGATTTCCAGGGCCTGCATGAGCGCGCGCCCAACACCGGTGGAACGCTTCGCCTCGTCGGCAACCAGATCATCCACATAGAACTTGCGACCTTCGTTGGTATTTTCCAGTACGCGATAGACCGCGACGCCCACGACATCGTCTCCGGCCATCGCCACGAACATGCGCCCGCCGCCTGCGAAGACCACCCGCATGCGCCCGACGTAGTCGCCGGGAAGGTGCGTACGTAGTTGCCGGTGCACGCCTTCTGCACGGTTCAACCACTCAGGCGCGACGACTTTCCCGGCCGGATCGGTGACCGCACGGACCTCGATCATGCTACGCGGCTCGTTTTGACGAGGCCGTCTTTCCGGAACATATCCTTGATCCCTCTCACCGCCTGGCGGATACGCGCCTCGTTCTCGATCAGCGCCATCCGCACATGGCTATCGCCATAGTCACCGAACCCGACCCCGGGCGACACGGCGACCTTCGCATCGTCGAGAATCTTTTTCGCGAATTCAAGGGACCCCAGAGTCTTGTAGAACTCGGGGATCTCGGCCCAGATATACATCGACGCCTTCGGACATTCCACATTCCAACCGGCTTCCATCAGGCCCTTGTACAGGACATCGCGGCGCTTCTGATACTTGATACGGATTTCTTCGACGCACGCCTGCGGACCTTCCAGGGCAGCGATCGCGGCGACCTGCAACGGCGTGAATGTGCCGTAGTCGTGGTAACTCTTGATGCGCGCGAGCGCGGTAACGAGCTCGGCATTGCCGACCATGAATCCGATGCGCCAGCCCGCCATGTTGTAGCTCTTCGACATGGTGAAGAACTCGACCGCCACATCGCGCGCGCCCGGTACCTGCATGATGGAGGGCGCCTGGTAATCGTCGAACACGATGTCGGCGTATGCCAAGTCATGCACGACGAAAATTTCATGCTGCTTCGCGAGCGCAACCACGCGTTCGAAGAACGGCAGATCGACGCACTGGGCAGTCGGGTTGGACGGGAATCCCAACACCATCATCTTCGGTTTGGGAAGCGATTCCCGGATCGCGCGTTCGAGCTCGGCGAAGAAATCGACACCAGGGGTCATCCGCACCGAGCGGATATCGGCACCGGCGATGATCGCCCCATAGATATGGATCGGATAGCTCGGATTGGGCACCAGCACCGTATCGCCCCGATCGAGCGTGGCAAGCATCAAGTGCGCGAGCCCCTCTTTGGAGCCGATCGTCACGATCGCTTCGCTTTCCGGATCGAGGTCGATACCGTAACGGCGTTCGTACCAATTCGTGATCGCACGACGCAGACGCGGAATGCCTTTCGATACGGAGTACCCGTGCGTATCGGGGCGCTGCGCGGTCTCGATCAGCTTGTCGACGATATGCTTGGGTGTCGGGCCGTCCGGGTTGCCCATTGAAAGATCGATAATATCTTCGCCACGGCGCCGCGCCGCCTGCTTCAACTCGCCCGTAATGTTGAAGACATAGGGCGGCAGGCGCTTGATACGCGGGAAATCGCGGGAATCCATTGCAACCTCGAAGTGACGCGACCGCGCGGCCGGCAGCGATTGCCCACCCCCGCGCCCGCTCGGGAAAGATATAATCGTACCGAAGCTAACCCCTGATCGCAATTAAGGATTGAAGCTGCATCTTCAGACCGCCGGCACGCAATTCGCCTTTACCGGGTATGGGGCGGGCTTCGTCGCGGTTAATCGCGAGCGCTATGCAAACAGCTTGATCGTCACCGCGGATCAGGTGTTGACAGATTGGGGCGCGACCACCTTCGATGCGCTGACGGTCGAGCATTTCGAGCGACTCGCCCTGCTCGATCAGGAAATCGTGCTGTTGGGATCAGGAACGCGATTCCGCTTTCCATCGCCTGCACTGATCAGCATCGTGCGCAGCAAAGGCCTCGGCTTTGAGGTGATGGATACGCAGGCCGCCTGTCGCACCTACAATATTCTGCTCGCGGAAGATCGCAAGGTCGCAGCAGCCGTTCTCATCGATCAGTGATCGCACCTGCGATAACACGTCCGCTCGGGAAGCGATGGGTGCTCATGCTCCTCGCGATCATGAGCATCGTCTGGTTCGCCAATCTTGATGCGCGCAAGCTCATCAAGACCGACGAAGGGCGCTATGCGGAAATCGCCCGCGAAATGCTCGAGAGCGGCGACTGGGTGACACCCCGCTCGAACGACTACAAATATTTCTACAAGCCGCCTTTGCAGTATTGGGCGACCGCTGCCGCATTCGCCGCGTTCGGGCAGCACGATTGGACCGCGCGCCTTTGGACCGCCCTCACCGGCTGGCTAGGCGTGCTCTTTTGCGCGTTCGCGGCCGGACGCATCTGGGGCACTGCCACCGGCATCGCGGCGGCCGCGGTTCTCGCCGGCTGTCTGTACTGGGTTGCCATGGGGCACTTTGCAGCGCTCGATATGGGGCTCGCATCGTTCCTGTCAATCGCGATCTTCGCGTTTGCGCTGGCCCAACGTGACGAAGCGACAATTCGCGCGCGCCGCCTGTGGATGTTGACCGCGTGGGCCGCGATGGCGCTCGCGGTCCTGTCGAAAGGCCTGATCGGCATCGTGCTTCCCGCCGGCGCGGTCGGCGCCTATGTACTTTGGCAGCGCGATTGGCGGCTGCTTGCACGCATGCATTGGCTTGGCGGCATCGCGGTATTTGTCGTCGTGGCGGTGCCCTGGTTCGTGCTGGTATCGATGCGCAATCCCGAGTTCACCGAGTTCTTCTTCATTCGCGAGCATTTCACTCGCTTCCTTACCAAGATCCATGGGCGCGAAGCCCCTTGGTGGACCTTCATCGCGGTGCTCCTCGTGGGGTTCCTGCCCTTCACGCTCGCGCTCGGGCACGCCGTGCGAGAAGGCGTGCGGCGCGCACATTCGCATTTCCAGCCGCAACGGTTCCTGTTTGCATGGATCGTCGTAGTCTTCATGTTCTTCTCGATGTCGAGCTCAAAACTCGCTTCGTACGTCCTGCCGATTGCCCCGGCGCTGGCGGTGCTGGCCGCCATCGCGTTGAGCCGCTGCTCCTACCGCGCGCTCTTGTGGCAATGGGTGCCGATCAGCATCATCGGTATCGCTCTGGCTGCCTTCGCTGCGCTCTTTCCTGCGCTTCGGATCGGCGTCCCGGACATCGCAGCAATCGCACCAACTTACGCCCGCTGGATCCTCGTCGCCGGTATCACCGTTGCCATCGCCGCGACCGTCGCGCTTCTGGTGGCCCGCATGGGGCATCGAGCGGGTGCGATCGCGATTCTTGCACTGGGTGGCCTCACCATGGGCCAACTGCTGGTCACCGGCCATGATTCGTTTTCACCGGTGCTTTCGTCGTATCATATCGCCCAGAAAATCAAGCCCGCGATCACCTCCGAGACGGTGTTTTTCGCGGTCGATACCTACGATCACACGCTGCCGTACTATCTGGGCCGCACCTTGAAAATGGTGGCGTACAAGGACGAGCTGGCGCCGTCCATCGCATGGGAGCCCGAGAAATTCATCGCCGACTATGATGCCTTCGAGCGTGCCTGGCACGCGGCACCCGCAGCGATCGCGCTGATGGGCCCACGAGAGCATCAGACTTTCACCGAACGCAGACTACCGATGACGGTCCTCGCGAGCGATGCGCGCCGGATCATCGTGAAGAAACCATGACCCTCACCAGCTTCTCCTTGATCCTCGTTGGCGTCTTGCTCAATGCCGGCGCGCAACTGCTCCTCAAAGCCGGCACCAACGCGGTGGGGCAGTTCGATTTCACGCTCGCCAACGCGATGCCGATCGGCATGAAGCTCGCCACGCAGCTCCCGATCATCGCCGGGATCGCGTGTTACGTCGTGAGCGTGGTCGTGTGGATCCTGGCCCTGTCGCGCGTACAGGTAAGCATCGCTTATCCAATGCTTTCGATCGGCTATGTCGTGAACGCGTTGATCGCGTGGCAGGTGTTCGGTGAAGACCTCAATGTCCAGCGCTGGGTCGGCATCGGCTTCATCATTGTTGGCGTCTTTCTGGTGGCGCGCAGCTGATGACCTCAAAACCCGCGTTTCTGCCTTTTACCCGTCCCACGATCGACGAAGAGACGATCGCCGGCGTCGCCGACGTCCTGCGTTCCGGCTGGATCACCTCCGGCCCAAGAGTGAAGGAGCTCGAGGCGGCGCTTGGTACCTATTGCGGCGGGCGCACGGTACGCGTATTCAATTCCGGCACGGCCACCTTGGAAGTCGGGTTGCGTCTCGCAGGCGTCGGCGAGGGCCATGAAGTCATCACGACCCCGCTCACATGGGCCTCCACCGCGAATACGATTCTCGCCGTCGGCGCGCGACCGGTGTTCGTCGATGTCGATCCGCACACGCGCAACATCGATCTCGAACAGGTCGCCGCCGCGGTCACACCGCGAACACGCGCCATCATGCCGGTGTATATGGCGGGACTGCCGGTCGACATGGACCACCTGTATCGCATCGCGGCGCTGAACGGCTTGCGGGTCGTCGAGGACGCCGCACAGGCATTCGGCAGCACCTGGAACGGACAACGCATCGGTGCGCGCGGCGACCTCATCTCGTTCAGCTTTCATGCGAACAAGAACATCACCGCAGCCGAAGGCGGTGCGCTCGTGCTTGCACATGAAAACGAGGCTGCCCGCTGCGAGCTGTTGCGCCTGCAAGGCGTTCGCCGGTTCGGCGAAGATGGCATGGACGTCGAATTCATCGGCGGGAAATTCAACCTGACCGATCTCGCGGCGCGGATCGCTTTGGGTCAACTGCCGCGCCTGGACGAGTTCACGCAAAAACGCAGGCGGCTCGCCAAGCGCTACTTCCGCGCTTTCGACCGGTCGCTTGGTTGCGAGCTTCCGCCCGCGGATTTCGAGAATTCCAACTGGCACATGTTCCAGATCGTGCTGCCGCTCGAATGCCTGCGTATTACCCGAGGCGACTTCATCGCCCGCATGCGGGATGAGAACATCGGCATCGGCGTTCACTATCCATGCGTTCATCTGTTCTCGCTCTATCGTTCGCTCGGCTGGCGTGATGGCCAGTATCCGCACGCGGAGAGAATCGGGCGCGCGATCGCGACCTTGCCGCTCTTTCCGGGGATGTCGGAAGGCGATGTCGAGCGGGTCTGCGCGTCGGTGAAGAAGGTGTTATCGGAGGGCGCGCAATGATGATCGAGCTCTCCGTCGTCATCCCCGTCTACAACGAAGAAGCGGGGCTTGCCACCCTCTTTGCGCGGCTCTATCCGGCGCTCGACAAGCTCGATCTCCCGTACGAGATCGTCTTCATCAACGACGGCAGCAAAGACCGCTCGGCTGCGCTCCTGCGCGAGCAGTTCGCCAAGCGTCCCGATGTCACGCGGGTCGTCCTGTTCAACGGCAACTTCGGCCAGCACATGGCGATCATGGCCGGTTTCGAGGCGTCCCGTGGACAGCGGGTCGTGACCCTCGATGCGGATCTGCAGAATCCGCCTGAAGAGATCGGCCGGCTCGTCGCCAAGATGGATGAGGGGCATGACTACGTCGGCACCGTTCGCGAAGTCCGGCAGGACACGTGGTTTCGCCGCAGCGCCTCGCGCGCGATGAACGAGCTGCGCGAGCGGATCACCAGCATTCGCATGACCGATCAAGGCTGCATGCTGCGGGCGTACTCGCGGGAGATCGTCGAGGCGGTCAATAGCTGCCGCGAGGTCAACACGTTCATCCCGGCGCTCGCGTACACATTCGCTCAGAATCCGGCGGAGATCGAAGTCGCCCATGAAGAGCGGGCGGCGGGCGAAACCAAATATTCCGTCTACAAGCTGATCCGGCTCAACTTCGATCTGGTCACCGGGTTTTCGGTCATGCCGCTCGAGTTCTTTTCGCTGGCAGGCATCCTGGTGTCGGTCGCCTCGTTCTTCTTTTTCGTGTTCCTTGCGATTCGCCGTCTAGTCATCGGACCTGAGGCCGAGGGACTCTTTACATTGTTCAGCATCGCGTTTCTACTCATCGGGATCTGCCTCTTCGGCATCGGGCTGCTGGGGGAGTACATCGGGCGCATCTATCAGCAGGTGCGTCTGCGGCCTCGTTATGTCGTGCAGGCGATTCTCGAGCGCATGCCTGAATCGTTCGAGGCGCCGCTCGAGCAGCCGACGATGTTCGCTGCGCGGGCAGAGCAGACACGCGAAGCCTGATCGACGCTCTTATGCCGCGTGCCGTGGTCTTCGCGTATCACAATGTCGGTTACCGATGCCTATCGGTCCTGTTGGCCCGCGGCATCGAGGTGCCGCTGGTCGTCACGCATCAGGACTCACTCGAGGAAAACATCTGGTTCGAAAGCGTCGCCAAGCTCGCCAAGCGCCACGATATCGAATCGATTTCCCCGCAGGACCCCAACCGCCCCGAGATGCTCGAGAAGCTGCGCTTGCTCGCGCCCGACTTTCTGTTCTCGTTCTATTACCGCCACATGTTGCAGCCGACCCTCCTTGCCATTCCCACACGCGGCGGCTTCAACATGCATGGTTCGCTGCTGCCGAAGTATCGCGGGCGCGTACCGGTCAATTGGGCCGTCATCCACGGCGAATCGGAGACCGGCGCAACCTTGCACGAGATGGTCGAGAAGCCCGATGCCGGTCGAATCGTGGATCAGGCCTCGGTACCGATCCTGCCGAACGACACGGCGCAAGACGTCTTCAACAAAGTTACCGTGGCGGCCGAGATCGTCTTGTCGCGTGCTATCCCATCGTTAGTGGACGGTACCGCGCGCCTGACTGTTCCTGATCTGCAGGCCGGCAGCTATTTCAGTGGACGCACCCCGGAACACGGTCGGGTTGACTGGACGAAGGACGCCTGGTCCGTCCATAACCTCGTCCGCGCGGTCGCGCCGCCCTACCCCGGCGCATTCTGCAGCGTCGGTGGACGCCACCTCGCCCTGCTACGGACCTGGTGGCGCGACCGCCGGTCTACACACGTTGGCGCGCCTGCGCTCCTGCACGAAGAGAATCGCCTCGCGATTCGTTGCGCGGACGGCGGTCTCCTCGACCTTCTGCATGCCGAGGTCGACGACACGCTGCTCACTCCGCAATCCTATTCCCACTTCTTCGGTTCACCCGAGGTCCCGCTCATATGAAAAAAGTTCTAATCCTCGGGGTCAACGGCTTCATCGGCCATCACCTCACCAAACGCATCATCGCCACCACCCCGTGGGAGGTCTACGGGATGGACATGGCCGATGATCGGATCGCGGATCTGCGCGGCGAGAAGCGCTTTCACTTCTTCGAAGGCGATATCACGATCAATCGCGAGTGGATCGAGTATCACATCCGCAAATGCGACACGATCATTCCGCTGGTCGCGATCGCGACGCCGGCCACCTATGTAAAAGAGCCGCTGCGGGTCTTCGAGCTCGACTTCGAAGCGAATTTGCCGATCGTCCGATCATGCGTCAAGTACGGCAAGCGCCTGATGTTCCCGTCCACCTCCGAGGTGTACGGCATGGCGACCGACCGCGAGTTCGATCCCGAATCCACGAATCTCGTGCTGGGGCCGATCAACAAACCGCGCTGGATCTACGCATGTGC
>JANMUI010000250.1:0-5071 GCA_031391405.1 Betaproteobacteria bacterium
AGCCCGCGCGGTGCGCGATCGATGATGCGGATATCGGCGATGCCCTCGCGCAGTAACGCGAACGCGGCGGTCTGGCCGCACATGCCGCCACCCACGATCAACACATCGAGCAGCGGCTTGCCTTCGGGTCCCGCGCCTGCGGGCAGCCCCGCGCTTGCGGACAACCAGTTGGCGGGCGGGTAGCCCAGGCACTCGAGATCGCGTCGTATCTCATCGGCGAGACGCTCGAGGCCGATCGGCGCACTGTTCATGTTCCGGCCCATAGTAGAATTCGACGATTATCTCCCGTGATCATGATCCAGCTCGATTGCTACTACAGCCTTTCTTCACCTTGGGCGTATTTCGCCGGCCCACGATTGCAAGACATCGTCCGCCGCCACCATGTGCAGCTCATATTGAAGCCGTTCGACTTCCAGGAAGTCGTTCCGCGCACCGGCGGCATTCCGATTCGCACGCGCCCCGAGCCGCGCCGCTCGTACCACGCGGCGGAGCTCGATCGATGGCGGAAGTTCCTTGGGATGCCGCTCAATCTCGAGCCGCGTCATTACCCGCTGGATGGCAAGCCCGCAGGCTGGAACAAGCCGCCCGGCTGGATGGTGATCGCGGCGCAACTGCGCGGTGAGGATGGGCTGCGGCTCTCGCACGCACTCCTTCGCGCGCTGTGGGCGGAGGAGCGCAACACGGCTGAGCGCGACGTGCGCCGGGCGATCGCGATCGAGAATGACCTGGACGGCGAGGCGCTGCTCGCCGCGGAGACGAGTGTGCAGGTTCAGCAGCTTTATCAGCAATACAGCGCGGAGGCAGAAGCGCTCGGCATCTTCGGCGCGCCGACCTACGTGCTCGACGGAGAGCGCTATTGGGGTCAGGATCGGCTCGAGTTCGTCGATCGCGCGCTCGATGCGATGCGATCGAGGTCTCACTAGCTTTCGTTCGCCGCTGAGAATTGCCGCTTGTCAGTACCGGTCAGTCTTGACGCCAAGGAAGTCGCTCATTAGACTCCTGCTAACTCTCTAGGAGAAATTTCAGGAGCCCGCAATGGCCGAGACGAAGCAGAACACAGCATCGGCGCCGATCGCCGCGCCCCCTGCCGCGAAACTGCGGAGCATGTTTGCGGCCTCGGCGGGTGCCCTGCTCAAGAACCGGCCGCTCCGGGCGACCTCCTCTGCCGCTGTCCAGGCCAGCTCGGCATTGTCCAAAGGTGAGCTGGCTGCCCTTGAAGCCGCCCGTCTTTCGACCCAACCTTGGCCGCCCGGGCAGCCAGATGATCCGCTCGCGCAATCGATCGTCGATTTCATGGCGCTAATTGAGACAAGCCTGACGGCCGCCGAGACGGCCCGCCTCCTGCGCGTCGATGTGAGCCGCGTCCGGCAGCGTCTCCGAGAGCACTCTCTCCTCGGTGTCGAATACGAAGGGGAGTGGCGGCTGCCCCGATTCCAGTTCGAGCGCAAGCACGTGCTCCCCGGCCTCGCGCAGGTTGTCGTGTCCCTTCCCACCGAAGCCAACGCCCTCGAAGTCGCGGAGTGGTTCCTGAGCCCGCACCCTGATCTCGAGATCGAGGATCGGGAAACGCCGCTCAGCCCGCGTGAGTGGTTGCTACGAGGCGCGTCGCCAGAGCGCATCGCCGAGCTCGCACGCCAACTCTAGCCTACCCGTGTCGAAGTTCCCGGACGCACCGGGCGTCGACGCTGTCCGCAGCATCGCGCCCAGGGTAAAGAAGCTAGCAAAGGGCACCTGTCTCGCTCGCGTGTACTTCACGGCCGGGGATTACCCCAACCGGTGGAACGAATTCCGGCATTACGGTCCCATTCTTAACGCCCGCTTCGATCACCACGTCCGTGACGCGAACGGGGAACCGTACGCGCAGGACCGGTCGATCCTGTACTGCGCAGCCGCAGCCGACACGTGCTTTGCAGAGGTCTTCCAGGAAACACGACGGATCAACCGTTCGCGACGCGCCCCCTGGCTCGCGATCTTCCGTCTCCAGCGCGAAATTGCCCTACTCGATCTCACCGGCGCGTATCCGACGCGCGCTGGTGCTTCCATGGCGATCAATACGGGTAACCGCGCGCGGTCCCGCGAGTGGGGGAAAAATTTCTATGCGGCCTACGGTACGCTCCAAGGCATCTACTACCCGTCGTCGATGAACGGAAACGAACCTGCCGTCGCCCTCACCGATCGCGCAGAGCGATCCCGATGCCTCCCGGAGTACCCTGACCTCAACCGCGCGCTGATCGACGACGCCCTGCTGGACGTCCTGAAGCACAGCGCTCATCGGCTCGGCTATGGGCTCCTATGAACGGGGCGGGCACGGCGCGCGCAAATTCCTCTACGCTCATCCCGCGCAAGCGACGGTGAGAAAAGCACGAGCGCCCTCGTACAGGCATCATATAGCCCATGAAGATCCCACTTTCCATTCTCGACCTTGCACCGATCGTCGAAGGCAGCGATGCCGCCGAGGCGCTGCGCAACACTCTCGACCTTGCGCAGCACGCCGAAGCCTGGGGCTACCGGCGCTACTGGGTCGCCGAGCACCACAATATGGATGGCGTGGCGAGCTCGGCTACGTCGGTGATCATCGGCTATGTGGCCGGTGGCACCAAGACGATTCGCGTCGGCTCGGGCGGAGTGATGCTGCCCAACCATGCGCCGCTTGTGATTGCCGAGCAATTCGGTACGCTCGCGACGCTCTATCCCGGACGCATCGATCTCGGCCTTGGCCGCGCGCCCGGCACCGATCGCATGACCATGCAGGCCTTGCGCCGTACGCTGGCGAGCAATGATGAAGACGGATTTCCGCAGGATGTGATGGAGTTGAAGGCGTATCTCGATACGCCAGAGCCGCGTCAGGCGGTGCGTGCGATTCCTGGCATGGGCACGAAGGTCCCGATCTGGCTGCTCGGATCGAGTCTCTACAGCGCGCAGCTTGCGGCGTACCTCGGTTTGCCGTTTGCCTTTGCATCTCACTTCGCGCCCGAGTTGTTGCTGCAAGCACTTGACGTCTATCGCACGACATTTCGGCCATCCGATACGCTCGACAGACCGCACGCGATGGTTGGGGTCAATGTGGTGGTCGCCGATACCGAAGAGGAAGCCGCATATCACTTCACGTCGTTGCAGTTGCGCTTTCTTGGCATGCATCGGGGTCGGCGGGGACCGTTGCCGCGGCCGATTCCGCCAGCGGAGCTAGAAGCGATGTGGCATCCGCACGAACGCATGGGCGTGGAGCGGATGCTGGTCGCATCCGCCCACGGTTCGCCAGCGTCGGCCGCGCGTCAGCTTTCCGCAATTGTCGAGCGCACCAACGCAGATGAGTTGATCGTTGCCTGCGCGCTGCACAGCCATGCGGCGCGATTGCGATCGTACGAGTTGCTCGCCAAGCTTAATATTTCTTCCGGTGCGCGCAGTACCGTCTAGAGAGGGAGTGCTCGGTCTTGGCAGATATCAATGCACTGGCGAACGCCGTAGCCGAGGCGAAAAGCACTTTTGCGGGCCGGCTGCTGTTGCCCGCTGATCCGGCGTACGAGGCGACGCGACGTGTCCACAACGGACTGATCGACAAGCGGCCCGCGCTCATTGCGCGTTGTCGCGGGGTCGCCGATATCGTCGATGCGATCGGACTTGCACGCAGATTGAATCTCACGGTGTCCGTTCGCGGTGGTGGTCACAACGTCGCCGGGCGCGCTACGGTGGATAACGGCCTCATGATCGACCTTGCCGATATGCGTGGCGTCCATGTCGATCCGAAGGCGCGTACGGCGAGGGTCCAAGGCGGTGCGACATGGGGCGATTTCAATCGCGAGACGCAGATGCACGGCTTGGCGACCACAGGCGGTGTCGTTTCAACCACCGGCGTTGGCGGTCTCACCTTGGGCGGTGGACTCGGCTACACGATGAGCAGGTACGGCCTCGCCCTCGACAATATTCTAGCTGTCGAGTTGGTTACGGCCGATGGCAAGGTTGTACGAGCCGCACACGATGAGCATCCTGACCTCTTCTGGGCGGTGCGAGGCGGCGGTGGGAATTTCGGTGTCGCGGCGTCCTTCGAGTTTCGATTGCATCAGGTTGGCCCGATGATCACGGGCGGGGTCGTTGCGCATCCGTTCGCCAAGGCACGCGACGTGCTGCGTTTCTATCGTGACATCACGCAATCGTTGCCGGATGAGATGTGCGTATTCGGCGGACTCTTGCATGCGCCCGATGGTTCCGGGATGAAACTCGCCGGGATGGCGGTGTGTCACTGCGGCTCGCTCGAAGCCGGTGCCACCGCGGCACGACCGATCAAGGCCTATGGTTCGCCGGTCGTGGATCAGCTAGGGCCGATGCCCTATGCCGCCGTCAATACGATGCTCGATGGCGCCTATCCGATTGGCGCACTCAACTACTGGAAGTCGGGCTTTCTCACTTCGCTGAGTGACGCGGCGATCGATGCGATGGTCGAGGCGTTTGCAGCATGCCCGGCGCCGATGGGGCAGATGCTGGTCGAGCATTTCCATGGCGCGGCCACGCGCGTCGGCACCTCGGAAACCGCATTCCCGCATCGCGCGGACGGCTACAACCTGCTGATTGCATCGGAATGGATCGACCCGACCAAGAACGCTGCATGCATCGCCTGGGCGCGCGATATCAATGCGGTGATGGCGCCTTTCATGGCTGCTGGCCGCTATGTGAACTACCTGGCCGACGACGACATCGGCGACCTTGCGGCGGGCGCATACGGTCCGAATCTCAGGCGGCTGCAATCGATCAAGGCGCGCTACGACCCGACGAATTTTTTCCGGATCAATCAGAACATCAAGCCGCTAGGTTTCAGTGCGCCGTAGCACCCTGAACCCTTTAGTACAGGCCATCGTTGCGCTGGTTTCTCCAATGCGCGCGAATGTCGATCGGTGCTCAACATTTGTCAACATCAATCCGCGTGGTGCGCCGCGCGAATTCGCGCCTTGCCGTTGTTGAGCACGACCGTGTCGCGCGCCGGCACCGTTGCACGGAATGAAATGGTCTCCCCGTCTTGCCACAGCTCGGTGCGAATGGTTTCGCCCGGAAACACCGGTGCAGAGAAGCGGCCTTCCAT
>JANMUI010000253.1:0-25838 GCA_031391405.1 Betaproteobacteria bacterium
CCTGGTCGCGCTGTTCGCAGGCTTTGTTATTTTCAACCTGCTTACCGAGCGGTTGCATCAGCTGGCTCGCTCTATGGATGCATTCAAGCGGGCGGGCTTTTCCGAGCGGGCGAGCTACATCCCGCGCCGGCCCGATGCGGAAGGCGACGAGATCGATCGCCTGGGCGCCACGTACAACGAAATGGCCGAACGGATCATCCACCAATTGCGCGAGCTGAAAAGCGCCGACGCCAAGCGGCGCGATCTTATTGCGAACGTCTCGCATGATCTGCGCACTCCCCTTGCCTCGTTGCGAGGTTATCTCGATACGCTGATCCTGAAGCGAGACATTCTCACCGAGGATGAGCGCAGAAATTATCTTGAAACGGCGGCGCGCCAAAGCGAGCGCCTCGGCAAGCTGGTGGGTGATTTGTTCGATCTCGCGAAATTCGATGCGCATGACGTGGTCTTGCGATCCGAGCCTTTCTCCCTCGCGGAGTTGGCGCACGACGTCGCACAAGGCAGCGATCTGGCGGCTCGCGAAAATGGCGTCGTGCTCGGGGTCGATGCACTGCCGGGACTTGCGTTCGTATTGGGTGATATCGGATTGCTCGAGCGGGTGATGCAGAACCTGATCGATAACGCGATTCGTCATACTCCGCGCGGCGGATCGGTGAATATCCGGATAACCGAGAATGCGGACGTCCAGCGGATCGAGGTACACGATACCGGTCGAGGCATTCCGCCGGAAGCGCTCGATCGCATTTTCGATCGGTTCTACACGCTCGACAAGAGCCGCAGCGCGAGCGTTGGCACCGGTGGGACCGGGCTTGGCCTGGCGATCGCGAAACGCATTGTCGAATTGCATGGCTCCAGCCTGTCGGTGGAGAGCACGGTTGGGGAGGGCACGCGATTCTGGTTCGATATTCCTGTAGCGCCACGCCGGGAATGGCTATGAACGTCGGCCTGATGACAGTGCTCGTGCTGTCGGTGGCGGGCCTTGCGTTGGCCGCGCTTTTGCCCGAGCACACCGTACTCGTGCTTGGGTGGTTCCTCGCCTTGCTGGTTTTATCTTGGTTCGTGCTCGATCGCTGGGCGCATCGTCCACTCAAGCGGATGACCCGCTACGCGCAGGCCGTGGCACAGGGCGAGGCGCCGGAACAGTTGTCGCAGGCCTCGGGCGACTGGTCTGTCATCGCGCAGTCGCTGTCCGCCATCGCGGAAACTCGCGAGAAACTCGAACGCGCTGTTGTCGCCGAACGCGCCGCCCGGCAGGGTGTCGAGGAACGCCTGAAGGATACCGAGGAGCGGTACGCGATCGCGGTGCGCGGTGCGAGCGACGGCCTTTGGGAGTTGAATGTTCGATCCGGGTCGATGCACCTCGCGCCGCGCTGGAAGGCGATGCTCGGCTATCGCGACCAGGAAGTTCCGGATTCGCTCGACGGGTGGAAGAGCCGATTGCATCCCGCCGATCGCGAGGCTGTCGTTCTGGCGCTTACGGAGCACATCGAGAGCGCGACCGAGAAATTCGAGAGCGAACATCGGATGGTTCATCGCGACGGAACGTTTCGCTGGGTCCTCTCCCGTGGCCTGGCATTGCGCCATGGCGACGGTCCCGCGCACCGCGTAGTGGGAATCGATACGGATATCACGCAGTTCAAACGGCTCGAAGACGTGATGATGCATGTGGCCGAAGGCACCGCCGGGAGCACCGGGAAGGATTTCTTTCGATCACTCGTTCAGCATTTCGCCATGTCGTTGCAGGTGCGGGTCGCGTTCGTCACCGAGTGTCTGGATCACCCGGCGACCAGGGTGCGCGAGCTCGCTTGCTGGAAGGACGGACGATTCGATGACGCCGGCGAGTACGACCTGGAAGGTACGCCTTGCAAGGAAGTGTTCGCCAACGGGATGACGGTCTTTCATCCTCGCAAGTTGGCGGAGCGGTTTCCGATCGAAGCCGGACTGGGCCTGGAAAGCTATCTCGGTGTGCCGATTATCGATGCTTCACGGCGGGTCATCGGCCATATCGCCTTCCTCGACAACAAGGAAATGGATGTTGGTCTGCTTCCCAGATCCATCTATCGGATTTTTGCGGCACGGGCGGCGGCCGAGTTGACCCGTGTCCGCACCGAGCGCGCGATGCTGGAACTTGCCAATCGGCTATTCGGGGTCCGCGGCGACGCGTGCTTGCAAATGCTGGTCGAACAGTTCGCGCGACAACTCGGCGTCCGCGAAGCATTCGTCTGCGAGTGCATCGACGAACCGGCCACCCAGGTCCGGATGCTTGCGCACTGGAACAAGGATCAACAGACCACCACGCGCGAGTTCGACCTGACCGGAACGACCTGCGAGCATGTGATCCACGAGGGCCGGACCTTGTTTGTCGCCGAGGGTGTCGGCAAGCGCTGGCCACGCGAGGCGGCGCTCGATCGCGATAGCTACCTCGGGATGCCGTGTTTCGATGCCGAAGGCAAGATCATCGGCCATATCGCATGCATGAATGGCGGACCGATGCGACCGGAGCTTCCGGATCAAGCCATTCTCAAACTTTTCTCGGAGCGCGCCGCCCTGGAGTTGGAGCGGCGTCGCCTGCTCGCGCGCTTGGCCGCATAGCGGGCTCCGCCGCAACTAAAGGGCAACCTCGTCCGATCCGTGATTTCTATCACCGCGAAAATGTGCGCGAAGCCGCATTTCGCCTTGCTAATCAAGCGGGAAAAAGACAGTCTTCGCCGGGCTACACGTTATTGTAACAATTGGAGGTCCCCCCATGAGCACCCAGGCTATTCAGACCCTGGCGGTCAATACCATTCGTACGCTGTCGATGGACGCCGTCCAGCAAGCGAATTCCGGCCATCCGGGCACTGCGATGGCACTCGCGCCGGTTGTCTACACGCTTTGGAACGAATTCCTGCGGTTCGATCCGTCGGACCCGATCTGGCCGAACCGCGATCGATTCGTCCTTTCGATCGGGCATGCGTCGATGCTGCTCTACTCGATGCTGCACCTCACCCGCGTGCAGGCAGTCAATCCGAAATACGAGACGGTCGGCAAGCCAGCGGTCACGCTCGATGACATCAAGCGCTTTCGCCAGCTCGATTCACGCTGCGCGGGCCATCCTGAATATCGCTGGACCTCCGGCGTTGAAACCACCACCGGACCGCTCGGCCAAGGCGTCGCGACAAGCGTTGGCATGGCGATGTCGGCCAAGTGGATGGGCGAGCATTTCAATCGCCCCGAACATACGATGTTCGATTACGACGTGTACGCGCTCTGCGGCGACGGGTGCATGATGGAAGGCGTGGCGTCCGAGGCGGCTTCGATTGCGGGACATCTCAAACTCGGCAACCTTTGCTGGATCTACGACAACAACAAGATCACCATCGAGGGCCATACCGATTGGTCGTTCAGCGAAGACGTGGCAACCCGCTTTATCGGCTACGGCTGGAATGTGACGCGGGTCGGTGATGCCAATGACCTCGACATGCTGCGCCGCGCATTCGAGACATTCAAGCGCACGTCCGATCGGCCCACGCTCATCATCGTCGACAGCCACATCGCCTGGGGTTCGCCCAACAAACAAGACACTCATGCGGCGCACGGCGAGCCGCTCGGTGAGGACGAGATCCAGTTGACCAAGCGCATCTATGGCTGGCCCGAGAACGCCAAGTTTCTCGTCCCCGACGAGGTGCTGAAGCATTTCGAGGCGGGCATCGGCACGCGCGGCGCCCAGGTGCGAAACGCGTGGATGCAGAGTTTCGAGCGCTATGGCAAATCGTTTCCGGGCGAGGCAGACCATATGCTGCGCATGCAACGGCGGCAACTGCCGAGCGGTTGGGACAAGCGCCTGACCCCGTTCGCACCGGATGCGAAGGGTGTTGCCGGACGTGATGCGTCGGGGAAAGTTCTCAATGCGCTCGGTGCGGGCATGCCTTGGCTGATCGGCGGGTCGGCGGACCTCGCGCCCTCGACCAAGACCCGGCTCACGTTCGACGGTGCCGGAGATTTCACCGCGCGTTCATACGGCGGGCGCAATATCCACTTTGGTGTTCGCGAACATGCGATGGCATCGATCATGAACGGAATGTCGCTCTCGAAGCTGCGTCCGTACGGATCGGGATTCCTCATTTTCAGCGACTACGCGCGTCCGGCCATTCGGCTCGCGGCACTTATGGAGATTCCGGTTGTCCATATTTTTACCCATGACTCGATCGGCGTCGGCGAGGATGGCCCCACGCATCAGCCGGTCGAACAGCTTGCTGCCCTGCGCGCCGTTCCCGGCCTGATCACGCTTCGCCCTGCCGATGCCAATGAAGTGCTCGAAGCGTGGAAGGTGATCATGAACCTCACGCACGAACCGGTCGCGCTGGTCCTCACCCGGCAGGCGCTGCCGACCTTCGATCGCGCCAAGTACCAGCCTGCATCCGGGCTGGCGCGTGGCGCGTACGTTCTGGCGGATGCACCGGACGGTAAGCCGGACGTGTTGCTTCTGGCAAGCGGCAGCGAGGTGTCGCTTTGCATCGAGGCCTACGAACGGATGACCGCGGCGGGCCATAACGTGCGGGTGGTGAGCATGCCTTCATGGGAGCTGTTCGGTGCGCAATCGCAGCGTTATCGCGATGCCGTGCTGCCGCCATCGGTGACGGCGCGCGTGTCGGTCGAGCAGGCGTCGACATTTGGCTGGGAGCGGTTCACCGGGCTCACCGGCGAGTGCATCGGGATGCGCTCGTTCGGTGCATCGGCACCGCTCAAGGAATTGCAGAAGAAATTCGGCTTCACGGTCGAGGGCGTCATCGCCGCGGCCCATCGTCAATTGGCGGCAGTGGCCGTTGCCACGGCGGCTTGAGAGCGGGAGATTGCAGATGGCCAATTCTGTCGAATCGAAGGATCGTTCAGTGCTCACCAATCCGCTGCAAGCGTTGGCCCGGGAAGGGCAGGCAGTGTGGCTCGATTACATTCAGCGCAGCATTCTCGCCAACGGTGAGCTGGCAAGGCTGATTCGAGACGACGGCCTGCGCGGTGTCACGTCCAATCCCGCCATTTTCGAGAAGGCGATGACCGGATCGGCCGACTATGCCGAGGCCATGGCCGACCTGGCGCGACAGGGGCTGGACGCAAAACAAGTCTATGAGGGCCTCGCCATCGCGGATATTCGCGACGCGGCCGACGCGCTCGCCACGGTGTATGAGCAGACTCGCACCCGCGACGGCTATGTGAGCCTGGAGGTTTCGCCGCATTTGGCGCACAGTACCGAGGGGACGCTCGACGAGGCGCGACGCCTGTGGCGCGAAGTCGGCCGGCCGAATGTGATGATCAAGGTACCGGCGACACCTGAAGGCATTCCCGCGATTTCGACGCTGATTGCAGAGGGCATCAATGTCAACGTAACGCTTCTCTTCTCGCTTGCCGCCTACGAGACCGTTGCGCAGGCGTATCTCTATGGTCTGGAGCGACGTGCGGCCGCCGGTGGCGCGATCGGCAGCGTTGCCAGTGTCGCGAGCTTCTTCATCAGCCGCATCGACAGCGCAGTCGATGGATTGATCAATGCCCTGCTCAAGCAGGATGGCGAGAACACGGTTCTTCGCAGCCTGCTTGGGCGGGTCGCGATCGCGAATGCGAAGCTCACCTACGAGCGCTACGGCCAGCTGTTTGCCGGGCCGCGATGGGATGCCTTGGCCAAGCGCGGCGCCCAGACGCAGCGCGTCCTGTGGGCCAGCACGGGCACCAAGAATCCGGATTTCCGCGACACGCTCTACGTTGAATCGCTTATCGGGAAGGACACCGTCAATACGATTCCCCCGGCGACCTTCGATGCATTTCGTGACCACGGTCGCGTACGTTCGAGTCTGCATGACGGCCTTGACGCGGCACGGGTGACGATGACCGAGCTCGAGCGCTGCGGGATTTCGATGGGCATCGTCACCGATCAGCTGCTGGTCGACGGTGTGAAACTCTTCGCCGATGCATTCGACAAACTGCTGGGTTCGATCGGCGCGAAGGTGTCGAGCCTTCCACCGCTGGCGGTCACCCTGCCGCGCTATCGGTTGCCCGCCAGTCTGGCCTCGCGTGTCGAGCGGGCGTTCAGCGTCTGGCAACCGAAGATCGCGCAGTTGTGGGCGCGCGATGCAAAACTTTGGACCAGCGGTGACGAGTCGAAGTGGCTCGGTTGGCTGTCCATCGTCGAAGAACAGAACCGCTCGCTTGACATGCTCAAAGCCATCGCGGCCGATGTCCGCGCCGCGGAATTCAAGCAGGTGCTGCTGCTGGGCATGGGCGGCTCGAGCCTCGGGCCCGAGGTGCTCAAGATGACATTCGGGCACATCGCCGGATTCCCGGAACTGCATGTGCTCGATTCGACCGATCCGCAGCAGATCCGATCCTTCGAATCGAAGCTCGACCTTGCCCACACACTCTTCATCGTATCGAGCAAATCAGGCAGCACGCTCGAGCCGAATATCTTCAAGCAATATTTCTTCGAACGCGTCAAACAAGTGATCGGGGCGGCGGAAGCCGGCCGTCGCTTCATTGCGATTACCGATCCCGGATCAAAGATGGAAGCGGTTGCCAAGGCCGATGGCTTTCGCCATATCTTCTACGGATTGCCCACGATCGGCGGACGCTACTCGGTGCTCTCCAACTTCGGCATGGTGCCCGCCGCGGTCATTGGGCTCGATGTCGAGCGGTTGCTGGCCGGCGCCAAGCACATGGTGGACGCATGCAAACCGGCAACACCGGTGCGCGAGAATCCTGCCGTGACGTTGGGGGTTGTTCTTGGCGAGGCGGCTCGGGCCGGACAGGACAAGCTCACATTGATTACGTCGCCCGCGATTCATGACCTCGGCGCATGGCTCGAACAATTGATTGCGGAGTCGACCGGCAAGATCGGCAAGGGGATCATTCCGGTCGATCGCGAGACGGTCGGTGCACCGGGCGTATATGGGACCGATCGCCTGTTCGTCTATTCACGCCTTGGCAGCGCACCGGACGCTTCACAAGACGCCGCCGTCGATGCGCTAGAACAGGCAGGCCATGCGGTCGTGCGCATCGATGTCGCGAATCGCTACGATCTGGGCCAGGAGATGTTCCGCTGGGAGATCGCAACCGCGGTGGCGGGTGCAGTGCTCGGTATTCATCCGTTCGACCAACCCGACGTCGAAGCGAGCAAAGACGCAACCCGCAGCTTGACGACGCAATACGAAAAGCATGGCACGCTGCCGGCCGAGACCCCCTATCTCGCGGTTGACGGCTTGCAACTCTTTACCGACTCGGCCAATGCCGCCGCCTTGCGAGCCGCCGCCGGCAACGATCACTCGCTTGCAGGTACCCTCCGTGCACATCTGGGACGATTGCGAACGGGTGACTACTTCGGATTGCTCGCTTACATCGAAATGCACGCAGCCAATGAGGATGCGTTGCAATCGATGCGGCACCTTGTGCGCGACACCAGGAAGGTTGCCACATGCCTTGGATTCGGTCCACGCTTCCTGCATTCGACCGGCCAAGGCTACAAGGGCGGTCCGAACAGCGGCGTGTTCCTGCAGATTACCTGTGACGATGCCGCGGACATCGCGGTACCGGGGCAACGCTACACATTCGGTGTAGTGAAGGCCGCCCAGGCACGCGGTGATTTCGACGTGCTGGCCGAGCGTGGGCGACGCGCATTGCGCGTGCATCTGGGCAAGGACGTGGCGGCAGGACTTGCGAAATTGGACGCAGGGGTGCGGCAGTCCCTTTGCTAAGGATTCAATAAGACCTTCACCACAGAGGACACAGGGGACGCGGAAGAAATCGGGGAAGGGAAAGGGCGATTGGCATTTCCCTTTTCCCTTTTCTCGTTTCCCGAATTTTCTGTGTCCCCTGCGTCCTCTGTGGTTCAGCTTCGAGTACTAGGAGATCTAACATGCAAATCGGAATGATCGGCTTGGGCCGGATGGGTGCCAACATGGTGCGGCGCTTGATTCGCGGCGGACATCAATGCGTCGTCTTCGACGCGAACCAGGATGCAGTGCAGGGGCTCGCCAAGGAAGGCGCCGTCGGTGCCAAATCATTGGATGATTTCGTTGCCAAGCTGCAGGCACCTCGCACCGTATGGCTGATGATTCCGGCGGCGATGGTCGATCAATCGATCAACGATGTGGCACCGCGACTGGCATCAGGCGATACGATCATCGATGGCGGCAATTCGTACTACGTCGATGACATTCGTCGCGCCAAGGAGCTCGCGCCGCGCGGCATCCACTATATGGATATCGGTACCAGCGGCGGGATCTGGGGCCTGGAGCGGGGTTATTGCCTCATGATCGGCGGTCCGGATGCATCCGCACGACGGCTCGATCCGATCTTCAAGACGCTCGCGCCGGGTCGCGGATCGATCGATCGCACGCCGGGCCGGGAGCGCATCGAGGGCACCGCCGAAGAAGGGTATCTGCATTGCGGCGCCGCGGGCGCAGGCCATTTCGTCAAGATGATCCACAACGGCATCGAGTATGGATTGATGGCGGCCTATGCAGAGGGGCTCAACATCCTCAAACACGCGAATGTGGGCAAGGCCGGTCGAACTGCGGATGCCGAGACGACACCGCTTCGTCATCCGGAGCACTATCAGTATGACTTCAATATCCGCGATATCTCGGAGGTCTGGCGACGGGGTAGTGTGGTGGCGTCCTGGCTTCTTGATCTCACCGCCAAGGCGTTGGCATCTGACGGTGAGCTGAAGAAATTCGGTGGACGGGTGTCCGATTCGGGCGAGGGACGCTGGACGGTGCTTGCTGCCGTCGACGAAGGGACGCCGGCGCCGGTACTCTCAGCCGCGTTGTATGAGCGGTTCTATTCGCGCGGTGAAGACGAGTTCGCGGCGAAGGTACTATCGGCGATGCGTTACGAATTCGGCGGACATGTGGAGAAACCGTCGGGCCACTAACAAGTCGGTCCTTAAGAATGAAACGCAGAGGACGCAGAGGACGCAGAGGGAAAAGGGCGCCGGAAATGCATGTGACTGCGCGATCAGTGGTCTTGGCGTGGATCGGCATTCACTGGTCAGCCCGCCGAATTTGATAGCTCCTACGGAATGAAAAGGAGGCGCGACGTGAACCATCCTGCTGAGATAAATACGCGTGCCGCGCAGGCCGGCAATACTCCGGGCGATCGCGCGGCGCCTTGCATCATGGTGATATGCGGCGCGTCGGGGGATCTCACCAAGCGCAAGCTCATCCCGGCGCTCTACAACCTCGCAACCGAAAATCTCCTGTCGCGGGAGTTTGCGGTCGTGGGTTTTTCGCGAAGCCCGATGTCAACCGAAGAGTTTCGCGCGCAGCTCTCGAAGGACATCAAGAATTTCACGACCAGCAAGTCGGTGGATCCGGACGTCTGGGACTGGTTCCTGCAGCGCATCTATTACGTCTCGGGCAGCGTGGACGACCCGGCTGCCTATGAACGCCTGAAGACCACCATGGGCGAGGTCGATCGCGACCTTGGCACCAAGGGCAACTATTTCTACTACCTCGCGGTTTCGCCTTCCCATTTCGGTGAGATCGTTCGCCAGCTTGGCGCCGCCGGTTTGGTGCGCGAAGAGGCGGGGCAATGGCGCAGAGTGATCGTCGAGAAGCCGTTCGGGCACGATCTGGAATCGGCCCGCGCGCTGAATCTCGAGATCAAGGAAGTCCTCGACGAGGGCCAGATCTATCGGATCGATCACTATCTCGGCAAAGAGACCGTCCAGAACCTGATGGTCTTTCGATTCGGCAACGCCGTGTTCGAGCCGGTCTGGAATCGCCAGTACATCGATCATGTGCAGATCACCGCCGCGGAGAGTGTCGGAGTCGAGCGTCGCGGTGGCTATTACGAAACCTCCGGTGCGCTACGCGACATGGTGCCCAATCATCTGTTCCAGCTCGTATCGCTGACCGCGATGGAGCCGCCGATCTCGTTCGACGCCGATGCGGTTCGCGACGAACAAGGCAAGGTGCTCAATGCATTGCAGCCGCTCTCGCCCGAAGAGGTCTTGAAGCGTGCCGTGCGCGGTCAGTACGGCGAAGGCACAGTGCATGGCGAGCGTGTCCCCGGATATCGCGTCGAGCATGGGGTCGCGCCCGATTCGCGCACGGATACCTATGCGGCGATGAAGCTTACGATCGACAACTGGCGTTGGGCGGATGTGCCGTTCTATCTGCGTACGGGCAAACGCATGGCCAAGCGAGTGACCGAAATCGCGATCCAGTTTCGTCGCGTTCCGTTCGTGTTGTTTCGCAATACGCCGGTCGAGCGGCTGCAGTCGAACCGGATCGTCATTCGAATCCAACCGGATGAAGGCATCGAGCTTCACTTCGGTGCGAAGATTCCCGGACCGGTGATGAATGTCGGTAACGTCGACATGGATTTTGCGTATGCCGATCATTTCGGGGTGACACCGACTACCGGCTACGAGCGCCTGCTCTATGACTGCATGTGCGGTGATGCGACCCTGTTCCAGCGTGCCGACATGGTGGAAGCCGGATGGAACGTGATTCAACCGGTGCTCGACGTCTGGAAGGCGCTGCCGCCACGCAACTTCCCGAACTACGCGTCCGGAACATGGGGGCCGCGCGAGGCGGATGAGCTGCTCGCGCGTGACGGACGGGAGTGGCGAAAGATCGAATAGCTATGTGCTCACCGCGTCGTCGTGGTGAATGCTTGAAAGGTTGAATAGACCATGATCCTCGCTGGTGATATCGGCGGCACTTCCACTCGACTTGCGCTATTCGAGCGATCCGGCGAGCGATTGCGGATCGCGGTCGAAAAAGTGTATCCCTCGCCGCAGCATGCGAGCCTCGAGGAAATCGTTCGAAAATTCATCGCCCAACATCCGATGGCGATTACCGCCGCCGCGTTCGGGATTGCCGGGCCGGTGCGAGACGGGCGTGTTCAGACCCCGAATCTCGCCTGGATCGTCGACGGCAAGGTCGTCGCACGCGAGATGGGGCTCGAAAACGTCGGGCTCATCAATGATCTCGAAGCCAACGCCTGGGGCATCGCCGCATTGAACGACGATGATTTCGTTACGTTGAATCCGGGGGTACCGCAGGCGACCGGTAATCAGGCGGTCATATCGGCCGGAACGGGCCTTGGCGAAGCTGGCCTTTACTGGGACGGCAGGCAGCATCGACCGTTCGCATGCGAAGGCGGTCATAGCGATTTCGCCCCTCGCAATGCCGCCGAGATTCGCGTATTGGAATTCCTGCTCGGCGAATTCGATCGAGTGAGCTACGAGCGCCTGCTATCCGGGCCGGGGTTGCATAATATTTTTCGTGCGCTGCGAGGCGCAGCGGCCCGCACCGGTCGCGACGCGCTCGATGAAGCGCTGGCCACCGGGGATCCCTCGGCCGCAATTTCGCGCGCAGCGCTCGAGAACAGTCACCCTGTCGCGGTGCAAGCCCTCGATATGTTTGTATCGCTCTATGGAGCGGAAGCCGGCAACGTTGCGCTGAAGATGATGGCCACCGGCGGCGTGTTCATCGGTGGCGGCATCGCACCTCGGGTCATTGAAAAAATCAAGGGACCGTCGTTCATCGATGCGTTTCTCGCGAAGGGGCGCATGCGGCCGTTGCTGGAAGCGATGCCGGTGAAGGTGATTCTCAACGACAAGACGGCGCTGATGGGGGCGGGGCGCTATGCCGCGAGGTTGTAACTAGGGCGTCGGGGCCAGCACGATTCCGGCAAGCGGTGGCAATGTCACCACGATCGATGCCGGCCGGCCCATCCAACTGGTATTCGAGGCGGGGATGACGCCACCGGTCCCTACATTGGATCCGCCGTAGTGCATCGAGTCGCTGTTGAGGATCTCCTGGAAATCGGTCGGATCGGGCACGCCGAGCCGATAGCCGTGGCGTGGTACCGGGGTGAAATTGAGGGCCACGATCACATAGCGGCCGTCCCGCGCCTGGCGGATAAAGCTTACGATCGATTGGTCGGCGTCGTGACAATCGATCCAGGAAAAACCGGCCGCGTCGAAGTCGAGGTCGTGCAGCGCGGCATGATCATGATAAAGACGATTGAGATCGCTCACGATTCTCTGCACGCCGGCATGCTCGGGTCGGCCGAGCAGACTCCAATCGAGCTCGCGCCGCTCCGACCATTCACGCAGTTGTCCGAATTCCGCGCCCATGAAAAGCAGCTTCTTGCCCGGCATGGTGATCTGCGTCGTGAGAAGCAACCGTAGCTGCGCGAATCGTTGCCAGACATCGCCATGCATCTTGTCGATGAGCGCGCCTTTGCCATGCACTACTTCGTCGTGCGATAGCGGCAACAAGAAATTTTCGGTGTAGGCGTAGAGCTGGCCGAAGGTGAGCGACTGGTGATGGTAGCGCCGGTATACCGGGTCGATGCCGCAATATTGCAAGGTGTCGTGCATCCACCCCATGTTCCATTTCATCGAGAAGCCGAGTCCCCCCAGGTAGGTCGGGCGCGACACCATCGGCCAGGCGGTGGATTCTTCGGCGATCGTGACCGCACCCGGAAATTCGCGATGGGCCATCGTGTTCAGCTCGCGAAGGAACTCGACGGCTTCCAGGTTTTCGCGACCGCCGTATCGATTCGGCACCCACTCGCCGGCCTTGCGCGAATAGTCGAGGTGCAGCATCGATGCCACCGCATCGACGCGCAGTCCGTCGAAGTGGAATTCGGCGAGCCACCAATGTGCGCTCGATAACAAGAAGCTCCTGACTTCATTGCGGCCGAAGTTGAAGGTGTGCGTGCCCCAATCAGGATGTTTGGAGATGCGCGGATCTTCATGCTCGTAGAGGGCCGTGCCGTCGTAATGCGCGAGAGCCCAAGCGTCCTGCGGAAAGTGCCCCGGCACCCAATCCAGGATGACGCCCAGACCGGCTGCATGACAGGCATTGACGAAGGCGCGCAGATCGTCCGGTGTACCGAACCGCCGTGTGGGAGCGAAATATCCGGTGGTCTGATAGCCCCACGATTCATCCAGCGGATGCTCGGTGATCGGCAGTAGCTCGATATGCGTGAAGCCGAGCTCGATCACGTAGGGAATCAATCGCTCGGCAACCTGGTTCCACTGATAGAAACCGCCATCGGGATGGCGCATCCATGAGCCGACATGGACTTCGTAGATGGACACGGGACGGTGCAGCCAATCGTGCGCCGCGCGGCGCGCGAGCCACGGTGTATCCGACCATGCGAAGGTCTCGGCCGATGTCACGATGCCCGCATTCGCCGGACGCATCTCGGTCGCGCGCGCGTACGGATCGATTTTGAGGAATACGGCACCTGTTCCGCGATGGCGAAGCTCGAACTTGTAACGTGTGCCCGGCACAATGCCCGGTACAAAAAGCTCCCACACTCCACTCGCCCCGAGCGTCGCAAGCGGATGCACGCGTCCATCCCACTCGTTGAAGTCGCCGACGACCGAAATACGTTCGGCGTTGGGTGCCCACACGCGAAAGCGAATCCCCGCGATGCCTTCCCGTTCGATCGCGTGCGCGCCCAACAGACGGTAAGCCTGATGCAATCGACCCTCGGCGAAGAGATGCAGGTCCTCGTCGGACGCATCCGCGCGAAACGAATAGGGGTCGATGATCTCCCTCGTGCGGCCTCGTTCGGTTATCCGTAATCGATGCGGACGCGCGGGCTCGGTGTCGGATCGCCATTCGAAGAGGCCCGCCGGATCGAGGCGCGCGAACGGCTCAGTTTCGTTGCCGCGAATCAAGCCGACTGCCGTGGCGTCGGGGCGAAAGACCCGCAGTACCCAGTGGGGGCCGTCCCGATGCAGACCAAGGATGCGATGCGGGTCATGCTCGCGCGCGGCGAAAAGTGCCTCGAACGAACCGTGTGGTTGGGGCAATCGCGCCTTCATGAGCGGTTCCGATTGATTAGGGAGAACAGATGACACCGGTCGATAATTGTCTGCGCGAAAGCGGGTTGTTTGCCTATCCGGTCGAATCGCGATTCATCGGCCAGCTGACACGGGAGACATTTGCCCTGGTGCTGGCGGGCGGTCGCGGCAGTCGCCTCAAGCAGCTTACCGACTTTCGCGCAAAGCCCGCGGTGCCGTTCGGCGGGAAATTCCGCATCATCGATTTCACGCTGTCCAATTGCGTGAACGCGGGTGTGCGGCGTATCGGCGTTGCGACACAGTATAAAGCGCAAAGCCTCATTCGCCATCTGCAGCGCGGATGGAGCTTCCTCGACGGGCGGTTCGGCGAGTTCATCGAAATCCTGCCCGCCCAGCAGCAGCTCCATGATGAAAAGTGGTATCAGGGCACGGCCGATGCGGTCTACCAGAATATCGGGATCATCAAACGCGATGCGCCACGCTTCGTGATCGTGCTGTCGGGCGACCATGTCTATAAAATGGACTACGGCTTGATGCTCGCCTGTCACGTCGCCAAGCAGGCGGATCTCACCGTCGCCTGCATCGATGTGCCGATCGCCGAGGCGAGTGCATTCGGTGTAATGTCGGTCGATGAGACCGGACGGATCCACGCGTTCGCAGAGAAGCCCGCGACGCCAGAGTCGATTCCAGGCAACCCCGGCATGGCGACGGCGAGCATGGGCATCTATGTGTTCAATGCCGAATTCCTCTACGAACAGCTGCAGCGGGACGCACTGGTAACCAACAGCACACACGATTTCGGCAAGGATGTCATTCCCCATGCGATGTCGCGATATCGGGTGTTCGCGCATAGTTTTCGCGACAGTTGCGTTGGCGCGCGCGATGCGGCCGCGCCGTATTGGCGCGACGTCGGTGCACTCGATGCCTATTGGGAAGCGAACGTGGAGTTGACGAAGGTGGTGCCGGAGCTCGATCTCTATGATCAGCGCTGGCCGATATGGACCGATCAGCCGCAACTGCCACCGGCGAAGTTCGTGTTCGACGACGACGGGCGCCGCGGCATTGCGGTCGACGCGATGGTCGCAGGCGGCTGTGTCGTGAGCGGTGCCACCGTGCGCCGATCGTTATTGTTCTCCGATGTTCACGTCGAGATCGGCAGCTCGATCGAAGACTCGGTGATTCTTCCCAATGTCAAAATCGGCCGCAATGTCACGTTGAAGCGCGTCATCGTCGATCGACGATCGGTGATCCCAGAGGGGCTGCAAGTGGGTGTGGATCGCGCTATCGACCGCGAACGTTTCCATGTTTCCGAAGGCGGCGTTACGCTCGTCACGCCGGAAATGCTCGGTCAACTCGTGCATCGTCCCCGTTAGGGATCCGGGCGATAGGCTGCGCCGATTCCCGGTGGCAAACGGTACCATTCGAAAACAACCGGAATACATCGAACAACAATGCTATGAATCAATCTTCCTCCGCTCTCGAGCTGGTATTCCTCTGGCACATGCACCAGCCGGACTATCGCGACCATGTCACCGGAGAGGTCCTCGAACCCTGGACGTACTTGCATGCGATCAAGGACTACACCGACATGGCCGCGCATCTGGAGCGCCATCCGCGTGTTCGCGCCGTCGTGAATTTCACGCCGGTGCTGCTCGATCAGCTGGAGGCGCTTGCGAGCGATCTGAGTGGGCTGCATCCCGCCGAGCCACTCGCGCGCCTCTTGATCGAACCGGATCTCGAGCGGGCGAGCGCAGCAGACAAATTGTGGCTGCTGGAGCGTTCGTTCCACAGCAATCACTCGACGATGATCACCCCATTCGCCGACTACGTTGCGCTCAGACGGATTCGCGAATCGTTCGGCCCCTCATTGCCGCTCGCCGCGCGATATCTCGGCGCACAGTACTTCGCGGATCTCGTGACGTGGTATCACCTTGCCTGGACGGGCGAGACCGTCCGGCGTGCATCGCCACTCGTGCGTCGCCTCCTCATCAAAGGCCACAATTTTTCGGTCGCCGAGCGAGGCGCGCTGTTCGGTGAGCTGGCGCGATTGATCAGCGATCTTCCCGCGCGCTATCGGCGCCTGGCCGAGCGCGGGCAGATCGAGTTGTCAACGACGCCTTATTCGCATCCGCTCGCGCCCCTTCTGGTTGATTTCCACGCGGCGCGCGAGGCGCTGCCGGATGCCGTGCTGCCGACGGCTCCGCATTACGCGGGCGGTGCGGCAAGAGTCGGCTGGCACGTCCACGGTGCGACTGATCGACATGCCGTTACATTCGGTGCGCGACCGCATGGAATGTGGCCGGCCGAAGGTGCGCTGTCGGATGCCGTGTTGGCGCAACTCGGGTTGGCAGGCGTCACCTGGACGATGAGCGGGGAAGCGGTGCTTGCCAATAGCTTGCGTGCGGCGGACCCGCTGCCGCCACGCGAGGCGTTTCTCGGTGGCACCTATCGATTCTCCGCCGCGCCGGATGTCGCGGTGTTCTTTCGCGATGATGAGCTTTCCGACCTGGTCGGGTTCGAATACGCCCGCTGGCACGGCAAGGAAGCGGCGATGGACTTGGTCGCGCGACTGGAGCGCCGGCGCGAAGTCATCGCGGATCAGGTCGATCGGCCTGTCGTCGTGATCGCGTTGGATGGTGAGAACGCTTGGGAGCACTATCCGTACAACGCCTATTATTTCTTCGACGAGTTGTATGCGCTGCTCGCGACGCATCCGTCCATCCGCACGACCACACCGAGCGATTATCTGGCGGCGGGCCCAGTCGGCACGACCCTGCCGCATCTGGTCGCCGGAAGCTGGGTCTACGGCACCTTGTCCACTTGGATCGGTGACCCTCTGAAGAATGCGGCCTGGGATCGTTTGTGCCGCGCTAAAGCGGCCTATGACGAACGTGCGGCTGCGCGTTCATGGACGGACGAAGAACGCCGTCGCATCGATCATCAGTTGGCCTTGGCGGAAAGCTCCGATTGGTTCTGGTGGCTCGGCGAAGGGGCATCGGGCCATGGACCGCGAACGTTCGACCGATTGGCGCGCCGGAATCTCGCGAATTTGTATCGGCTCATGGAGGTCGAGCCGCCGGCGGACCTTGCCTTGCCTATCGAATCCGGCGAAACCCAGCGCGATGACCAAAACGTGATCGGCGCGATGCGCCGCGCACAGCCGGTGGCCTGAATGAATCCGCATGCCGATTCTCCCTGCGACAATTCGCCGTGTCGCCATGCTGCATCCATCCCTCACGCCAATCCAATCTCATGAACCCGACTACGCTATTGCTTGGCGTCCATGCGCATCAGCCGGTCGGTAATTTTCCAGCCGTGATCGACGAGGCGCATGAGCGTTGCTACCGTCCTTTTCTGGAGACCTTGGTACGTTTTCCGGACTTTCGCTTCAGCGCGCATTTTTCCGGATGGTTACTCGACTACCTGTGCGACCGTTATCCGGACGATATGCGTTTGCTCGAAGAGATGGTGCGACGGGGTCAGGTCGAGATGTTCGGTTCCGGCCGCTACGAGCCGGTGCTCGCGTCAATTCCGCATCGTGACCGCCTCGCACAGCTCAACGCGATGTCCGATCAGCTCGAGCGCCGTTACGGCAAGCGCCCGGAGGGCGCCTGGCTCACCGAGCGCGTGTGGGAATCGAGTGTCGCGCCCTCCCTCGTGCAGACCGGTATCCGCTATGTGGTCGTCGACGACTATCACTTTCTGGCAAGCGGCCGGCTCGATCGGGAGCTCGATAGTTTTTTCACGACGGAAGAAGACGGTGCGCGGCTCGATCTGTTTCCGATCTCCGAGGCGTTGCGGTACCGGTTTCCGTTTTCGCCCGCGCCCGAAGCCGTTCGCTATCTTGAATCGCTGGCCGACCAGGGGCGTGCCGCCGCGGTGTACTTCGATGACATCGAGAAATTCGGCATCTGGCCCGACACCTGGGAATGGGTGTACGGCAAGCGCTGGCTCGAGGATTTCATCAAGGCGGTCCTCGATTCGGACAAGATCCGCACAGCGACCTTTGCCGAATTCCACGGACACCATGCCACGCGCGGCATCGTGTACCTGCCGACCACCTCCTATATCGAGATGAATGAATGGACCCTGGGGCCCGGCGCATCGGAGTCCTACACCCGGCTCGTGCGCGAGCAGAAAGCCGCTGATCGCTACGATGCGACCAAGGCGTTCGTGCGGGGCGGCATCTGGCGGAATTTCTTTTCGCGGTATCCGGAAGCGAACTGGATGCACAAGCGCATGCTCGCCTTGTCATCGCGACTCGCCGCGCAAGGGGCGAACGCGGATCCGATTGCCAACGAGTTGCTGTATCGCGCGCAGGCGAACGATGCGTACTGGCACGGCATGTTCGGAGGCCTCTACCTGCCGCACCTGCGGCGCACCCTGTGGTCCGCTTTGGTACGACTCGAAGCGCATCTCGATGCGACGACCATGCGCCCCGAGCTCACGCGGATGGATCTCGATTCGGATGGTCGCGACGAATTGTTCCTCGCCACGCCGTTGCTGCAAGCTGTGGTGCGCGTGGACGGCATGGCGAGCATGATCGAGTTGGATAGCTATCCCCTCGGCCACAATTTTGGCGACACCATGCGGCGCACCGCCGAACCGTACTATGCCCAGATCACCGAGGCGGGAGGCCGGCACGATGCGGCGGGCATCGCTTCTGCCCATGACCGGATCGTCATGAAACATGTGATCGATGCTGCCGATCTCGTGCCTGATGCGGGGCCGCGCGCGATGTTTCTCGATTCGGTGATTCGCGCCGACGGGTCCGTTACGCCCGTTTCCGGTTACGCTTTGCAGGACGCTCATGTCGAATCCGGCGCGCGCTTCGCGGATCCGGTCCACGGGATTCAGAAGTCCTACACCATCCGCCAGAATCGGCTGACGGTGCAATACCTTCTTGGGGACGGGCCGTGGGGCGCCTCCGGATCCGGCACATTCGCAGTCGAGATCAATGTGGCGATGCCGAGCGCGGACGGCTACGGGGGCCGGTATATTCTTGCCGATGGCGCGATCCCGTGCGGATTCGGTCAACGACTCGAACTTGCGACGGTCGAGCAGCTATCGCTGGATGACGGGGAGCTTGGTGGATCGTTGGCCATCGCCCTCGATCCGCCCGCGCATCTGGTTGCCGTACCGCACTTCGCGGTGAGCCGCTCGGAGGCCGGCTTCGAGAAAGTCATGCAGGCGGCGAGCTTGCGATTCGAGTGGTCGAATCTACATGCCGGGTGCACATTGACGATTCAAATGCAGGCCGTGCCACATGCCGATCCGCGGCCCGACAACAATAACCTCCGGCCGGCGCGCTGACGCGTCCACCGGATCGACGGAGTCGTTCCCACATGGCAGGCAGCGTCTACCAGCTCGAAGTGAGTCCCAATATTCCGGCGCGATTCGCACGTCTGGAAGAAATCGCGATGGACCTTTGGTACAGTTGGTCGCAACCGGCGCGCAATCTGCTCGCGCGGCTCGATCGCAATACCTGGGGCGCTTGTGGGCGCAGTCCGCGCGCCTTTCTCAAACGCATCGATCAGAAGCTGATCGATGCCGCCGCGGACGATCCGGTGTTCGTCGGCGAATTGGACCGCATCGTCGCCGAATACGACGCGTATAAGAATCGCACGCGCCGTACCAATGGTGCCGAGCAGTTGGGCGCGCGCGATCTCGTCGCATACTTCTGCGCCGAATACGGGTTGCACGATAGCCTGCCGATCTATTCAGGCGGGTTGGGGATACTCGCAGGCGACCATTGCAAAGCGGCGAGCGACATGCGATTGCCGCTGGTCGCAGTCGGTCTCATGTATCGTCAAGGTTACTTCCGGCAGACCTTGGATCTCGACGGGCACCAGCAAGCGAACTATTTCAGCTCGGAGTTCGAAGACCTGCCGATTCGGGAAGCTCTCGATGCCGACGGCAAGGCGGTGCGTGTGGTCATCGAGCTCGCCGAGCGCACCATCTGTGCACGCATCTGGCAGGCCCGCGCCGGGCATGTGTCGCTTGTGCTCCTCGATACCGATGTCGACGAGAACATCGACCGTGACCGCGGCATCACGCATCGCCTGTATGGGGGTGATCGTACGACACGAATCGAGCAGGAGATCGTGCTCGGTATCGGCGGCGTGCGTGCCATCGAGGCACTCGGACTCGCGCCAACCGTCTGGCATATCAACGAGGGACACGCGGCATTCATGCTGGTCGAGCGCATCCGCACCGCAATGCGAGCGGGGCTGGATCTTGGCGCGGCCACCGAAGCGATCGCCGCGAACACCATCTTCACGACGCATACGCCGGTGGCGGCCGGCCACGACCATTTTTCGAATGAGATGATGGAGCGCTATTTCAGCGCGTTCTGCCGCGCAGCCGGCATGCCTATCGGCGCGCTGCTTGCAATGGGGCGAACCCCGGCCAGCCACGACTTCAATATGACCGCGCTCGCGGTGCGCGGCAGCCGTTTTCACAACGGCGTGAGCCGCATCCATGGGGGCGTTACCGCGCGCATGCTCTCGTCGCTCTGGCCGGAGATCGAACCGGATGAAAATCCGATCACCTATGTCACCAACGGCGTGCATCTGCCGACGGTGCTCGCGGTGGATTGGCATGATCTCTTCGATCGTCATCTCGGCCTTGGTTGGACGGAGCGCATCAACGATCCGGCGTGCTGGAAGGGCGTGGACGATATTCCGGAACAATTGTTCTGGAGCGTGCATCAATCGCTCAAGACGCAGATGCTCCATAGCGTGCGCCATCGCGTCATGCGTCAGCATGCGCGTTACCAGGGATCGGACGCACATCTGCATCGCCTGCTGCGCCATGTCGATCCGCGTAATCCGAACGTTCTCACCATCGGCTTCGCCCGTCGTTTCGCGCAATACAAGCGTGCGACGCTCATATTCGACGATCTCGAATGGCTGCGCGAGATCCTTTGCAATCCGGAACGCCCTGCGATTCTGATCTTTGCCGGCAAGGCGCACCCGGCCGATGGCCCGGGCCAGGATCTCATCCGCCGCATCGCCGAAGTGGCGCGCATGCGTGAGTTCGAGGGCCGCATCGTGCTGATCGAGGGTTACGATCTGCACCTCGCGCGCCGCCTAGTCTCCGGTTGCGACGTATGGCTGAACAATCCGCTCTATCCGTATGAGGCGTCCGGAACCTCGGGCATGAAGGCGGGGATGAACGGGGTGTTGAACCTGTCGGTACTCGATGGCTGGTGGGATGAGGGGTACGACGGCACGAACGGTTGGGCAATCAAGCCGGCCCATCATCTCGGCGAAGATGGTCGGCGCAACCGGGAGGAGGCGCGTACGCTCTACGAAATCCTTCAGGACGAGGTCGTGCCTGCCTACTACGATCGGGCCCCCGCCGGATTCTCACCGCAGTGGGTGAGCATGGCGAAGCGCTCGATCGCATCGCTTTCCACGAGCTTCAGCGCATCGCGGATGGTGGGCGAGTATGTGAAGAAATTCTACGTCTCGGCAGCCGCACACGGCAGGGAGATGGCGGCCGACGAGTGGGCCGTGGCCCGCGCCCTGTCGGCATGGAAAGAACGCATTCGCAATACCTGGATCGGTGTGCACGCGCGGCGGATCGATACACCGCCGCGCCGCGTTGCATTTGGTGCGAGCGTCCGGCTCGAGGTCGCTGCCACGCTTAACGGGCTCGCCCCCGATGATGTTGCCGTCGAAATAATCGTGGATCGCGCCGAATCCACTACCAGTGCCAAGCGTATCTATCGCTTTTCGCATGTTCGCAAGCTCGATAACGGCGCGGAGGATCTGTTCGCGCTCGATCTTGCGCCGGAAGACTGTGGCAGTTTGCGTTACCGGCTGCGCGTCTACCCTTTCCACCCGCAAATGACCTATCGATTCGAGCTTGGTCTCATGCGATGGCTGTAATCGCGCGCCGTCGCGCGCCAGCCAAGCGCGTGCGCCGCAAGGTCGCGGAGCCGCCTGCGATCCCGGCCGTCCCGATGCAGCCGTCGTTCCGGCCGGATACGACGGTGCTCTTCGTGTCACCGGAGATTCCGCCGTGGGTCAAGGCCGGAGGGCTCGGCGACGTGACGAGCGCGCTTCCTGCCGCTTTGCGCAAGGCGGGTGTCGATGTTCGAGTGCTCGTTCCGGCGTATCCACCGGTCCTTGCCGGAATCAGGGGCGAGCTGCGCGTCATTGCGGAGTATTCGGCACCGGGTGGCGCCTATCCACCGGCACGCGTTCTTTCGCTCGGGGAAGCAAACGGTGCACCGCTCTATGCGGTCGATTGTCCGCCGCTCTTCGCCCGCGACGGTGGCGCCTACATCGACGCAGCGGGCACGGATTGGGCGGATACCCACATTCGATTCGGGTTGCTATGCAAGGTCGCGGCGTTGATCGCGCGTGGCGGCCTCACCGATGGATTTCGTCCCACGATCATGCACTGCAACGATTGGCCTGCCGGGCTCGTTCCGGCGTACCTCAAGTGGATGGGTGTGGCCGGGGTGAGCTCGGTGATCACGCTGCACAATGTCGCGCATCAGGGAATCTTTTCACCCACTGCGCTGCCGGCGCTCGATATTCCGGCGGATGCATTTCAGATCAACGGCATCGAGTACTACGGCAACGCCTCGTTTCTCAAGGCAGGGATCTTCTATGCTGATCGCATCACGACGGTGAGTCCCCGCTACGCGATGGAAATCCAGACCCCCGAGGGCGGACTTGGCCTGGGTGGACTGCTCCATTCGCGCAGTCATGACGTCGTCGGGATCCTGAACGGCATCGATACCGAGCTCTGGAATCCGCGCCAGGATCATTTTCTCGCGCAGACCTACGGGGCGGCGTCGCTCAATGGCAAGCGCGCCAACAAGCGGGCGCTGCAAGAACGCCTTGGATTGACCGTGGCCGATGATCTTCCGCTGGTCGGGGTGATCAGTCGGCTCGCCCACCAAAAAGGTCTCGATCTGCTCGTCGAGATCGCCGCGCAGGTGATCGCGTTGCCTGCGCAGATCGCCCTACTTGGCGCCGGCGAAAAACCCCTGGAGGCCGCGTTTCAGGGCCTTGCCGAAACGTATCCCGAAAGCGTCGGTGTGAAAATCGGCTTCGACGAAGGCCTTGCGCATCTGATCGAGGCCGGCGCCGACATGTTCGCGATGCCGTCGCGTTTCGAGCCGTGCGGCTTGAACCAGATGTACAGCCTGCGCTACGGAACGCCGCCGATCGTGCGATCGACCGGCGGGCTGTTCGATACGGTGACCGATTATTCGGATGTCTCGTCAGCCTCCGGCGGGGCGACCGGCTTCATGTTTGATGATGCAACCGGCCCCGACCTGTTCGAGGCAATCGAGCGTGCCGTCATGGCCTGGAAAAAACCGACGATCTGGCGCGCGTTGCAGCGCAACGGAATGCGGCGAAACCTGGGTTGGGACCGGAGCGCAAATCAGTACGTCGAGACGTATGGAGCACTCGCGGGCGCCTTCAGGTCATCACCGATTTGATTTGTCTGTGCCAAAAGAAAACGCCTCCGTGAGGAGGCGTACTCTTTCTCCCTCTACTGAGGAGACCATCTCCGAGAGCGCGAGGTGCTACGCTGGGGTTGAATGTAACGGAACTGTGTCAGTCAACCGCCTACATACCGGGAGGATTCGTGAACAATGCCAAGCCATGTTGCAATGTTTAACAAAATTGTGTGACGCCTTGTCCGACCCGGCGGGCCGCGGCCCTCGAAAGCGCCGGACATGCCGGTCGGTCCGCAATGAACCGCTAACTAGGTACCTCCAGCAATGACGACACCCTTCATCGACAAAGCGTTTCGCCTCGATGGTCGCCAAGCCCTCATTTCCGGCGCCGGACGCGGCATCGGACGCGCCTGCGCGATTGCACTGGCCTCGGCGGGTGCGACGGTGTGGGCGCTGGCGCGATCACAAATCGAGCTCGACGAAACATGCGCCACCATCCGTGCGGCGGGCGGACAAGCCCATCCGATCGCAGGCGATGTCACCAACACCGCCGATCTTGATCGCGTGTTCGCGCAAATATCGCGGCTCGATATCCTGGTCAACAACGCCGGAACCAATATTCCGGAACCGTTCGTGGCGGTGAGCGAGGAAAACCTCGACCGCATACTCGATCTCAACGTACGCGCCGCGTTTCGCATGGCCCAGGCAGCGGTCCGCAAGATGATGGTAGACCCCGACCGGCGAACGCGAGGCGGTGTCGTGATCAACATGAGCTCGCAGATGGGCCATATCGGCTCGCCCAACCGGACCGTCTACTGCATGAGCAAACATGCGATCGAAGGGCTCACGAAAGCAATGGCGGTGGAGCTCGCGCCCGCCAATATTCGGGTCGTATCGGTCGCACCCACATTCATCGATACGCCGTTGACCGTGCCGATGATGGAGCGCCCGGGTTTTCGCGAGTTCGTGCTCGATCGCATTCCGCTCGGAAGAATCGGCAGTATGGACGAGATTGCGGCCGCGGTGCTTTTCCTCGCCTCGCCAGGGGCATCGCTGGTCACCGGTACGTCTCTCGTTGTTGACGGCGGATGGACCGCGCAGTAGAGGTCCATCGCCGAGCAGGCCGTCGTCCGGCGCAATAATGCCTTTCCGCCGGCCGGTCGATGACCTACCGTTGTTGAATCCCGCGCTGTCGCGAAATTTCTTCCGCCAACGCGCGCGACAATAGAAAGGTCGAGCATGCATGTTCTCGTGACGGGCGGCGCGGGTTTTATCGGGAGTCACACGGTCGACGCCGTGTTGGCTGCAGGCGAGCAGGTCTCTGTTTTGGACGACCTCAGCTCGGGCAAGCGGGCGAATCTCGCGATGCACTCGAATCTGCGGATCATCGAAGGCGATATTCGGGACGTCGCAACGGTCGAGCGCGCGATGGAAGGCGTTTCGCATGTCATGCACCTCGCCGCGCAGGTGTTCGTGCCGAGCTCGATCGAGCGGCCGGTGCACTCGGCATCGATCAACATCACCGGATTTCTCAACGTTCTCGATGCCGCGCGCCGCGGTGGCATCCGTCGCTTCGTGTATGCGTCGAGCGCTGCGGTCTATGGGGTTCCCGAGCGGTTGCCGGTCGATGAGACGTCGCGTGTGATGCCGCTGTCGCCGTACGGGCTCGAGAAAGCGATCAACGACGGCTATGGCGCGATGTTCCGCGATTTGTATGGAACGTCCACCGTTGGCCTGCGCTACTTCAATGTGTACGGTCCGCGCCAGGATCCGCGCTCGGCGTATTCGGGCGTCATCAGCAAATTCGCGGAATGCGCGCGTGCCAACGAACCCGTGACGATATTCGGCGATGGTCAGCAGACACGCGATTTCATCTTCGTGGGCGACGTGGCGCGTGCCAACATCGCGGCACTCCGGTCGGAGGCCGATGGCGTCATCAATGTCGCCACCGGGACCAGCGTCACCTTGCTCGACCTGGTCGGGGCATTCGATCAAGCACTTGGCCAGCCGTTGGAAACGCGCTTTGCGCCGGCCCGAAGCGCCGAGGTGCACCACTCGTCGGTCATGCCCAAACGCGCTCAATCCGTGCTCGGACTCACCCGTTGCGTGCGATTGAATGAAGGGATCGCCCGCCTGCTCAAGGCATGATGGCGCACCGGCCGTCGACGGCGTGTGGCGCTCGGCGTATCCTCCTGCCGGCAACAACTCTTTCATTCCCGTCGCCGGCCTGATCAGCGCGTGCTCTTTCGGGGCATGGGCGAGCCGACCCGGGGAACACAACGGCGGACTGCGTGGATCGCCTCGAACGGTTCTACAAGATTCAGCAGCTACTGGAGCGTAAGCGCTCGGTTCGAGTCGGCGAATTTCTCGACGAGCTGGGGGTGTCGCTTGCGACCTTCAAGCGCGACCTGGAATACATGCGCGACCGGTTCCATGCGCCGGTCGTCTGGGACCGCGACAGTCGGGGCTACCGCTTCGATGCGCCACTGCCCGATGCGCCGCGCTTCGAGCTTCCCGGACTTTGGTTCAACGCTGACGAGATCCGCGCACTGCTGACCATGCAGCAGCTTCTCTCCAACCTTCAGCCCGGCCTGCTCGAGCCGCATGTGC
>JANMUI010000263.1:0-3733 GCA_031391405.1 Betaproteobacteria bacterium
CGCAATCATCAACAGTAATACGGGCCATTTCAACTACTCCAATTGCACATCTTGGTCGAGTCCGCAAAATGGCGGCCAAGACATTAATTGCTTAGATGCAGGTTTAAAAAATCGAACAAAATGCTGGGGGCCACACTGGGGATAGCTGCGGCTCGGACACATTGTAAATTCGCGACTGTCCAGCTTACGGCGTGGTTACTACCTGATCAACCGGCCGCTGCTACGAAATCAGATGCGCGTAACGCTTTAGCTGGTGCGCGGCGGTTAATCGCAATGACCTTGTGACCGCCTGTAGATCTGCCAACGCCATGCCGGCCCGCCTTTCATGGCGTACCACGGCAGCCGGGTTGCGAGTCTCTCGACCAGTCCCATCGCGATGGCGGTGCCCGGGCCCGGCGGCGAACCGATCGTGCTCGACATCGCAACGAGCATGATTCCCTTCAGCAAGTTGCGCCAGGCACGCCTCATGGGTATGCCCGTACCTGAAGGGGCCGCACTCACCGTGGACGGCAAGCCGACGACCGATCCGGCGCAGGCGTTCGTGCCCTTGCCGATCGGCGGCCACAAGGGATCGGGTCTATCCTTGATGACGGAGCTGCTGACGAGCGTCCTTGTTGGAAATGCGATATTGACCGATCATCTGCCACCGACCGGTACCCATCGCCATACACAGAATGCGCTGATCGTAACGATGAAAGTGAGCGCGTATCGCCCCGACGAAGCCTTCGCGCGTGATGTGGCGGAGCTTGCCGCACTCATCAAGGCGCTGCCACGCGCGGATCAAGCCACCGAGATCCGCCTGCCCGGCGAGCAACGAGCGCGGGTGGCGCGGGTGCGCCAAGCGTACGGCATCCCGATATCGGGGCCGGTGTGGGCCGCACTGGTCAACATCGCGCGCATCGCGGCGATCGAGCCGCCCGAGGTGCTGAAACCTTGATTCGACTTCGTGATTAGCAATGATCCTCCGCTACGCTACGAATCATGGCCAATCACCCAAAAATTTCGTACGAACAAGGGGAGAAAGACCCCCTTGTATATCCCCCCTACGAACAAGGAAGCTTCGCCCCCTTGTTGATCCCCTCCGTAGCGGAGTCTCGTTGCGAATCAGGGTCGACTTCATTCGATCTCTTCTTGACCAGGAAATAACCATGCATGATCTCGTCATCACCGGCGCCCAAGTCTTCGACGGCTTGGGCAGCGCACCACAATCGGCCGACCTCGCCGTCAAGGATGGCCGTATCGTTGCCATCGGCAAGATTACCGATGCCGCGAAGCAGCGCGTCAATGCCGATGGCCTCGCGCTCGCGCCCGGCATCGTCGATCTGCACACGCATTACGACGCGCAAGTCACCTGGGATCCAACGCTCTCACCGTCACCATCGCTTGGCGTCACGACCGCGGTCATGGGTAACTGCGGGTTCGGTATCGCGCCGTGTCCGCCCGCCTTGCGCGAGTTGCTGTTGCGCAATCTTTCTGTGGTCGAGGGGATGGAGCTCGATGCGCTGCAGGCGGGCACGCGCTGGGAGTTCGAGTCGTTCCGTGAATTCATGGGCCTCATCCGCAAGCAACGCCCGTACATCAATACGGCCGTGTTCGCGCAGCATTCGACGATCCGCACGGTCGTGATGGGCGAGGATGCCGCCAGACGCGCGGAGGCAACACCAGCCGAGCTGGATGCAATGAAGCGCGAGGTGCGCGACGCGCTCGATGCCGGCGCAGTCGGCTTCGCCTCCTCGTTCTCACCGAACCATTCCGGCTGGGGCGGGCTGCCGATGGCCTCCTGCCTCGCCACCGATGCCGAATTGGAATCGCTCGTCGGCGTATTGGGCGACGCCGGTCGGGGCGTATTCATGATGGCAACCGGCCCGCGCGCCACACCGCAATTCATGGAAGGGATGGCCAAGAAAACCAAGCGTCCCATGTTCATCAGCACCGCCCTCACCATGTACAACGAGGCGGCGCCGGAAAGTGCGATGCCCTACTACGACTACTGCGCGGGTGCGCTCGCGCGCGGCAACGAGGTGTACATTCAGACCACATGCCAGCCGCTGTCGTTCACGTTCGATCTGTTCGATCCCTATGTCATGTACAGCCACGACGCGTTCGATCGGATGCGCCAGTGCAAACCTGGGGAGCTTTCCGCGGTGTACGGTGATCGGCCGTTCCGCGAGGCATTTCGCGCCAATCTCGCCAAACCAAAGTCGGGCATCATCTTCTACGGCAACTGGAACCTCATCGAGATCGCCGCGACCACTCTTGCCGAGAATGCGAAATACGAAGGGAAGACCATCGTTGCAGCCGCGCGTGAAGCCGGCCAGGATCCGCTCGATTTTTTCTTCGATCTGGGCATCAGCGAGAATCTCGCAACCACGTTTGTCGGCAAGTTTTTCCAGAACAACGACAAGGCCGTCGCACCGCTGATCTCGCATCCGGCCGGCGTGATCGCGCTATCGGATGCCGGCGCGCATCTGAAGTTCCTGTGCGATGCGGGCTTCGGCTTGTATCTGCTTGGTCACTGGGTCCGTGAGCAAGGTGTCTTCACCTTGCAAGAGGGCATCCGTCGCCTCACTAGCGACCCAGCGCAGAAATACCGCATACCCGATCGCGGCCGCCTGCAGGTCGGCGCGTATGCCGATCTGTTGCTCTTTGATCCGAAGACGGTGGGAATTTCTAAACCGATACGCGTAGGCGATCTCCCGGCCGGTGGCTCACGCCTGATCCGCAAGCCTTCCGGCGTACAGGGCGTATGGGTGAACGGCACGCAGGTGTTCGATGGCAACGAATACGCGAAGCTCGATGCCGGCCCGGGGCAGTTGCTGGATCGATTTCTACAGTAATTCTTTACACCGCAGCTCAGTTCATTTACCTCTAAGGCAAACCACGACGGCTCGACGGCACGCGACGGAAATCGAGAGCGAACCTTGGTGTCTTGGTGACTGCTATTTTCCGAGTAATTGCGGCGGTGCGTGAGTGCCGCGGCATTCCGCCCTTGTCATGGAGGTTCGTCATGCATCCCGTCATTTCGCTCGTCGTTGCCGTAAGCACGATCGCGTTCGCGTCGATCGCAGCAGCTCAACCCTATCCCGCCAAACCCGTGCGCATGATCGTTGCGTTCCCACCGGGCGGCCCGACGGATCTCGTCGGTCGCATCATCGCTGCCAAGGTTGCCGAGCAAACGGGCCAGCAGTTCATTGTCGAGAATCGCGCCGGTGCTGGCGGCAACATCGGCTCGGAGCTCGTTGCGAAGGCGGCGCCCGACGGCTATACGATTCTCTACAACACGTCGGGCATCACGATTGCTCAATCGGTCTACCCGAAGCTCGGTTACAACGTATTGACGGACTTCGCGCCCGTCGTACTCGCGGCGACCGTGCCGCTGGTGCTGGTCGCGAATTCGAGCCTGCCGGTGAAAACCGTGCAGGATCTGGTTGCGTATGCGAAGGCGCAGAACGGCAGGATCAACTACGCCTCCTCCGGCACGGGCGTGATCACCCATTTGGCCGGCGCAGCATTCGTGAAGGAATTGGGCATCGCAGCCACCCACGTACCGTACAAAGGCAGCGCGCCCGCTATCGCTGACGTGGTGAGCGGTCAGGCGCAATTCATGATCGACACGGTCAACACGCCGCTTGGCTTCATCCGCGACGGCCGATTACGCGCATTGGCTGTGGCAATGCCCAAGCGCTCGACCTTGTTGCCTGACGTGCCGACATTCAATGAAACCGTCATGCCG
>JANMUI010000372.1:0-2582 GCA_031391405.1 Betaproteobacteria bacterium
GCGTTTGCGCACTTCGGTGGCGACCAGATTCATCATGCGCTGCGATTCGTCTCGGGACAGTCCCGCAACCGGTTCATCCAGGAGCAGCAATCGCGGCTCGGACGCAAGCGCGATCGCGACGGTCAGGAGCTTTTGTGTTCCGAGCGGGAGCGCGCCGGCCCGGTCATTCGCGTGGCTCGCGATCCCAAGCAACGAGAGCGTTTCGCGCGCACGCTCGGCAAGCGCCATCTGTTCCGCGCGGTAGCCGGACGTGTTGAAGAGCCCTGCGATCGTTTGCGGACGAACATGACGATGCATGCCTTGCAATACGTTGTCGAGCGCGGTCTGCTCCGAGAAGAGCGTCGCCAACTGGAACGTTCGGGCGACACCGCGGCGCGCCAACGCATGGCTTGCAAGGCCGGTGATCGTCTCCCCATGCAGGGCAACGGTGCCGGCAGACGGGGAATACACGCCGGCGATCACATTGAACAACGTCGACTTGCCCGCGCCGTTCGGGCCGACCAACCCGATCAGCTCACCCGCGCCGACATTGAATGACACATCCGCAAGCGCCGTAAGCCCGCCAAACGTCTTGGTGATTCCGCGGACCTCGAGCGCCGCGCTCACATCGGCCTCGCTTCTTGAACCGGCTTGCGACGCAACAGATCGCGCAGCCGGCGAGGAATATCGAGCAGTCCGCCGGGCAGCGCGAGAATCACGACCAGCAGAATGACCGCATACACGAGCGTCTTGTAATAGCCCACCGAAAAGAGTTGCTCACCAAGCGCGGTGAGCAGGGCGGCACCGATGACCGGACCAAGAAAGCTCGCAATGCCACCGACCATCGCATAGATGACCAGATCGGTCGAATACAGCAAGGTAAAGATGGAAGGACTCACGAAATTCAGATAATGGGCATGCACCGCGCCCATGACGCCTACCACCGCGCACGAAACCACGAATGCGAGCGTCTTGTAGCGCGCCGCATCGATGCCGATACTCTCCGCGAGCCGTTCGGTATCACTCGTTTTGAGCGCGAGCAACGTGAAGCCGAAACGCGTGTGCTGGAGCCTGAGCAGGAGCCCGATCGAGATCACGGAGAACGCGAGGACCAGGAAATAAAAACTGAGATGGGATTCGAGTGTGAGGCCGAAGATCGCGGGGCGCGGTACACCGGCGACACCTGCCGGTCCGCCGAAATAGTCGAACGCCCGGAATACCGCGTTGACGATCTCACCGAACGCGAAGATGCTCAGGCTGAAATAGATACCCCGCAACTTCAACGTGACCGCGCCGAGTGCCCATCCGAACAACGCTGCGACCGCGCCACCCGCAGCGATACCGATCCAGGGCGACACGCCGAATTTGGTAGTGAGGATCGCGGTCGAGTACGCCCCCAGCGCGATAAAGCCGGCATGGCCGAACGAGAGGTACCCCATCCTGAGGATCGAGTACACCGCGGCGGTGTAGACGACATTGATCAGGACGACTATGGCGACATGCAAGAAATAGGGTGGCACCGCAAGCGGCAATGCGAGCAGGCAGATAACACCGATTGCAAGAGAAATGCGCGCCATCAAGCCTTCCCGAGCAGGCCTGACGGTCGAAAAATCAATACCGCGATCATGGCAACGAAGACGAGGATGTGCGCCGCCTCGGCGCCGAACGCCAATGCGCCCATCGATTGCAGCACGCCGATCAGGAGTCCCGCCAACAGCGTCCCGGTGATGCTGCCCAACCCGCCGATGATGACGATGATGAAGCACATGATGATCGCTTCAATCCCCATGCCCGGATTCAACGAATAGATCGGCGCGACGAACGCACCGCCCAACGCGGCAAGAACGCAGCCGAGCCCGACTGCAAGGGCTGCGACGCGATCGGCATCCACGCCCAACATGCGCGCCGTTTCTTCGTCTTCTTCCATCGCCCGCATGGCGAGCCCGGCTTTGGTCCGATGGACCAGCCAATAGAGCCCCGCAACGAGCACCAACGCCACCCCCGCCGCGGCCAGACGCTCGATCGGCATGCGAACGCCGAATGCCGAGACGACACCCGGAAACACCGAGGGAACATTCTTTTCCTGCGCACCGAATACGATCCACGCGAGGGACTGGATGACGAGCGAAATCCCGACGCTCGCCACGACGAGCTGGAGCCATTGCCCGCGCAGGCGTCTGAAGAACGCCCGCTCGAGCGCAAGACCACTGGCGAACGCGAGGGCGACAATCGCGAGCAACGCCAACCAAAGCGGCATCTTGGCGACCACGTACAGAAAGTACACCGCCATCGCGCCCAGCATGAAGACCTCGCCATGCGCGAAATTGACGATATGCAGGATGCCGTAGATCAATGTGAGACCAAGCGCCGTCAAGACGTACAGGACGCCATTGACGAGCCCGATCGCCAAGCCTTGCAGGGCAAGCTGCAATGTCATGTGCGAAAGCCTTGCGGCATCGGGCGACTTCCGATGAATGGGCAAAGAGGCATGGAGCAAGGGGTCCGGATGGCGGCCTCCGGGTCCTCGCCCCGATTCGCGCTACTTCTTGCGCGCACGCCCGGCGTTGCGCCAGTGGTGCGCGCTCATCTTCAGCGCGATCTCG
>JANMUI010000325.1:0-3803 GCA_031391405.1 Betaproteobacteria bacterium
TTCCGGACGTTCGAGCGGGTTTCTTATGGACTCGTCGTCCAGGCAGAGCGACCGGCTATGCCGGGCGACGTCGCGCGCGCGCCCTGATTACGGAGCCCGATTCGACATCCAACCCTGAACGATGAGCCGCAGCGACCTTGCGGCGTGGCTACGGCTTACCAGCGTACGCGGACTGGGCGGTCGAACACTCCGCAAGCTGCTCAAAGCCTTCGGGTCACCCGAGGAGGTGCTCGGTGCCCGTCACGCCACATTGGCGCGGGCTGTCGGCGAGCCACTCGCCTCGGCGATTGCCAAGCCGCTAGACGAGGCGCTCATTGAGCGGACGCTGAATTGGGCAGAGCGTCCACGGCAGGCGATCATCACCCTCGGCGACCCGACCTACCCAACACCCCTACTCGATATTCCGGACCCCCCGGCGGTTCTGTTCGCCGCGGGAAATGTGGGATTGCTCAAGCGGCCAGCGCTCGCAGTCGTTGGCAGTCGAAGCCCGTCCCCGCAAGGTCTCGACAATGCGCGCGCATTCGCCAAAGCGCTCGGCAATGCCAACTACACCATCGTCAGTGGGCTCGCGCTGGGAATCGACGCGGCAGCGCACGAAGGTGCGCTGATTAGTGTAAGCAGCACGATTGCGGTCCTCGGGTGCGGCATCAACATCGTCTATCCGAAGACCAATCGCGCACTGTTCGAGCGAATCATCGCCGAGGGACTCATCCTATCGGAGCACGGACTCGACGTCCCCGCGCTTCCCGGGCACTTTCCAACGCGCAATCGGATCATCAGCGGACTTGCGCGCGGCTGCCTGGTAATCGAAGCGAGCCTATCCAGCGGCTCGCTGATCACTGCGCGCGTCGCGGTGGATCAGGGACGCGATGTATTCGCGGTGCCAGGGTCGATCCACTCGCCTCTTTCGAAGGGCTGTCATGCGCTCATCAAACAAGGGGCGAAGCTGGTAGAGAGCGCGCACGACATCCTTGAAGAACTGGGGCATGTCGATTCCCGCATTTCGGAACGACCGCCTAGCGACGATAAGGCGCCGTCGCCGGTGTTGGAGGCAATGGGGTTCGACCCGATTCATCTCGATATCTTGTGTTCGCGACTTAACTTGACGCCAGATGTAGTATCAGCGATGCTTCTTGAGTTGGAACTTGAAGGCGCCGTGGTTGCCACGACCGGCGGACGTTACCAGCGCCGCGCGTAGTTGCGTTGTTGGATCTGGTGCGTCGTCACGATTCCGGCCGCTTGCCTTCCATGGCGAAGCGTACGATTCGCAGTTTAGGCGCGCAATGATCGAGGTCCTCGTCTACCTGTTCGAGCAGTACTACCATGCGTCGGCCTATCCTGACCACGATACGCTTGCGAAAAATCTTTCGCGCGCCGGGTTTGAAAGTGACGACATCAGTGAGGCGCTCGATTGGATGCGTGGGCTCGCCGACCGGGACGACTCCCCCTTCCCTCACACTTTCGACGAGGGAAATTCGTTCAGATCCTACAGCGTCTCGGAATTTGCGAAATTGACTGCCGGCGCGCGCGGATTCCTCGCGTTTCTTGATGGCGCGCAGGTTCTTACGCCGACCCTGCGCGAGCTCATCATCGACCGGGCGATGGCCGTCAGGGACGACGCTATCAATCTCGATCAACTCAAGATCATCGTTCTAATGGTCCTTTGGACGAAACGGGGCAACGTTGATGCGCTCGTGCTCGAGGAGCTGCTGCAGGATGGAAGCCCGCGGGTGGTGCATTAGGCGAATGTCGCCTTTTCGTAGGTGCGCGCACGACATTTGATCGGTTTCGGGCTGCCCCGTCCGAACGGCCAACTTGCCTCTCACGAGAATTTGTCCTTATCATTCGCGGCCTTTAAGATGCCGCACGTCGCAATCGGTCACTTGACCGCGCCTTAGTGTCGGCGGCCTCGATTCCGTCGCTCGCTCGTCCGCACTACCCATTGCGCGTCCTCTCCTCGAATCCCTCAGATGTCGAAAAAGCTCGTCATTGCCGAAAAGCCTTCCGTTGCAAACGATATCGCCCGATCGATCGGGGGATTTACCCGTCATGGCGAGTATTTCGAAAGCGACGACTTCGTACTGTCGTCCGCCGTCGGCCATTTGCTCGAACTGGTCGTCCCCGAGAACTTCGAGGTCAAACGAGGCAAGTGGTCGCTCGCGAATTTGCCGGTCATACCCCCGCATTTCGATTTGCGTCCCCTCGAGCGAACCGAAGAGCGCTTGAAGCTGCTGGTAAAGCTGATCAAGCGCAAAGATGTGGGCGGCTTGGTCAATGCGTGCGACGCGGGCCGCGAGGGCGAGCTCATCTTTCGCTACATCGTTCAGCACGCGGGGGGAAAGAAGCCGATCGAGCGCCTCTGGTTGCAATCAATGACACAAGGCTCGATCAGGGAAGGGTTCCGGGCGCTTCGCAGCGATAAGGCCATGCAACCGCTCGCCGACGCCGCAATGTGCCGATCCGAGTCGGATTGGCTGGTCGGCATCAACGGCACGCGCGCGATGACCGCGTTCAATTCGAAGGATGGCGGGTTCTACAAGACCACCGTCGGCCGCGTTCAGACCCCCACGCTAACGATTCTGGTCGAGCGAGAACGGCGCATCAAGGCGTTCGTTTCGCGCGACTACTGGGAAGTACATGGAACGTTCTCTGCCGGCGGCGGTGCCTACCCGGGACGCTGGTTCGACGAGCGCTTCGACCGCGACAAGAAAGTAGATGACGCCGATCTGCGGCCTGAGCGAATTTGGCTGAAGGAGAAGGCTGAAGCGATTCGAGCAAAGTGTGTCGGCCAGCCGGGCGAAGTTACGGAGGAAAGCAAGCCGTCGACCCAGGCGCCCCCGATGCTGTTCGATCTCACGAGCCTGCAGCGCGAGGCGAATGCGCGGTTTGGTTTCTCGGCGCGCGGTACGTTGTCGATCGCGCAGGCCCTCTATGAGAAGCACAAAGTGCTCACGTATCCGCGGACTGATGCGCGTGCCCTGCCTGAGGATTATTTGCCGACCGTCGAGGAAACGATGTCGATGCTATCGGGCGGAGCGATTCCAAGTACCGCCACCAAGCGCGGCAAGAAGGTCGCACCGGCCGATCCCTCGTTCCCGTACAGCGCGTTCGCGGCACAGGTGCTCGCGTCGAAATGGGTCCGACCCAACAAGCGCATCTTCAACAACGAGAAAATTTCCGATCACTTTGCGATTATTCCGACCGTCGAACCAGCCAAGAATCTGTCGGAACCCGAAGGCAAGATCTACGACATGGTCGTGCGGCGTTTTCTTGCCGTGTTTTTCCCGCCTGCCGAATTCATGGTCACGACACGCATGACGCGCGTCCGCGAGGAAACCTTCCGGACAGAAGGGCGCGTGATGGTGAATCCCGGATGGTTGGCGGTCTATGGGCGCGACGCCGACACCGGTGAAACCCCAACCCTCGCGCCGATTACCACCAGCAAAGCGCAGACCGAGGCGATCGAGGTCCGCGAAGCGAAGACGCGTCCGCCCGCAAGATTCTCGGAAGCCACGCTGCTATCGGCAATGGAGGGCGCAGGCAAGCTCGTCGACGATGAAGAGCTGCGGGAAGCAATGGGAGAAAAGGGGTTGGGTACGCCCGCCACGCGGGCATCGATTATCGAAAATCTGATCTTCGAGGACTACCTTCATCGCGAAGGGCGAGAGCTGATCCCGACCGCCAAGGCATTCGATCTCCTCTATGCGCTGGAGCGATTCGGTATCGACGAATTGCGATCGCCCGAGCTCACTGGTGCCTGGGAATTCAAGCTCAAGCAGATGGAGCAGGCCAAGCTGCCGCGC
>JANMUI010000378.1:0-4575 GCA_031391405.1 Betaproteobacteria bacterium
CGGCGTGCATGTGATCAACCCGCGCTGAATAGCTGGTGCGGGTTGTGCGAGAAGATATGGCGGATTAAAGGAGACGTTGCCGAACGGCACTTGCTTAAGCCTGTCTATGTTGAAGCCTCCGTTCGCCCTGAGCATGTCGAAGGGTAACGCAGGCCTGTCGAAGGGCTCAGGGCGAATGGTCAATCTGATATAAGAGAGGGCGACTGGCGGATTGTCTGGGTTGCTTAGGTAAGCGCCATTCGGCGCGTTTCAGTCCGCTACTCCAGCTTCGCCCCCGACGCCTTCACCGCCGGCCCCCAATGGCGCGCATCTTTCGCGATGTACTCGGCGAACTCCTCTGGTGTGCCGCCCGCCGGCTCCATGCCAAGACGCTGCAACGTCTCGCGCATTTCATGCCCAGCGAGCACCTTCTGCGTTTCCGCGTTCAGTCGATTGATCACCTCTGTCGGTGTGCGTTTTGGCGCGAGCAAGCCGAAATAGGAATTCACCTCGAAGCGCGGAACGCCGGCCTCGACGGCGGACGGTACGTCCGGGAGTTGCGAATAACGTGTGCTGCGGGCGGTGGCGAGCGCCCGGACCTTGCCCGACTGCAAATGCGGACGAAACGACGCGAATGCTTCGATGACGATATGAATGGTGCCCGATACGATATCCGGGATTGCTGCCGCCACCGACTTGTAAGGCACGAACGTGAGATCGACGCCGGCCGCCGACATGAACAAATAACCAGCCATATGCGGCAAGGTTCCACTCGCACCACCGAAGTTGAAGTGCCCGGGCTTGGCTTTCGCGAGCGCAATCAGCTCCTGCACGGAATTCGCCGGCACACCAGCATTCACGAACAGTACGAAGGGCATGGTCGACAGCATGACGACCGGCGCGAATGACCCCGTCGGATCGAATCCGAGATTCGCGCTCATATGCGGTAGGACGCTCAAGGTTGATGTGATCGTCAAGTAGAGCGTGTAGCCATCGGGCGCAGCATTTGCGACGGCCGAGGCGGCGATCGTGGAGGCGCCACCCGGACGGTTCTCAATGACGACCGGTTGCCCCAAAACTTCCGCGAGCCGGGGTGCAATCGTCCGCGATACGATGTCCGGCCCGACACCCGGCCCGCTTGGCACGATGATCCTGATCGGCTTCGCTGGAAAGGGTTGCGCGAGCGCCAGATGCGCCGCACCGCACGCGAGCGTCATCGCCGCAGCCGCGCACGCGTGGATGAAACGCGGCCGTCCCGACCACTGGCGCAGACTGATTGCCGCCTTGCTCATCGCGATCCTCGCCTAAGCGCATCGGAAAAACATCCGCATCGCTCAACAAGACTGTATGGCCGAAACGTCGAGCGGTCAATCGAATCGCCGACATCAGATCGCCGCGCGCTCGACGCGCGTCGCCTGGGATTACACTCGAGCGGTGACGCCCTGAGGAGGAAACATGAAACGACTGCTCGCCGCATTGCTTACCTGTCCTTGCCTTGCTATTAGCCAATCGTACCCGGTCAAGCCGGTGCGGCTCATCGTGCCGTTTCCGGCCGGTGGCGCCACCGATCTGGTCGCACGGGTCATCCAGGCGAAATTCCAAGAGCACCTTGGCCAACAAATCCTGATCGAGAACCGCGGAGGAGCGGGCGGTTCGATCGGTGCCGCCGAAGCAGCGCGGGCCACGCCCGACGGCTACACGCTACTCATGGTATTCGACACCCACGCCATCAACCATCACCTGTTCAAGTCGGCGCCGGATCCGTTCAAGGCGCTCGAGCACATCAGCTTGATGGTGACCTCGCCGAGCGCGCTGGTGGCGGTGACGAGCTATGCGCCGAACAACCTGTCCGAGATCGTCGCGAATGCCAAAGCCAATCCCGAGAAGGTGACCTACTCGACGCCTGGTTCGGGCAGTTCCAACCATCTCGCGGCGCTGCTGTTGGAGCGTTATGCGGAGATCAAGATGACGCACATCGCGTACAAGGGCGGCGGCCCGATGATCCAGGCGTTGCTCGGCCAGCAGGTGAACATCACCTTTCTGTCGTCGCCACTGATCCTGCCGCACATCAAGGCGGGCAAAGTGAAAGCGATCGCCGTCGGCGGCAAGCAGCGCATGACGCAGTTGCCCGACGTCCCGACGCTTGGCGAGACCTATCCGGGCTTCGAGCAAACCTCCTGGTTCGGCATCCTCGGTCCGACGGGAATGCCGCGCGAGGTGGTCACGCGCGTGCACCGCGACATGGTGCGCACCTTGCAGGCACCGGAAGTGCGCGGCAAGCTCACCGATCAGGGGTTCGACGTCATCGCGAGCACACCAGAAGAATTTCTTCGTCATGTGCAGGCCGAGTCGGAGAAACTCGGCAAGGTGATTCGCGACAACGACATCAAGGTCGAGTAGAGGAATCGGTGCGACCGACCGCACCGATTCCTGATGGCCCACGGGATTGAGCGTCAGCAACTTATCAGGTCTTCCCGACTATGAAGTCAACGCCTGGTATGGCATCGCCGCGCCGACCGGCACCTCCGCCGCAATCGTGCATCGGCTCCACGCCGAAATGATGAAGTTCGTCAATACACCGGTCTATCGCGACGCCCTCGCCGCACAAGGCGCCGAACCGGTATCGAGCACCCCTGAGGAATTCGCGGCCGTGCTCCGCAACGACAAAGCGAACTGGACGCGCATCCTCAAGGATCTCGGCATTCGCGGCGAATGAGGTGTGGCGATCGCCATATCCGGGCGACTTCTCCCCTACCGGCCGATCGTCCGGTGCAACTCCGCGAGCGGCACGATTCGACCGTGCAAGGGCAGGATGCGATCGACCTGCAGCTTCAATCGGTCGATGTTCTTCGCGAGGTCCAGGTTCAACGCGTTCGGAGGCGTCGGCACCGGTGCGTTGGGCGGCAGCGGCGTGTAGGCATCCGCTTCGATCAACAGCTTTTCCTTCGGGAGATAGACCATGAGAAACGTATCGACATGGACGGAATCCTTGATACGGTGAATCTCCACCGTGCGGGAGGCGTCCTTCATCGTCATCTGTTCCGCCACGCCGATCACCTTCGCTTGCTTACCTGATTTCGCGAGAAGATCAGGCGCGATCTTGTTGGGATTCGCAAAGGCTTTCTCGAAGTAAGGCTTGCTTTGGGACTGCACGACCACCGCGGCGCCTTCCGCCACTGCCGCTCGCAGCCCGCCGGAATGATCGAAATGATTATGCGAATTGACGACATACCGGATCGGCTTGCCGGGGATGAGTTTTTTCACCTCCTGGATCACCAGGCTCCCGCGCTCGTCGCCAAGCGGGGATTCAACAAGAATGACGTGATCGCTCATCTCGATCGCGGCGCTGTTGTGCGAACCGCCCGCGAGGAACCAGACGCCGTCGGCCGCCTTTTCAGCGACGACGCGCTCGGCGGCCTTGACCACGTTTTCCGGAACCGCAGAATTCACTTCCGCGTTGGGCACGACTTCCGAGATCGCAATCGAGAGCACCATCGAGCCCGCTTGCGTCTGCTCGATGCGAGCGGGGAATTTCACGCCGTTGTGGTCGCGATAGTCGGCATAGGTCGTTACCACCGCGGTATCGCCAAGAACGGCATCAGGTACCCGCGATTCGACGCGCTCGACGATGTAGGTATCGCTGATGAATGCTGTTGCGCGCATCACGCCCGGCATCGCGAACGAAACAGCCGCGAGCGACCGATTCCCCTCGGTGCGGAATTCCATCGTCGCTTTTGCAGTAATGGCCGCCTTGATCACGCCGTGCGGGGTAATCCAAAGGTCGTGCAGCCGGCTCGCTAACGCGGCGTTGCGGGCGACCGGAATCGGGCCGGCGAGATTCCAGGCATGCGTCGCGCTCGCGACACCGCCGAACGCAGCTTCGCCAGTAAGCGGCAAGCCGCCGCCCCCTTTCGGCTCGGCCCGGCTGCGGCGAACCTGTTCGCTGGTGAAGACGTTGGCGTAGTCGAGTTGACGCTCATAACGCGAGTAGTTGAGCTTTGGCCAAGGCATCCCGGGCACAAACGCCTGACCGAACGATGCGCCGGATCCGCTGCCCACATAGCGCAGGGTCTTCAGGTTGTCCGCCCCCATGGCGGTCGACGCGCGGCGAAGCAGCGCATCCGCATCATCGGCGGCTGCAACGAACGGGGACAGTAACATCATGAACGCCGCGATAACGACCTTGCGCGACATCAGCGTGATATTCACAGGTGGCCCTCCTTGTAATGGGATCCAGTATCTACGTTAACACGATCGGCGAAAATTCATTCCCGTCAGGACGCGCTCTTCGAGCGCGGTCGCCAACCGGACCGATAAAGTTTATATTTCCCCAGGATGGCAGTTCATTTCCACTTCGAGGAGTCGAACAATGAGCGATCAATCTCCGCAAGATCTGCAAGAGCGTCCTGCGGCACAAGGCATTACCCAATTGGAGATCGACCAGCGGGTGTTCGATCTCTACGACGAATACTGTCATGGGCGCATCGATCGCCGAGAGTTCCTGAAGCGGGCCAGCGCGATCACGGTCATCGGCGGCACGGGCCTCGCCAAGGCACAAGCCCTGCTGCCGCGTTATGCCCAGGCGCAGACGATCTC
>JANMUI010000333.1:0-10334 GCA_031391405.1 Betaproteobacteria bacterium
TCGCCCGACGCGCCGGCCGCCTTCATCTGTCGTTCGAGGATCGCGTCGATCGCGCTGTCGATGCGGCTGATGAAGAAACTCGCCACGCTCGCGATGTCGGCAACACTTCCGCCCGCGGCCGCGCGCCGCTCCAATCCGCGCAGGAATGCATCGGCCACCGCTTCATAGGTACTCTGCGAAAACAGTAAAGTGACATTGACATTGATGCCTTCGGCGATCAACGTCTCGATCGCCGGGATGCGCTTGTAACGGATTCGCGGGTTGCGCGGTCACCTTCATCCGGCGATTCGTTGCTTTCATGTCCATGGAGAGTCTCCTGAGATCGAACGGTTAGGCGGGCAACGCGTCACGCATCTGCGCTACTTGCCTGCGCGCGGCCGCGACGACGGCATCGACGGTGAAGCCGAATTTCTTCTGCAATTCCTGCAGGGGTGCGGAGGCGCCGAATGTGCGCATGCCGATGCATTACCCGTCGAGACCGGTGAAGCGATCCCAGCCGAAGGTCGAGGCCTGCTCGACCGCGACACGCGCCCGGACGTTCGGTGGAACGACCCCGTCGCGATACCACTTCGGCTGGTGATCGAATAGTTCCCAGGACGGCATGCTGATCACACGCGCCTTGATGCCCTCGTTCTTGAGGCGTTCATACGCCTCGACGCACAGTGACACTTCGCTGCCGCTCGCCATCAAGAGGACGTCGGGCTTGCCGTCCGCGGCGTCGGCCACGACGTAAGCCCCCTTCGCCAATCCCGCTGCCGCGCCATACTTCGTGCGATCGAAGGTCGGCAGCGCTTGCCTCGAAAGGATCAGCGCGACCGGCTCATGCGCGAGGTTCATGATTACCTTCCAGGCTTCGACGATCTCGTTTGAATCGCCCGGACGCAGGGTGATGAGTCCGGGGACCGCTCGGAGCGACGCCAACTGTTCGATGGATTGATGGGTCGGACCGTCTTCGCCGATGCCGATCGAGTCGTGCGTGAATACATGCACGGTGGGGATCTCCATGAGCGCCGACAACCGGATCGCCGGTTTCGCGTAGTCGCTGAAGATCAGGAAGCCCGAACCGAAAGGCCGCACCTTGGAAAGCGATAGACCGTTGAGGATCGCGCCCATCGCATGTTCGCGAATTCCGAAGTGGACATTCCGACCACCATAACTGGATGCGGTTTAGTCACCGGCCCCGTCGAATGTGAGGCGAGTCTTGGTGGAAGGCGCGAGGTCCGCGGATCCTCCCAGCAGCCATGGAACGTTTTTCGCCAGCGCGTTGAGCACTTTTGCGGAAGCATCCCGTCCGGCAACGCCCTTGGCATCCGGCGGAAACACGAACAGATCCTTGACCCAGCCGGTCGGCAACTCGCGGCGCTGCATGCGAAGCAGATGGTCGGCAGGATCCGGGTGTGATGTCGCGTACTGCTGGAACAGGGCCATCCATTGCGCACGTGCATTGCCGCCACGCTTGCCGATCCCCGCGCGAAAATGTTCGAGCACTTCGGCAGGCACCATGAACTTCGCGTCTTCGGGCCATCCGTAGTTCCGCTTGGTGAGGCGGATCTCTTCTTCGCCAAGTGGTTCGCCGTGTGCCGCGTGGGTATCCTGTTTGTTGGGGGCGCCCCAGGCGATATGACTGTCGACGATGATGAGGGTCGGCCGATCATTCGTGCTCTTGAACGTACCGAACGCGCGACGCAGCATGTCGAGATCGTTGGCATCGCCGACGCGCGTCACGTTCCAGCCGTAGCCGATGAATCGTGTCGCGACATCTTCGCTGAACGCCCACTCGGTGTGCCCCTCGATCGTGATCTTGTTGTTGTCGTAGATCCAGCAGAGGTTGCGAAGCTTCAAGTGACCTGCCAACGACGCCGCCTCGCTCGATACGCCTTCCATCATGCAACTGTCCCCGCAGAGCGCGTAGACGTTGTAATCGAACAGGGTGAACCCTGGGCGATTGAAATATTCTCCCAGCCACTTGGCTGCCATCGCCATGCCGACGCTGGTGGCGACACCTTGCCCGAGCGGACCGGTCGTGGTTTCCACACCGGACGTCCAGCGATACTCGGGATGTCCCGCGCAACGCGAATCAAGTTGGCGGAATCGCTTGATGCCATCGAGGCTCACAGCGGACTTGCCGACGATCTCGATAGTTGTTCTATCGACGCGGGCTCGCATGGTTGCTGAGACATGGACACACCTCCTTCGGTACGGCGGCTGGTGAATGGCGCTCGGGTAAGCGTATTGCGGGACGAGCGGAGTGCGGCGACCTTGGCGTTCGCGGTATACGCCCGGGTCATTCGTATAGATGCCGCGGTTTGGATGCCGCGGGCTACGCAGGCTTTGTGGCCGTGGCCCCTTGGTTACCGGGAATGCTTACGGTCGCGGCACGCTCACCACGCTCCCATGCGTGCAGGCGTTCGAGCCATGGCATCAGCTTTGCGGGCGCATGCGCTCGCTTCCAGTTGCCGGCGGCGAACTTGTTCGCCTCAGCGAGCGTCGGGTAGATGTGAATCGTGCCGAGGATCTTGCGGAGGCCAAGCTTGTTCTTCATCGCGGCGACGAACTCTGCGATCAGATCGCCCGCATGTTCGCCGACGATCGTGACGCCAAGAATCTTGTCTTTCCCGGGAACGGTCAACACCTTGACCATGCCATGCGCTTCGCCGTCGGCGATTGCGCGGTCGAGATCATCCAACCCATAGGTCGTGACCTCATAGGCGATCCCTTTCTCTTCGGCTTCCGTCTCATTCAACCCGACGCGTGCCACTTCCGGATCGACGAATGTCGACCAGGGCGAGGTGATCTTCGCGGTTCCTTCAATACACTCGACCCCAAGGCTTGCATAACGCTCCGGCGAATCGTGCGGTGCGATGGTCTTGATCACGTTTTGGACGCGGTCCATCACAGCGGCGAAGTTGAAATCGACCGACGCGGCAGTCATGCCGAACTCCTTGGCGCGACGGATGTGCGAAACATATTTGGCCGAGCGGATCAGCGCCTTCGAGGGCACGCATCCGGTGTTGAGGCAATCGCCGCCCATGCGATGCTTTTCGATCAACGTCACCCGGGCTTTGACCGCCGCGCCGATGTACGCGCTCACCAGTCCAGCCGATCCCGCACCAATCACAACGAGGTTGCGATCGAAACGCCGGGGCTTTGCCCAGCGCCGGTAGATCTTGCGGGCCTTGATGACGTCGACCAGCTTCTTGGCGACGATCGGGAAGACGCCGAGCAACGCGAAGGCGCCAAGGATGCCGGGAGAGAGAATGCCTCGCAGGGAATCGATCTGCGCGAGCTGCATGCCGGCGTTCACATACACCGCGGTGCCGATCAACATGCCAAGTTGGCTCGCCCAGTAGAAGGTGGTCGTCTTGAGCGGCGTAAGCCCCATGACCAGGTTTACGATGAAAAACGGGAAGGCGGGCACCATGCGGATCGAGAAGAGGTAGAAGGCGCCTTCTCGCTCGATGCCCTGGTTGATCGCGCGCAGCTTGTCGCCGAACTTCGCTTGGATCGAGTCCCGCAAGAGGAACCGTGACGTGAGAAAAGCGAAGGTCGCGCCGATACTGGACGCGAACGAAACGGTGACCAGTCCCACGACGAGGCCGAAGATGCCTCCCGCGAACAAGGTCATGATCGCGGCGCCGGGCAGCGACAATCCGGCTACGGCGACATATACGACAAAGAAGATCGCGATGGTCAGCGCCGGGTGCGCGTCATACTGCGCGATGACCGCGGCTTGCTGCGACTTGATGTAGGCGAGGCTGAAATACTGGCCCAAATCGAAGATGAAGAATGTCGCGATCAATATCGCGACGAGAGCAAGGACGATGAGTTGCTTGGCCTTCACGGGGCGGTCTCCATTGTGAGGCTTGGAACCCGCGGTCCGAGCAGACCCTCTGCCGATACGCGCCGATTCCGATCCCGTGATTTAACAGGACGGATATCACATGGCCATCACGCGGAGCTCAAGCATTGAATGCGACGCAGTGTGTCGGCTACGGATTGTCCGCATCCGGAGGCCGATGAAATCGCAGCACGTAGATGCCGTGATTCTTGTCGGTGACGAATATGTTCCCGCGCGCATCGACCAGCACGTCTTCCGATTGCGTCGCCAGGCCTGTTTCCGGAAGCGGACCGCGCCGTACCGTCGGATCAGGCGCGAGGAAGTAGCCCACTTCCTTCGGAAAGCGCTCGTCCGTGATGTCGTACGCACGCAGTCCCGCGTTGAAATACGTGAGGAAGATGATGTCCTCATCCTGCCAAAGGATCGACTGATGCTGCGGCTGATGTTGATTATGCGGACCGAAGCGCCCGGGGCGCTCGCAGTAGTTCTTCACACCCATACCCGGGGACGGCTTGGGTAGGGGAAAGAGGGCAATCAGGCGCGGTTTCGTTTCATCGCGAATGTCGACGATTGCAGCGTAACCGAGGGGCTCGTCGCAGCGTTCGGCGATCGCCTCGGAATTCACGACGACGAGCGGCTTGCCTTCCAACGGCACGGCGGTGTGAACGGCGATAAAGGATTGGAAGGGCGGCGAGAAGGGCAGGTCTGACACCATGCGCGGTTTGGTGACATCGGAGATATCGAGAATCACAAAACCGCCGGCACTGTACGGAAGATAGGCGCGTTGCCCTTTTACATACGCGCCGCCATGCAGAAGCGTGCCGTGCGGTGCGCCGCTTTCGCCGCCCGCAACCCATTGCCCCTTGCGCCACCAGCGCGAGATTTCGCGCGGCGCTGCGGGGTTCGCGATGTCCACGATCTGGTAGATGTGTCCCTGATAGCCGTCTGGGAGGGCGGTCGTGTGCACATAGCGACCCCCATCGTAGTAGTTGCGATGGGTCCCGCCGCCGCCGGTCTTGTAGTGCCCCAATCGCTGCGGATTCTCCGGATCGGCAAGATCCCAGATGATGAACCCCTCGTCGTACGGGCCAGTTGGATCGCCGCCCCAGCCTTCCGGGATGCGCTCCATTGACGTAATCATGCGGCCTTCGGCGATCTGTACCTGCAAGGTCCAGGTATTCGGCGGCCCTTCGATGAACCGAACGAAGCGAGGTTTGCGCGGATCGGTAACCTCGACGATCGACCAACCACTCGTCCAGAACTGCGCAGCGTAGAGATACCAGCGATCACCCGCCTTGTGGAGCGCCATCTTGAATGCCGGACGATCCTCGAGGCCAATGTAGGCAATGGGCTCGAAGTTCTTGACCCACGCCTTGCCCGGTGGATAAACGCTGGTCGAGCTCTTGTCGGTGGTGCTCACTGTCGGTTCTCCTCGTTGATCGAGGAGCGTTGTACGCCGGCCGCCGGTGAGCGTCAACCCGCGCCGACGCGCGCGCGGGTATGGGTATGGGTATGCTTCGGCGGCTAGGCGTCTGCGCGGCAGACCGAGCAGACGCCTAGGCCGGCCGGTCTGGTGCCGGTCGGCGCGTAGCCGCCCGTGATCTCATCGATTCACGCGCCGATGCCACCATCTGCGCCTTTCACGCGGAGTCTCGCTTGCAGGTGGAGCAGGGGTTTCGGCTACGGGTGGGACAGGCGTTCCGGACGCCGGTGGGACAGGCGTTCCGGCCACGGGTGGGACAGGTGTTCCGGACGCCGGTGGGACCGGTGTTCCGGCCACAGGTGGGACAGGTGTTCCGGACGCCGGCGGGACCGGTGTTCCGGACGCCGGCGGGCTCGCGGGCGCTGCGGCGATCGAGACGGTCGCAACATTCGAATACGCCGAATCACCGCTCGCACTGCGCGACTTCACTCGATATTGCCACGTACCGCCCGGGTTGTTGGGATCGACATGTGAGGTCGAATTGGCAGCAAGCGTCGTGACGACCGTATACGCGCCGCCTTGTGGTGCCCGCTCGACGACGATGCTGGATTCATTCGTTGCGACGTCAGTCCATGCGAGATTCACATTCGCCGGTGCCGTGGTCCGCGAGATCGTCGCCCCGAGGTTGCTCGGCGCAGCCGGGGCTGCACCGGATTCGGCGCATGCGGGAATCTGCTCGTTCCACATTGCCTCCGAAAGCGTCGTCGTCCCTTGATCCCACGTATTTTCGCTTTCCCCTGCTACCGCGCCGCAGTTGCCGGCATTCCAGAAGGGATTCGCGACCCCGTTGCGACTGAGAAAGAAGGCTTGATTGCCGCGGACTTCGTTGCCCGAGCAGCTCGCACCGTACTGCGACCAGACGTATGCGCCGATGTTGCTCCATGGAAACACGGTCCGCGAATAGACGCGGTTCCTCAACAGGCGGATGTTGCTGCCACCCGCGACCGCTATTCCGTATTGGCCGGGATGAATGAGGATGTTGTCCCGGATCGTGACGTTGTCCGAACCCGTGTCTCCGGCCAGCATGCCGCCACCAGTTTGACTCGGGCCCCCACCGCGGATCTTGTTGTAGGCGATATCGATCGGACTCGCCACCGTACCGCTTGATGCAAACATGTTCACGTGGTCCTCGGGCCCAATCCGATAACCCGGTGTCGTTTGATCACTCACATTGCACATCACTTTGTGCCCGGAGCCGCGAACGTTGTTGAACTGCACCATCTGACCGCGTGGAAACGGGCCGCGAATTCGCGTCGCGTGATTCTGTTCGAACACGATGTCATTGCCGCCTTGAATAACGTACAACGCGCTCGCGATATCGTCGAAGCTGTTGTGGTCGACGCGAATGTTGGTGCCCGCTTGATAGAGATTCACGCCCACGCCGGTATCGGCCGGCCCGCATGGGCCGATCTTGTTGTTCGTGATGCGTACATTCGTTACGCCGGATCCGTTGATGCACGGACCGCTCGGATTGGTGATATGCATTCCGGTCACGACCTGACCTGAAGTGAGCGTGATGGGCCCGGACGGCGTGAAGGTCGTGCCGGTAGGCCCTGCGGCGGAAAGTGAACCTGCATGAAAAAGACCGATGGCAACGACCGTCATGGCCATGGCTCTGCGGGACGTGACGTGCGGTGATGCTGTGCAAGCGTTCATCGTGCGAGCGTTCATAGTGCGAGCTCTCCTGTTTGCGGCGTTCCCACGCATCGCTCCCAAAGCGATGCCGCCGGTTGTGGCTAATCGTTGCTTTCGTTCGCTAGGTAATGCGACTGCACTGCTGTGTTGACCGGCATATGGGCGAACGAAGAGACCCGTCGCGCAAGCACGGTGTTTTGATGGATGGATGATTACGGTGCCGCGGGTCGCGGATGGAATCGCGGACACCTGTTGCGAACAATTTCCGCATGAAATCGTTCGGTCTAACCTGTTGCGAACGATTTCCGCATGAATTCGTTCGTCCAATCCCCATCGAGGAGGATTGAAGGTATTAAACCGCTATTCGCTAGGCGCGAGCCACCGGGATGACGATCGGGTCCAATTCAGACGTGAACGGACGCTTCGCGCGCAAAATGAAATCGATGCGCGGCGATTCGTCAGGCGATCAGGATCGAATGAGAGATGCCGGTTGGAATGGAAGACGCTATCGCGATCACCGTTGGTCGTGATGAACGTCGCGCCGATCGGTGGATCCCTACCGCTTATCAGTGCAGCGCTTCGCGATCCAATGCAAAGACGAAGCCGTCTCCACCGCTGGTCGTGATCCAGTGAAACGGCAGGCGCGGGAATCTGCGCTCCAACGCCTTGCGGTTGTGGCCGATCTCGACGAAAAGCCGTCCGTTCGGGGTTAGATGATCACGTGCCTCGTCGAGGATCCGCGCGGTGCAATCGAGCCCATCGATGCCGCCGGCAAGCGCCATTTCCGGTTCATGGCGATACTCCTCCGGCAAGCGATTCATCGATGCCTTGTTCACATAGGGTGGATTGGACAGGATCACGTCGTAGCAATCGTTACGTATCGCACCGAAAAGATCCGATTCCAATACGCGCACTCGCTCGTGCAGTCCGTGCATCCGGACATTCCTTCTTGCTACTTGCAACGCCGACTTTGAAAGATCGATCGCGTCGACCGCCGCGCGTGAAAATGCTTTGGCCGCGAGAATGGCGAGACACCCTGAGCCGGTGCAAAGATCCAGCACGCGACGAACCTGCCCGGGCCTGCGAATCCAAGGCTGCAATCGATCCGGCAGCAACTCGGCAATGAATGACCGCGGCACGATGGCGCGCTCATCGATATAGAAGCGAACGCTCCCGAGCCACGCTTCCCGCACGATGTATGCAAGCGGAATCCGTTCATTGATGCGCCGGTCGGTAAGCCGATCGATCCGATCCACCGAACGTGTTGGAATCGTCTGGCCGGCGCGCGTGCTCATTGCTTCGAATGGCGCATGCAGAACATGGGCGACGAGCCATGTGGCTTCCTGTAGCGCGTCGTGGGTGCCGTGCCCGAAGGCGAGGCGGGCGCCACGGAGGCGCCGGGCGATCCGTGCGATGGTGCTTCCGATCGAGGCCGCTCGCGTTGCTGTGCCCGCCATGTTCTTCAAGGGTTGAACGCCTTGTTCCGGTGTGGACGAGGGCGATCATAGCGCAGGGAATCAGGCGGACAGTCCGCGCAGATTCCTATTCGTTCAGCGCGATCTGGAAATCCTTGAACGACGCTTCCTGCGCCTTCACGAGCTTCGACGAGACCCCGCCCGCGGATTTTTCGGAGCCATTGCTCTTGTTCGCAGCCTGCTCCTCGTCCGTGACGGAGTTGTTGATGAGCCAGAGCAGGTTAGTTGGCGAATCGGCGCTCTGCAGCGCTTCCTCCTGCGTGATGCGGCCTTCGCGGAAAAGACGGTAGAGCGCGAATTCAAACGTCTGCGAGCCGGGTGACAGACTTTTCTCGATCGCTTCGCGCACTTCGTTGATCTTGCCTTCTTCGATGAGCTCAGTGATATGGCGCGTATTGAGCAGTACCTCGACTGCCGGTGCGCGTCCGCCGTCGACCGACTTGATGAGGCGTTGCGAGCAGATGCATTTTAGCGACGATGACAGGTCCTGCAGGAGCGCGGTACGGAGGTCAAGCGGGTAGAAGCTGATGATCCGGTTGAGGGCGTGATAACTGTTGTTCGCGTGCAATGTGGACAGGCACAGGTGGCCTGTCTGGGCGTAGGCGATCGCCATGCCCATCGTTTCGCGATCGCGAATCTCACCGATGAAGATGACATCAGGGGCCTGCCGCAGTACGTTCTTCAGGGCGACGTGATACGCCTTGAAATCGGTGCCGAGCTCGCGCTGGTTCACGATCGATCGCTTGTGCCTGAAGAGGAAGTCGATCGGGTCTTCGACAGTGATGATATGGCCGGACGCGGCGGCATTGCGATGATCGATCATCGCGGCGAGCGTGGTGGATTTACCTGATCCCGTGGCGCCGACGATCAGGATGAGTCCGCGTTTTTCGAGGATCACTTCCTTGAGTACGCCGGGCAGTCCAAGCGTATCGAATTGGGGGATGTCGTTCGGGATGAACCGGATCACCGCAGCGGGCGTGCCGCGCTGCATGAAGAGGCTCAATCGGAAGCTCCCGATGCCGGGCAGCGAGTGCGCGAAGTTCAGCTCGCGGCTCGAATCGAACTCGGCGACCTGCTCGTCAGTCAAAATTTCTTCGATCAACGCGCGGATCGTCGTGGGCTTGAGGATCTGGCTGTTGATGGGAATCGTATTGCCGTTGATCTTGATGCTGATCGGGGCTCCGGTAGAAAGAAAGATATCCGAGGCCTTCTTCTGGGCCATCAGTTCGAACAGCCTTTGCATCGCCGACATGTCTTACCTCGGTTGTGTCCTCCGGGGATCGGGTTTTGCGCTCGTGGTGTGGGGTCTCTGTATTCGAACGGAACCTCCCTGGCATCCCATTAAGCCCGGTTATTCCATGCCGGCGCGTGGAGAGAACAGGGGGAATCCCCCCGCAATTCAGAACATGCGCGGAATCAGTCGCCTCGCAGCAACTCGTTGATGCTGGTCTTCGCGCGGGTCTTGGCGTCCACGCGTTTCACAATGACGGCGCAATAAAGGCCGTATTTGCCGTCCGCGGAGGGCAGGGTGCCGGGCACCACCACTGATCCCGCAGGCACCCTGCCATAGAGGATTTGTCCGGATTCGCGATCGAATATCTTCGTGCTCATGCCGATGAACACGCCCATCGAAAGCACTGAATTCTCTTCGATCACGACGCCTTCGACCACCTCGGAGCGCGCACCGATGAAGCAGTTGTCTTCGATGATGGTGGGATTCGCCTGGATCGGTTCCAGGACGCCGCCGATGCCGACACCCCCGGACAGATGCACGTTCTTGCCGATCTGCGCGCATGAGCCCACAGTGGCCCAGGCGTCGACCATCGTGCCTTCGTCGACATAGGCGCCGATGTTCACGAAGCTGGGCATCAGCACCACGTTCTTCGCCAGGTAGCTGCCGCGA
>JANMUI010000342.1:0-2658 GCA_031391405.1 Betaproteobacteria bacterium
TGCAGCGCGCCGACCGCGCCCACGACGAACGCGGTCGTGAGATACGCGGCCAGCAGCATGTGCACCGCACCTTCGTGACCACCGGTCGCTGCCCAATCGAGCGCGGTCTGACCATCGATATCCTTGAGTGCCACATTCGCCTGGTTGCCGATCAGATGACCTACGAGCTCGACATTGCCGGCCCGCGCGGCGGCCATGAGCGGGGTCTGTTGGAATCGGTCGTGCGAATCCACCCTGGCACCTCGCTTGACTAGCGATTGCGCGATCGCCAATGCCGTGCCGTGATCCTCGCTCTGCGACGCAGCGAGCAACACCGTGGTGCCGTTGGCCGCGATCGCGTGCGGATCAGCGCCTGCGGCGATGAGACGATCGAACAGTGCGCGATCACCGTACCGCGCCGCGACGGCGATGATGGGCTCGCGACCGCGGCTCGCCCAGGCGTTGGGATTAGCGCCTGCGGCAAGCAAAGCATCGACGACATCGAGGGACTCCGCGGCCAGCCGTCGTTTCTTTGCGGTCGCCGAAACGCCTTCGCCGGCATTCAGGACCGCATTCGCGAGCGCCGTGTCGCCATCCTTGTCGCGGTATTCGATCGATGCGATTCGATAGATTCCTGCCTTCAACATTGCGAAGGCCACGTATGCATAGCGCCTTTGCATCGAAACGAACTGGAACACTTCGTCCGACTCCGGCGCTGCCTGTTTCGCCTCATTAAGCAACGCTTTCGTTTCAGGGGCCTCCGGTGCATCTTTCCAAGCTTTGGCCCAGCGCGCATACGGCGCCGCCGCTTTGATGGCCCAAAGCGCGCTGTCACCAATATCGCCAAGCGGCGCAACAAGCTTTGCCGCACGTTCGATTTCGCCCTTGTTGAACGCGAGAATGGTCGCGTATTGGCGAAGTGCCGCAACATTGTCCGGATCGATCTCGAGCGCTTGCTTGAGCAGGCCGATGTTCGCCTCCTCCGAATCAATCCCGGCCGCGACCCGCGCATGCCACACCAGCAGCGACGAACGCTGAATCGGGCGTGATTCCGCGGCGACGGCTTGACCGATGAGCACACCAGCTCGAAGCCGGGCGTCGACCTCGCCGTCAAGATAGCCGCCTGCACCCGGTTCTCGGGCCAGCGCCGCGGCCTTCATCAATACCAACGCGGCCTTCGCGGCGGCAATACCTGCGATCGGGGAACGCACTTTCTCCGCATCTTCAATCGCGCCTTCGGCACACGGGACACAATCCAATACGATCCCGATACTTGCTCGGACGAGATGCGCCTCCGGGTTCAATGGTTCGAGGCGTACTGCTTGCTCCGCCGCCTGGAACGCCTTGCGTCCGTAGAAATTGGGCGAGCGCTCGAGATAGGCCTTAACCAGCAGGATCGACGTTTTTGCATCGGCACCGGTCTTGCGCTGGCGCATCTCCAGCACGGTGATCGCTTCGTCCAGCTTTCGGATGTCCTTGCGTTGGGTCGCGCGCACGATTTGCTGCTCGATCACATCGAGTTGCGCTAGGCCATCGTCACCGAGCGATCGCGCCGTCTGCGCCCCACTCTGGCCGCCTGCAACCGACAGCAAAGCAAAAGCAATCGCTACGCTCATCTGACGAGTTCGCATCTTCTCCCCCTGTTCGTCGCTTGCGCGAGAGGGGCGACGTTATCAGGACGTATCGATCGTGGCTTCTTCGATCGCAGGCGAAGCGAGGGATTGGGTCACTCGTTCACAAGCTCTCACGATGTCGCGAAAGGTAGCACTGGATGCGCCAAGAGCGCGCATGCGGGCCTTCCTCCTCAGGCCGATCGCATGCGAATGGCCTTTAACGCAAGCACAGCCGCGAGCGGAACGACCAAACCGATGACGATGACGACGGCAAGCAACTCGCCAAGCTGGCTGTAGTCGGCGGGAACCTTGATTGCACCGGTGGCGCGGTCCTTGACCTCTCGCGTCACCGTGTAGATTTGATTCACATATTTGGTACCAAGCTGTGATGCGGACAACGCAAGATTCGTAAATGAGGCCATTACCGCGAAGAAGGTTGCCTTCAGCCGGTCGGGCGCGGAGTTGGCGATCCAGGCAAGCATCGGCACCATGGACACTTGGCCAAGCGGGGACTCCAACGCCGTGTCGATGAGTGCGATCGTCCGTGCATCGACCATACCGCCGGTCATCGCGGCGGTCCAGTTGTGCAATCCGTAATACATGCCGATCGTGGGCAATGTAAGGATGGTGCCCACAATCGTAAGAAATACGACGATATGCGCGATCGATCGCTCGGCCATGAAGCGGCGAAACAAGAACAGACCCAGAAGCGTGAGCAGACTCGCCACCAATGAAAGCTTCGCGAGGAATGCCTGATCGAAGCCAAGATCGTCGATGTACCACCAGGTCGTTCCGGCGCCGCTGCCGGGCATTGCCCGAAACACGAATACGAGGATCGCCGTCCCGACCAATACGTTTCTCGCATCGGCATCGAGCTCGCGCAGAAGCTTCACCATCAAGAAGATCACGATCCCCATCGAGAGCACGAAGATGATTTCTTCCTTGAGCATGAGGGGCGACAATCCAACCGCGATCGAAACGGCTGCGAATGCGAGGCCACCTCCCAGGATCCACCAATTGACGGGCGGACGCTCCCCATGCACATCGAGCAGCTTCTCGACCTCGG
>JANMUI010000345.1:0-2715 GCA_031391405.1 Betaproteobacteria bacterium
ACTGACTACTGACTACTGACTACTGACTACTGACTACTGACTACTGACTACTGACTACTGACTACTGACTACTGACTACTGACTACTGACTACTGACTACTGACTACTGACTACTGACTACTGACTACTGACTTCCTGGAATCCCTTGACGATCTTGCATGCAGCCGATACCACCTAGCCACGCAATCGTTCTGTCACGAGAAACCCACACAGTGCTAATCATTCGCGCGTATCAACCTGGAGATGAACAGGGTCTCATCCGGCTGTTTGCGACCGTGTTCCATCAGGAACTCTCGCTGGCGGTCTGGCAATGGAAGTATCTACGTGCCAACGAGCCCCCACCGATGTTTGTCGCGGAAGAAGACGGCGAGATTGTGTGTCACTATGGGGCAATTCGTCAGGACTTGAGATGGGAAGGACAATCCGGGGTGGGGTGGGATAGCGTGGATACCATGTGCCATCCGCGCTATCAGGGACGAGGATTGCTTCGTCGAACTCTAGCCGCGTTTGTTCAGACGTATGGGGAAGGACAGAGCTTCCTCATCTACGGCTTTCCTGGCGAGCGCCATCGCCGTCTCGGTGAGCGACTGCTCCGCTATGAGCCCATCGCTCCAGTTTATAAGGTACACAAAGACATACCTCGGAACCCTGTGCCCTTTCCCGCCGGAGTCGTGGTGATGCCCAAGGTCCCAGATGAATGGAACGATCACTGGCAGGTACTTGAACGGCGATTCGGCATGGTCGTCAAACGAGATCACCACGCGCTGACGTGGCGCTACGTGGAACGACCTGGGAAACGGTATCGTCTCGTGACTATCCCTGGTGTTCCTGCACTTGCCGTCGTCGGTTTTGAGTCCGAGCGGGCCTACTTAATGGAGTTTCTCCTTGAAGAGGGGAACACGGCGGTGGCGTGGGTACTCCTGCAAGCAGTGGAATCGCTCTGCGGTGCCGAGGGGGCGGAGACACTGGAAGGATGGTTCCCACGTTTCGCCTGGGAATGTGGGTTCCTGACTGGAACAGGTGGCTTTATTGGAGCCGCGGCGGACAACTATTTTGAGTGCCGCCTCTTTGACGCACGCTTGCGCGCCGCTTGGTTGGCCGAGCATTTCTATTATTCGCTTGGTGATTACGACGTATTTTAGATGATGAACGAACAACAGGTGATTCCATACCACACCACGAACTTGTGTGGCCATCGAGTCCTCGTCCTGGCTCCTCATCCCGATGATGAAACGTTTGGCTGTGGGGGGGCGCTGCTGTTGCATCGTCGCGAGCAAGACCCGGTCCGTGTCATCTTTGTGACCAGTGGTGAGGCGGGTGATTGGCAAGGCGGAACCGACCCGGAGGTGTTTCGCACCCGCCGTGAGGAGGAAGCCACAAAAGCCCTCGCCCACCTCGGCATAACGGAGTGGGAGTTCTGGCGGTATCCAGACCGCAAGGTAGAGGCCGATGGGCGGTTCATTACCCGCCTGAACGAAGCCGTGCGTGCCTGGGGAGCAACGCTCATTTATGCGCCGAGTCCGCTTGAGCAGCACCCCGATCATCGTGCCGTCGCGCATGCGCTCCGTGCCGCGCTTCGTGGGTGGACTGGAGCACTCCAGGTTGGTTTCTATGAGGTCGGGTACGCCCTTCCGCCCAACACCCTCGTGGACATTTCCGCGGTATGGGAGACCAAAGCCACGGCCATTCGGATGTACGAAAGTCAGCTCCACGGCCCCAATTATGAGGCCGTCAATCACGGCCTCAGCCGGTTTCGCGCGCTGACCGTGGGAGCTCAGGTGAATGCCGCCGAGGCCTTTCGGGTACTCTCGGTCACGGAACTCGATCACGATGCGATCTGGCAATGGCAAGCCTTACAGCTTCCACGACGCGCCACTTCAGGTCCCCTCTCCCAGATGGGAGAGGGTCAGGGTGAGGGGGATCAACTGTCACCCGTTACAAGCCCACCATCTGTGTCAGTAATCGTGCGCACCAAAGACCGGCCGACGTTCCTTCGCGATGCCTTAGGAAGTCTCGCGGCGCAAACCTTTCGGGATTTCGAGGTTGTTGTTGTCAACGACGGCGGGAGCGATGTCAGTGCTATTATCGCGGAATATCCCAGTCTCCAGTGTGTCCTTCTCCAGTTAGCGCGAAACCAGGGGCGCGCCGCCGCGACCAATATCGGAGTGGAGGCAGCACGCGGGACGTTCATTACCTACTTGGATGACGACGATGTGTACTATCCATCACACGTGGAGACGTTACATGCGTATTTGTCCACCCATGACCACTTTGGCGTGGTGTACAGTGATGCCGCGTTCACTACCTATCACTTGAATAAGGAAACCGCTCGCTATGAGGTTGTGGAGCGCCGTCCGCAATCGAGCGAGGATTTTGATCGTGACGTATTATTATACCATAACCCAATTCCCAATCTGTGTGTCATGCACCGGCGTGACGCGTGGGCGCGAGTCGGAAAATTTGACGCTAGTCTGACCATGTTGGAAGACTGGGATTTCTTTCTGCGGTTGGCCCGCGAATATCCATTTCTTCATGTCGCTCAATGTACCGCGGAGTACCGGCTCCGCGACGATGGGACCAACCTCTCAATGCAAAAGCCGTGGATGAGTAGTGATGAAATCCATGCGCGTACCGCTCTCTATCGCCGTTATCGCGATTATCATACGTCCGAAGTCGAAGTGCGGGTCTTCGGGAAGCTTCTTAACGAGGTGCTGA
>JANMUI010000382.1:0-10665 GCA_031391405.1 Betaproteobacteria bacterium
CGCCGGAAATCTACGACAACGTGCTGTGGTATTTCGCGCGGCACGGCTATGTCGGGGTGAACATCGAATATCGCAATGCCGGGCCCCGCCGCGGGCCGCGCGATCGGATCCAGCGCGTAGGTTGCGATATGAGTCGAGCCGGCCGAATGTCCGGCCAGATGAATCTGCCCGGGATCACCGCCGAATCGCGCGATGTTGGCCTTGATCCAGGCGATCGCACTACCCACGTCCACCGATCCGCCCGGATACGGCGCCTTGTCACCGTTGCGATATTCGATGTTCACCCCGACATAGCCGTGCCGCGCGAAATACCACAGCACGTTGTCGTAGATTTCCGGCGTCACGCATTTGCCACCGCGCACGAACGCACCGCCATGCACGAATGCGAAAACGCCGCCATGCTTCGGGCCGGTCGGCATGAACACATCGAGCACCTGGCGCGGATCGTCCCCAAACTTGATGTCACGCTCCACCGTGGCAGGCTTCGCAGCCTTCGCAAGCAATGGTCCGTAGATCCCGAACACGATTTCCCGATGCGCCTGGATGTCTTGCCCCCAGATCGGTCCGATTCGCTGCAGTTCGGCGCGCTCGGCGGGTGTGACGTTCGGAAAGGGCTGAATGATTGGGTTGGAGGGCATCGAAGATCCAATTGTGGTCGTTTCAGGGCACCGCCGCCGCGGCATTCAGGCTATCGAGCAGCGCGGCGCGGCGCATATACGCCTTGGCGGACTCGCGATTCTCTGCCGTGCGGCGCAATTCGTCCAGATTCTGTTGGCGAATGCGAGGATCGCACTCTTCCATGATCTTCTTGTTGCGGATGGTCTGCGCCTGCGTGTAATCGAGGGCGATCTTGCGGCGCTGACGATCGTACTGGTCGAGTATTTGCTCGTCCGCTTCGCCGCGATGCACGCGGGCGAGTTTCTCGCAGAGGTTGAGCGCGTCGTGGATGCCGCCGTTCATGCCCATGCCGCCGATCGGATTGTTGACGTGCGCGGCATCGCCCACGAGCAGCACGCGCCCTTTTCGGAATATGCCGGCTACCCGCTGGCTCACGTTGTAGACGTTGACATACTCGATCTCGAACGCGCCATCCTTCGGAAAGAATTTCTGCAGGCGGCGCTGGATCGATGCGGGGCGGAGCGCCTCCTCGTCCGATTCGTCGTGACGGGTCGGAAAGATCGCTCGCCATAATCCGGGCTCACGCTTGCCCCGTACCTTGAAAAGATTGCACCACTCATCCGGATCGGAGAAGTAGTTGCGATAAACCAAGGTCGGTTCGTTCTTCTGAAAATCGTGGGTGGTGGCGATCTTGATGAAGCTTTCCGGATAGGTGAAACCTTCGAAGGCGATATCGGCGGCTCGGCGCACGGTGCTGCGGCCCCCATCCGCACCGACCAGATAGCGGGCGACATGACGCTCGATGCCGTCCGGACCCGCCGCTTCGACCACGACATGGTCGCCGTGCTGCACGATGCCGGTAACGCAGGTGGCGAACCGCACATCGAAATCGCTTTCATCGCCGTATTGGCGCGCGATGTCGCCGGTGAGTTTGTACTGTTCGTACTGAAGAACGTAGGGAAATCGAAATTCGTCCTTGAGAAGACCAAGATCGAACTCCGCGACGGCCGTACCGTTGAGCCGGTCCCGGAACTGGTATTTCGTGGAGATCAATCCAAGCGGAATAATCTTCTGCGCGATGCCGAGCGTATCGAGCATCTCGATGGTCGGTGGATGCAGCGATGCGGCGCGCTGGTCCTCGACGGGGGCGGGCTCCTGCTCGAGCACCGTCACCTTGATGCCGGCACGGTTCAATGCGAGCGCGCACACCATGCCGACCGGACCGGCGCCCACGATGAGGATGCGATCGATCACCGGTGGGTAGTTCGGTAGTTCTTGAACCGCAGGGGACACAGGAAAACCGGGAAACGGGAAAAGACAAAAGGGAAACGCCAATCCCCTTCACCAATCGCTCCTCATCGGGTTCCCGTTTCTCGTTTCCCCTTTTCTCGTTTCCCTGTTGCTAAGCGACCTTCTTCTGAATCCCGCTCCGATCCGCCACCAACTCAGGCACCTTGATCTTGCGCGCCTCGGATGCCGGCACGACCTCTTTTACCGCGCCGCCCCAACCGTTGGCACTCAGGTCGAACACGATGCCATCGGGATCGCGATACTTCACTTCGTAGAAATTGTTGCCTTCCGCCTCGGAGGGCACTTCGCCCATCCAGTAATTGGCGCCGGCATTCGTGGCCTGCTTTTTCGAGGCCTCGATATCATCGACCCAGAATCCCAGGTGATGGATACCGACGAAGTCCTTGCCCACCTTGCCGGCCATCTCGTCATTCTTATAGTTGAGAATGGCCAGATTGATCGTGCCGTCGGTGAGGTACACCCCGCGCGCCAGCGGCGAGTCGGTTTCGCCGACCTTGGTCATGCCGAACGCCTGCATGTAGAACTCCGCGGTTGCCCAGGGATCCGGAACCGAGAACGCGATATGTCGAAGCTTTGCCATACACCCTCCGTGAATGTCGCTGCACCGAGCGCAGCGCTGGAGTCAATCATACGCCCGCTTTAGGGTGATCGTCTCGCCCGGATCACCCCCCATGGCGGGGTTCGCGCGGGGGTAAGATCCTGTCACCTTTGTCTCGGATAGGATTTGCCCACTGATGAAAGCCCGTCTTCTCGCTCTGATCCTGTCGCTTATCGCGGGACTGTCCACGCCTGCAATCGCCCAACCCGATGCCTTCAAGGACATTGGTCCCGCCTTCAAGAACTCCGCCCTCGAAGCGGCCGTGGGTGTTCGACTGCGCTTCAACAAAGCGCTGTTCTGGGAGACGATCGAGATCAAGGCGAGTGAAGGGATCGTCACGCTTTCGGGCACCGTCTCGACCGAGGAGCGTATGCATATCGCGCTGAAAATTGCCTCGGAAACGCAAGGTGTTAATCGTGTGATCAATACATTATCGACCGCCCAGTGACGGTGACATCGCGCCTTGGCGTCTCGGTAGGAGGGCTGGCCCTCAAGAACCCGGTCATCTGTGCTGCCGGCGAGCAGACGATGACCGAATCCGGCATCCGCGCGGCGCTCAATGCCGGCGCCTCGGTTGTCGTTGCGAAGTCGTTCAACGAAAGCGCGGCGGCCCGCAAGCAACTCGCCCACACCGATTACGCGCTCTTCTCACCGACTTGGGAACGGCTATCCTGGCCGAACGCGTCGTCGGTCGCCGCGCCTGACTGGCCAGCGGCAAATATGCTCTGTCGCTCGGGGCTGCAACCGCGCATGTTCGACGATTGGTTAGGCGCCGTCGCGGCGCTCGACCGCGAGGCGCAATCGATGGATGCGATGGTCGCGGCGAGCATCATCCTGTCCGGCCTCGATGCGGCCATCGACATGGCACGGAGCGTCGAGGCGGCCGGTGTTCGGCTGCTCGAATTCAATGTGGGGACGCCCTACGCCGATGAAGCCTCCCACGGCGGCATCACCACCGAGCGCTCGGCAGCGCGCATACGCGAGAAGGTCACTGCGATCTGCAATGCCGTCCGCATCCCGGTTTGGGTGAAGCTCACCGGCCAAAGCGAGAACGTGGCGGCCCTTGCACATGGCGCGCGAGAAGGTGGTGCGGCCGCGGTGATCATGATCGGACGCGCCCTCGGCATGTTGCCCGACCTCGCGACCATGTCGCCCGCGCTCGGCACGAACCTGGGCTATGGCGGCCCATGGGCCCTGCCCTTGACGTGTTATTGGCTGGCGCGTTCGCGAAAGGGCCTTGGCCCTGAATTTCCATTGATCGGCACCAATGGTGCGAGAAGCGGCGAAGACGTCGCACGCATGATGCTGGCCGGCGCCAGCGCAGTCGAAATGGGGAGCGCGGTGATGACGGGTGGGTACGGCGTGATCGCGGATGCGGTTGCGAAGTTGTCCCGTTATCTCGCACAGCATGACTGTTCGGCAGGCGCTATCGTCGGCAAAGCAGCCGATCGTTTGCAATCGTTCGAGGAGCAGCCCTATCGGCCGGAGCATTGGCGAGGATTCGTGCCGCCGGAAGGGAAGTAATAGGGGACAGACCAGAATGGCACTTACTTAACGTGCGCTGCTCAAGTCTCCGTTCGCCCTGAGCGTGTCGACGGTTAACGCTGGCTTGTCGACGGCGGGCTATCGTCCGCACACCGACGCTCCGGAATTCACCCTTCGACAGGCTCAGGGCGAACGGTCAATCGCCGAAGCCTAAGCGAACGACAGAACGCGGAAGCCACTCATGGTAATAGGCGATAGACCACGTTTTCATAGTAATAGGGGACAGACCACGTTTTCGACTCGAAAACGTGGTCTGTCCCCCATTACTTAAAGATCAGCCGCCGCCGCACCGGGAATAGGTGAAGATCGTATCGCTCCGCGATGAAGCCCCATAGACCCTTTGGGAACTTGACCATCACCACGACCGCGATCACCCCCAGCAGGATCAGATACCACGTGCCGAAATCGGCCAGCGTCTCGCGCAGGACGAAATAGAGCAAGGTGCCGATGATCGGGCCTTCGATCGTGCCGATCCCGCCAATCACCACGATGAAGATGATAAATGCCGCCCAGTTGACCCCAAACGCCGCATCCGGAGAGATCCGCAGATTCATGAGGAAGTAGATGGCACCGGCGACACCACAACCAAAGGCGGCGACCACATAGGTCCAGAATTTGGTTGCGCCGATGTCGACGCCCTGGCTTGCCGCAGCGCGCTCGTTATCCCGAATCGCGGTGAGCGCAAGGCCATGGCGGGAACGCAAGAGCCAATACAAAAGTGCGATCGCGCCGACCGCCAGTGCGAGCCCCATCCAGAAGGTCACCGATTCGCGTGTCGCTTTCGGGATGCCGCGTAGCGCGGTGAGGCTTGTCCCCGAGCCGCCACCGATGAAGGACGCGTTCGCCGCGATCAATCGAAATACCTCGGCCACGACCCATGTCCCGATCGCGAAATATCCGCCCTGCAGCCGAAACACGATTTTCGAAGTCGGGATCGCGATGAGCGCGGCAATCAGCCCTGCCAACGGAACGCATGCGAACGGATTGAGGTGCGCAATATCGGCGAGGATGAATAACGCGTAGCCGCCGATGCCGATGAATCCTTGCTGCCCCACCGAGACGAGTCCCCCATACCCGGCGAGAAGATTCCACATCTGCGCGAGCGCGAGGAGGCAGGCAAATTCGACGAATAGGCGCAGCGTGCTTGAGTCAGCCCAGAACGGTAGCGACGCAAGGACGAGGACGAGCAGCACCGCGACCGGTGTCGCGATTCGACTGGCACGTGTGGAACGCTCGATCGAAACGCGGGTCATCTAGTCTCTTGTCTTGGGGAATAGCCCTTGTGGGCGAACCACGAGCACGGCGAGGAAAGTAAAGTGCCCGACGAGGACGCCCCATCCGGGGTCCCATCGATAGCCGATGCCTTGCGCCACGCCGAGAATCACTGCGCCGGCGAACGTTCCCCAAAACGATCCAAGGCCGCCGATGATCACCGCTTCGAACGCATAAAGCAGATATCCTGGCCCATCGCTTGGCGTCACCGTGGTGCGCAGCGCGAGGAACACGCCGGCGATGGCGACGAGTGCGAACGCGAGGGCGGTGGCGAGTGCGTAGATACGTCGATGATCGATCCCCTGCAACTCGGCGGCTTCGGGATCATCGGAGGTCGCACGGAAAGCACGCCCGAGTCGGGTGCGACTAAACAGGAATTCCAGCGCGAAGGTGCAGGCGAGTGCAACGGCGAACGTGATGAGGGGCAAGGTGCCGATCGCGAGATCCGCTGCCAGGCGAATACTTTGCGTTGCCAGGACCCCGGCCTTCAGCGAGCGGGCATCCGCTGCGAAAAGCTCAAGCAGGACGTTCTGGATAATGATCGACAGGCCGAACGTCACCAGCAGCGGCGGGAGGATGTCCTTGCCGAGCGTTCTATTCAGCACGCCCCTTTGCAACAAATAACCTGCGCCTGCCATCAGCGGCACGACTGCGATCAGAAACAGGAACGGATTCACATCGACGCCAAGTGCGAGCGCGATGCCGGCGAAAGCCCCGAGGATGATCGCATCGCCATGGGCGATGTTGACGAGTCGCATCACCCCAAATACCAGCGACAACCCCATCGCGAAGAGCGCGTACAGGCCACCGACGAGCACGCCTTGCAAGACGGTGTCGATCCAGGTGGTCACTGATCGGATGCCCCGAAATGCGCTTGCGGGATCGCATCGCGTGGCAGCTCGATCGAGAAGTCGATGCCGAGCAACTCATTGGCATCGAGTGCGAAGCTGAAGTCGTCGATGACCCGCACTGCGCCGAAGGACTTACTCACACCTTCCAGCGCCAGTCCACCTGTCATCAGCTAAGGAGCTTCAGCTTGCCCTCGACCGGTATCTTCGGTTCAGTCTGATTATCGACCACCGTGAGGTCGTATTTGTATTTCTTCCCTTTCACCCACTGGCCGCCCACGAGCGGCGTGCGAACCACGTTCTTCACCGGCCCCTTCCCCCACTGGATCGACCCGACGATCGTCTGCAGGTTGGTGGCGGCGAGCGCATCGCGGATCGCGGCCTTGCTGCCGACGTCGTTGGTGCGTTTCAGCGTGTCGAGTGCAACTTCGAACAAGGCGTGCACGAAGCCGATCGGCTGCGACCACTGCCGCTTGGTATTCTGTTCATACGCATCGGCGAGTTGGCGCGCCGATTGCCCGGTAAGCGAAGACTTGTACGGGTGCGCCGGCGTCCACCACACCTCGGTCGACATGCCATCGCCGATATCCCCGAGCGCCTCGGTCGAGGCAGGGAACAAAAGCGCTTTGCCCACCGACACGATCTTCGGGCGGTAGCCCTGCTGGCGCGCCTGCGTCCAGAAGGTCTTCATGTCCGGCGGAATCACCACACCGGTGACGATCTCGCAGTTTTCCTTCTTGAACGCCGCAATCTGCGCGCTGAAGTCCTGCTGCAGATTTTGATAACGACCCGGATCGATCAGCTTGAAGCCGTCTTTCGCGAGCGCGGGCGGCAGGCCAAGTTTGGGATCGCCCCATGCGTTGCCATCGCCGTCGTTCGGGAACAGCGCGCCCACCACCTTGTTGGTCTGCTGCGACTTCCAGAGATTGGTGAAGACCGCGATGATGTCCTCCAGGCCCCAGAAGAAATGATAGGTCCAGTTGAAGCCTTTGGCCGGATCGCCCTTGCGGCCGAAGAACCATGGCTGCCAGGGGCAGAGGGTGGAAACGCACGGCACTTCATTCAGCTCGCACTGATCGCCCACCGGGTTGACGGTTTCGGGCGTGTTGCCCACGACCATCAGATCGACGCGGTCCTTGAGAATCAGATCGGCGGCAACCTCACCCGCGCGATTCGGATTCGATTGACTGTCCTTGAGAATGATGTCGACCGGGTGCTTGCGATTGCCGATCTGCAGGCCGTCTTTCAGCAGAGCCTGGACACCTGCAATGCCGAATTTGTCGGTCTCACCGAACGCAGCAAGCGGACCGGTCGCGGGCGACACCATGCCGATCTTGATGCGGCGCGCGCTTTGTGCGATCGCGGGAAAGCCAAGGGATGCGCCGGCTGCAAGCGTAGTGGAGGCGGCGCCAGCCTTGATCAGAGCGCGACGGCGGGGGTTGATATCGTTCATCGGGTTCTCCTCTTGTAAAAAATCCATCAGAACTAAATCAAGAATTCACCACGGAGGACGCGGGGGACGCAGGGGAAAGAAAGGCACCGACAGTGTGTTCGAGCTCGGGCTTGAGGAAATCCGTATCCCTTCGGCACCGTGCGCGCGACCAAACCTGCATCATTCACTAGATCGCCTGCCTCGCCGTTGTTGTTCCCCTGCGTCCTCTGTGTCCTCTGTGGTTATTGGCGTTATCGAGGGACCGACCTCAACGTTTCCCGAACATCGCGATCTTGTCGGCGTTGACCAGATCGGGCACCGTCCAGCCGTTCAGATCGTATTCGTTCAAGCATTTCTCGGCGAAGCCCTTGTAGCGATCGTACGCACCCGAGGCGAGCGCACCGAACAGCGCGTAGCGCCGGATCTCCTCGTGACTCCCGCTGTAGTTGATCTCGTACAACTCGTGGCGGCCACCGAATTCCGAGCCGACGCAATCCCAGAGCGCCTTCATCACCTTGACGCGCCCTTCTGCATCGACGCCGTTCGATCCGCGCATATAGAGATCGAGGTAGGGACGGAGCTCTGGATTCTTGAAATCCGCTGCATGCGAATTGAGATAGATGAGTCCGCTTGCGACCGACTTCTCGATCAGGTTCTTCACCGCGACATACGCTTCGGGGGCGAGCACCTGATACGCCGAAGCAGGTTCCATCCCGGGCAGAATGCAGCCGTTTTCCCACGGGTCGGCCTTGTAGGCCATGGCGTCCGAAAGCCCCCAGATCATGTTGCGCCAGGCGATGACCTCGCCGATGTTCGCTTCGACCCCGCGGAATCCGCGCGACCCGGTGATCTCGGTCGCCTTGATCATGAGCCCGGTAATGAAGTCGAGCTTCACGCCAAGCCGCGTACAACCCTGGATCAGTGCGCGCGGAAGAAACCCGGTACGCGGAAAGAAGTTGTTCGCCTTCTCGACATCACCGCAGCAGAACACGTCTTCCCAGGGCACGAAAATATTATCCATGATGAAGATCGCGTCGTTCTCATCGAGCCGGCTCGACAGCGGATAATCGAAGGGGCTCCCCATCACCGCGGCGCGATACTCGTTCGACACGCGGCATACGAATTTCGCACCCGGTGCGTTGCTGGGCACCATGAAGATCACCGCGTACTCCTTGCCCTGTACCGGGATCAGCCCGTGATGCGCGACGAACGTGAAGTGGGTGAGCGCCGAACCCGTTGCTACGACCTTCGCACCGCTCACATAGATGCCGGCGTCGGTCTGCTTGGTGACGCGCGCGTACACCTCGGTCGCCCCACCCGGCGCGCCCGGTGCGATGTTGCGGTCGACCGGCGGATGAATGATCGCGTGATTCACGAACGGCACGCGTTCCTGGCTGAAGCGATACCAGCGGCGCGCATTCTCCTGGTACGGTGCATAGAACTCGGCGTTCGCCCCTAAGGTGCCGAGGAACGCCGCCTTGTAGTCGGGCGAACGCCCCAGCCATCCGTAGGTGATCCGCGACCACTCCGCAATCGCATCGCGCGCTGCGACCTGCTCGGCGACGGTCTTGGGGGTCATGAAGTACCGCATGGTGAAGCCGCCCCATTCGGTGGGGCAGGTCAACACGTTCTTGCCGGTCCGGCGATCTTCATGCAGCGCGTCGTATAACCGGGCAAGCATGCGCGCGGTGTTCTGGAAGGCCGGATGATCGGTGATCTTCTTGACCCGATCGCCGTAGATCCAGATCTCCCGGCCATCGTCGAGACTCTCGAGGAATTCCTTGCCCGTATAAGGGAGGATGCCTTTGGGATTGTCCGCGTGCGTGACGGCGGCTGATTTCGCGTTTGCGACCATCGGAAGTCTCCTTGTCGTCGTTTTCGCGATTGTTTCACATCTCGTGCCGCACCACCGGCACCTTCCTCGCGAGCAACGTCGAGCGGAAAAGCCTGTCCTGAGCTAGTCGAAGGGCGCAGCGTGTTTCGCCGCTACGCGGAGCCTACAACCTCAAAAAATAACCACGGAGGACGCGGAGGACACAGAGGAAAAGCGGGTGTTCCTTTGGCGCACTCTGAACGCGACAGATTCATGAAAACCGGCCGGTACTGCGTGATCGATGAGTAATTATCCCCCGGCAGAGCCGGGGGAGCTCCCAACTTATTAGGCGCCCTTCCTCTGTGTCCTCTGCGTCCTCTGTGGTTATTTTTTGAGGTGGTAGCAAGCTTTACCAGGCCAGCCAGCCGCCCGCATCCCTCGCGACATGAAAGCTGCATCTGGCCGTGATGAATTCGTGATGAGCGTTTGGCATTGTTCGCTCCGTCGGGTCGCGAGACCCAGAGTCACCGGGGAGCACAATCATGTTGGCCATCACGGACGAATCGATCGGATTGCACGTCGCAGGGCAGTCGGCAGGTGCCGCGCCGGCGCCAACAGTTCGCTCGACACAAGCCGATGCGCGCCGTGCAGAGACGGGGCATCAGATCCATCCGCTCGGGATGCTGCTGGAAGCCACCGCGAAGGGGGATCGCAACGCCCTCCACCAACTCTACGAGCTCAATGCATCCAAATTGCTTGGGATCGCGACGCGCATCCTGCGACGCCACGATCTCGCCGAGGAGGCTTTGCACGATTCGTTCATAAGCATCTGGACCAACGCCGGCAAGTACGACCGGCATCTCAGCGCGCCGATGACCTGGATGGTGACGATCCTTCGCAACCGTTGTCTCGACATGTTGCGCCGTGCCGAACATGAAGTGCCGGTCGCGAACGGCGAGGGCGACGAGGATTGGCTGGAGCAGATCGAGTCGGAAGCGCCCGGCCCAATGGATCATGCTCTGCATGCGCAGGACACTCGAAAATTGAACGAGTGTCTGGGAAAGCTTGATCCCAAACAACGGGCCGCAATCCTGCTCGTGTACTACAACGGCTTGAGCCACCCCGAGCTCGCAGCGCGGTTGGGTGCACCCCTTGGAACCGTCAAGACATGGGTGCGACGGGGCGTGCTATCGCTCCAGGCCGCGATGCGCGACAACCATTGAGGGGC
>JANMUI010000381.1:0-10149 GCA_031391405.1 Betaproteobacteria bacterium
GCGCTGCTGGGCGGAGAGCTCGCTGCGCGCTATTTCAGATTGCCTCGCATCACCGGGTACGCGGTCACCGGGATGCTGCTCGGGGCGAGCGGGCTCTTTCCGCCGCCGCTCGCCGATGATCTGCGCATCTTCGTCGATATATCGCTTGGTCTCGTGTTGTTCGAGCTCGGCAGTCGGATCGATCTCGCCTGGCTCAAGCGCGCACCCATGCTTGCGGTCATGGCGATCGCGGAAAGTGCCGCAACCGGCGGTCTCCTGTTTTTCGTGCTGACGGCGTATTTCGATTTCGCGCCATCGGTTGCGGTCGTCGGTGCCGCGATCGGCATCTCCACATCGCCTGCGGTCGTCATGCGGGTGGCGGCGGATTCGAGCGCCCAAGGCCAGGTAACGGAGCGCATGCTGTTGCTCGCCGCGATCAACAGCACAATCGCGGTGCTCGTCCTGACGACATTAGTCCCGGTGATGGCGGCCGATCCAGAAGGCGGCATCGTCGCGGCGATCGCCAGACCGATTTATGTGCTGACCGGATCGATCCTGCTGGCCGCTTTCCTGATCTGGTTCGGCCTGCTCATCCTGCGGCTCACCGGCAAGCGCGAAGACCGCCAATTCATCGCCACGCTCGGACTCGTGATCGTTGCGGTGGGTCTCGCGGGCGCATGGAATCTCTCGGTGCTCGTGACACTTCTCGCCCTTGGCGCGGGTCTGCGCATTTTCGATCGCAACGGCTATGCGCTGGCCATCGATTTCGGTGTCGCCGGACAGTTCTTCTACCTCGTCCTCTTTACGCTGGTCGGAGCGAGCCTCGATTTGCGCGGGGTCGCCACCGCCGGCGTCGCTGCGGTCGTATTCGTTCTGGTGCGATTCGCCGGCAAAGGGATCGTCGTGATGGCGTTCTCGCGCGCCACGCACCAACCGATCGGACAAGCCGCGCTCCTCTGCCTTGCGATTCAACCAATGTCGGGCCTTGCCGCGGTGCTCGTGCATGACGCGGCGGCATTGCATCGGGATATCGCCGGCAGCATTGCGCCCGTCGTATTGGCAGCGATCGTGCTACTCGAAATTCTTGGACCGATCGGCACCCAATTCGCATTGCGGCTGGCGGGCGAAGCACAGCCGCAACCGGCATGACACTCGCTTTCGCCAAATCGGAGGCACTCACCCTCGGCGTCGAGATCGAGCTCCAGATCGTCAACACGCGCGATTTCAACCTCACGCGCGGATCGAGTGACCTGCTCGCGGCGGTCGGCAAAGCGAAGCATCCGGGCGAGATCAAGCCGGAAATCACCGAAAGCATGATCGAGATCGCGACCGGTATCGCGAAAAGCGTGGGTGATATCGAACGGGATTTCGCCGGGATCAAAGCGGTGCTGAATCGTGCGGCCCAAGCCGTCAATCTCGGTCTGTGCGGCGGCGGCGCGCATGCGTTTCAGACGTGGACGGAACGGCGGATCTACGATGCCCCCCGGTACCATCATGTCTCCGAGCTGTACGGCTATCTCGCCAAGCAATTCACCGTCTTCGGACAGCATATTCATATCGGCTGCATCGATGGCGACACGGCGGTGTATCTCACGCAGGCAATGGCCCGCTACATGCCGCACTTCATTGCGTTGTCGGCGTCGTCCCCGTTTCTGCAAGGGACCGATACCTTGTTCGATTCGTCGCGGCTCAATGTCGTGTCGGCGTTTCCGTTGTCCGGAACGATGCCGCCGATCGCCGATTGGGCGGCGTTCAATACGTACTTCGATACCATGCGCGGCTACGGCATCGTCGAGAGCATGAAGGATTTCTACTGGGACATCCGGCCCAAGCCTGAATACGGGACGATCGAGATTCGCGTCTGCGATACGCCGCTCACGTCACGCCGGGCTGCCACATTGGCAGGCTATGCGCAGGCCCTGGCCTCGTGGCTGATCATCGAACGGCCGGTGCTGGATTCGGCCGCCATGGCGATCGTCTATCCGTTCAATCGGTTCCAGGCGTGCCGTTTCGGGTTGCACGCGACGATGGTTGATCCACAAACGCGCCAGCACATCGATGTCGGGCAGGATATCTGCGACACCATCGTGCGCATCCTGCCCCACGCGGAGCGCCTGGGTTGCACCGATTCGGTGACCGAGCTCATGGCGATCGCGAAAGAGCGTCGCAACGACGCCCGCCTGATCCGCGAACAACTCGAGAAGCAGAAGGCCCATGCCGGGGTTGTGCGCTGGCAATGCGAAGCGTGGGCGGGATGAATCGCCGAGCGCGCCCGGTGCAACGGCGCCGCTCGTGCCGATCCGTACGGCGACCCGAATGGCGTCTGCTGCCCGGTGCGCTGAAGGGCACCATCTTTCTATTGGCGCTCGTGACGTGCGCGTCCATGATGCCGGTCGATCGGCTGCCCGCGGCGTCGTGGTAATCGGCGATGAGCCTTGGCTTCATCTCCGCGGTGTTCGACAATATTCCGCTGACCGCACTCGCGTTGAAGCAGGACGCTTACGACTTGGCACGCCCGCTTATTGCGTCGGATTCGGCGGCTCGATGATCTGGTTCGGGTCGTCGGCCGGTGTGGCGCTCTCCAATATGTTTCCCGAGGCGAAATCGGTCGGCCGCTGGCTCGTCGGTGGATGGCATGTCGCGCTGGCGTATGTCGTCGGCTTTGCGGTGATGCTTGCTGTCACCGGCTGGCATCCGACCAACAAGAAAGGCTCGGCTGTTCCGGTGCCCGCCACGACGATGCTCAGCCTTCCCGCTGCTGCGTAATCATCATCGCGATTGAGTACAATGGCGGGCGCACCGAATCGGTGGCGTATCGGTAGCGTTCTCGTAAGCCGGTTGCGGGCCATTTGTTGCCTCGTGCCTCGCGCCAGTTCCCCCGCCTCATCCCCCGTTCGAGGAGAACATCATGACTGAACGCAAAAGCTCGGCGCTGTCGCGCCGAAAATTCCTAGGCGGTGCGACCGCCGCCGCTGCGGGGGTCGCGACGCTCGGCTTCCCAATGATCGCCAAGGCGCAGGGCCCGATATCGATGCGATGGCAAAGTACGTGGCCGGCCAAGGACATCTTCCACGAGTACGCCAACGACTTCGCCAAGAAGGTCAACGATATGACCGGCGGCGAGCTCAAGATCGAAGTGCTGCCGGCCGGCGCTGTCGTCCCCGCATTCGGCCTGCTCGATGCGGTTTCGAAGGGCACATTGGACGGCGGCCATGGCGTGCTCGTCTATCACTATGGCAAGCAGAATGCGCTGGCGCTCTGGGGCTCGGGCCCCGCATTCGGCATGGACGCGAACATGCTGCTCGCCTGGCACAAATACGGTGGCGGCAAGGACTTGCTGAACAAGCTGTATGCCTCGATCGGCGCGAACGTCGTCTCGTTCCCATACGGGCCGATGCCCACGCAGCCGCTAGGATGGTTCAAGAAACCGATCGTGAAAATCGAGGACTTCAAGGGACTGAAGTTCCGTACCGTCGGGATCTCAATCGACGTGTTCACAGGCCTCGGCGCGGCGGTCAACGCGTTGCCCGGTGGCGAGATCGTGCCGGCAATGGACCGTGGGCTGCTTGACGCCGCGGAGTTCAACAACGCGTCGTCCGATCGCCTTCTCGGCTTTGCCGATGTATCCAAAGTCTGCATGCTGCAGAGCTACCACCAGAACGCCGAGCAATTCGAGATCATGTTCAATAAGGCCAAGTACGACGCGCTACCGGCGAAGATGAAAGCGATCATCGAAAACGCGGTCGAGGCGGCGTCGGCCGACATGTCCTGGAAGGCCATCGATCGCTACTCGAGGGATTACATCGAGCTCCAGTCCAAGCACAACGTCAAGTTCTACAAGACGCCCGATGCGATTCTGCAGAAGCAGCTCGAGACCTATGACACCGCGACGGCAAAGCGCGCCGATAATCCGCTGTTCGTGGAAATCGAGAAATCCCAGAAGGAATTCGCCGAGCGCGCGGTGCGCTGGTACCTCGACACCCAGGTAAGCTCGCGAATGGCCTACAACCACTACTTCGCACCGAAGAAGCCCGCTGCGAAGAAAGCCTGACAAGGAATTTGCGCGGCAGACTGCGCATATTCCTGATGGGCGGTGCATTGGTTCAGCTGATTGATGCACTGCCGCTGCTCGCCGTATTCACGCTAACTATCTTGCTCAGCGAAGCGCGGAAAACCAGCCGGTTCACCGCGCTTCGCTCACGATCGGCCCCTCATGCAGAAGCTGCTGCTTTTCGTCGACAAGGTCAGTACCTGGGTGGGCCACATGTTTTCGTGGTTGATCGTGGCCCTCACGCTCTTCATTACCTGGGAAGTCTTTTCCCGGTACGCCCTTGACCGCCCGCATGCGTGGGCGTTCGACGCGATGATCATGTTGTACGGGACGTTTTTCATGATGGCGGGGGCCTACACGCTCGCCAAGAACGGGCATGTGCGTGGCGACGTCCTGTATGGCTTCTTTACCCCTCGGGTACAGGCCGGGATCGATCTCGTTCTCTACATCGTGTTTTTCATCCCCGGTGTCGTCGCGCTCGCCTGGGCCGGCTACAACTACGCGGCCGAGAGCTGGGCGATCAATGAGCACTCCAACATCACGGCCGATGGGCCGCCCGTTTATCCGTTCAAGACGATCATCCCCGTCGCTGGAGTATTCCTGCTCGCGCAAGGGATTGTCGAGATCGCCCGCTGCGTGATCTGCCTGAGGGAAGGGCAGTGGCCGTCCCGTGAAGAGGACGTTGAGGAGGTCGATGTCGACAAGCTGAAGGAGATGGTGAATGTGAAGGACGAGGACATCGCACGGCTCGATTCGCTGGTCGCAAACCGCGATGGGAAGCCGGCGGGAGCCGCATCGTGAAGCTGCGGAAGGAACTGTGGTTCGGCTTTTCGCTGATGGCGATCATGGTCGCTACTATTTTGGTGCTGATGCCTTGGGGAAACATCACCAACGGCCACCTGGGGCTGCTAATGCTCGGGCTCGTGGTCGTCGCCATCATGCTCGGCTTCCCGACCGCGTTCACGCTGATGGGTATGGGTGTTTTCTTCGGTTGGCTTGCTTATCGCAGCGCGGATCCGGCGCTGGCGGATCGGCAGATTCTCGATTTGATGGTGCAGCGGACGTACGCGGTGATGTCGAACGACGTGCTGATCGCCATTCCGCTGTTCGTGTTCATGGGCTATCTCGTGGAGCGGGCCGCGCTCATCGAGAAACTGTTCAAGAGCCTGCATCTGGCAATGGCGCGCGTACCCGGATCCCTCGCGGTTGCGACGATCGTCACCTGTGCAATCTTCGCGACCGCGACCGGCATCGTCGGCGCGGTTGTCACGTTGATGGGCCTACTCGCGTTTCCCGCGATGTTGCGCGCGGGCTATGACATCAAGTTGTCGGCGGGTGCGGTCACCGCAGGGGGATGTCTTGGCATCCTGATCCCGCCGTCGGTGCTGCTCATCGTCTATGGCGCTACCGCGGGTGTATCGGTGGTGCAGCTTTATGCCGGGGCGTTTTTTCCGGGGATCATGCTGGCCGCGCTCTATGTGGGTTACGTCATCGTGGTTGCGAAGCTCAAACCGTCGCTTGCGCCGCCTCTTTCCGAAAGCGGGCGGCGCGTTCCCCTGCCGCCCCTGGCGCAGCATCTTTCGTCGCGTGGACGTAACGCGTTCGCCGGATTGATCGGCGCGTTGACCGGCGGGCGCGCGGCCGGGGTGCCGATGAATGCGGTGATAGGGCAGTTGATCGTCACCCTGTTGCCTGCGCTGATTGTCTTCGCCACGCTTGGACTTGCATTCCATCTTGCGACGGCGCCGGTCGCGCAGGTCGACACATCCGGACTCGTCGAAGCCGGGGGCGCGCTGGCCGCACCCACCGACGAGGCTCCATCCGGACTGATCGGCCAAGCCGAAGAAGAGTCGCCGAAGGAGCTCGGCGCATCTTCCGGCGCGGTGGAACCGAAGGCTGAAGCGATTCAAGCCGAAGCGACGGGGCCGGCAGTCGGCACGGCGAACGAAGCGTCCCGTGAACGCAATCCGGTCCCGACTTGGTACTGGGTTGTGCTCGTGGTCGGCATCGCGGCCATTGCCTACCTTTACTGGCTATGGAACTGGGAGCGGCTTGAGATATTCAAGATGCTGCTCGGATCGTTCTTCCCGCTCGCCATATTGATCATCGCGGTGCTGGGCTCGATCGTGTTCGGGTTGTCCACACCGACCGAAGCGGCGGCGGTAGGGGCGTTCGGCGGATGCATCCTGGCGGGCTGCTACAGGTACATCGCGCATTGGAGAACGGGCGCGGCCGGCACGGGTTCGGGCGTCTCGCCGCTATGGACGACTGCCAAGGAGCTCGGGTCGATCGTCAAGGACTCATCGTTTCTCACCGCCAAGACGTCGGCGATGGTGTGCTGGCTCTTCGTGGGATCGTCGATCTTCTCCGCGGCGTTCGCATTGCTCGGCGGCCAGGACCTCATCGAGAAGTGGGTGCTTTCCCTCGGCCTCACGCCACTGCAATTCATGATCCTCGCCCAGTTCATTATTTTCATACTGGGCTGGCCACTTGAGTGGACGGAAATCATCGTCATCTTCATGCCGATCTTCATTCCGCTGCTTGCCAAATTCAATGTCGATCCGCTGTTCTTCGGACTCCTCGTCGCCCTCAATCTGCAGACCGCATTCCTCTCTCCGCCGGTCGCCATGGCGGCGTTCTACCTGAAGGGTGTGGCACCGCCCCATGTAACGCTGAACCAGATATTCGGTGGCATGATGCCGTTCATGGGCATCCAAGTGGTCGCGCTGGTGTTGCTCTATGTGTTTCCCGGCATCGGCCTCTGGTTGCCCCAGACGCTGTACGGAAAGTAAGCGAGAATCAACCGGCTGTTCGCCGTCAATACGAGGGTCCTTGGTTGGCGGACCCGACTGCGCTGAAATTCACGCGCATTGGCCGGTCCAACCGCGCGAGGGCCGTGCGCGCCCGGCGTGACAGGTAAGATCGTTCGGCGGCTAAACGCTACCGCCTGTGATCAATCGGAGCCGCTCGTCGGGGCGGCCGGTACCATGCGACATCCTCGTTCGCAAACCCGCCATGCGTAGGCTTCCGCGCAGTTGGAGAACATCTTGGCAAGCCTGGTCGATCTGTTGCATGGCATGGGAGCGGGAAAGATAACGTCCCGCTCCTATGTCGATCGCCTGCTGGATCGGATTCGCGTACGGGACGGACGCATCTTCGCCTTCTCCCATCTCGACTTCAATCGGGCCCGCGTACTCGCGGACGCCTGCGATCGCCATCGCGCAGGGGGCGGTGCAGTCGGGCCGCTCCACGGCTTGCCGATCGCGGTGAAAGATATCTTCGACACATCCGATTTGCGGACCGAGATGGGCATCGCGATCTATGCAAACCGGCAGCCGACGCGCGATGCCGCGCTGGTCACACGAATCCGCGCAATGGGCGGTTTCGTGATCGGCAAGACCATTACGTCCGAAGCCGCGTATGTGAAGCCCGCTGAAACACGCAATCCCTGGAATCCGCAGCACTCGCCCGGTGGCTCTTCCTCCGGATCGGCCGCCGCGGTGGCCGCAGGCTTTGTGCACGCCGCGATCGGCACGCAGACCAGCGGATCAATCATGCGTCCTGCGGCCTTCTGCGGCGTCATCGGATTCAAGCCGTCGATCGGATCAGTCTCGATGGCCGGTGCGATGCCGTTCAGCCGCACGCTCGATCAAGCGGGTTTCTTCGCGCGTACGGTTGCCGATGTGTCGGTGTTTGCCGCGCCGCTCGTGGATAACGAGCTCTTTCCACGCCAAGTGTCCATGCCGGTGCGCCCGCCCAGGCTTGGCCTCATCCTCGACTACCCCTGGACCGCGCTCGAGCCCGAGTCGAGGCAGAAGGTTTCGCAGGTGGTGCGCGTCCTGGCGGCGGCCGGGGCGAGCGTTACGATGCTCGCGTTGCCGGCGCGCTTCGACGATTCGATCGCAATTCACCGATCGATCATGCTGCACGAAGCAGCCCGACAATTCCAATCGGTGCAGGACGAGGCGCGCGCCAGACTGTCCCCGGTGCTGAACGACGGATTGGACGAGGGCCGGCGCATCAGCAAATCAAGCTACGGCGAGGCGATGTCCAGGCGGGCGCGTCTGGTAGCGTCAACCGGGGAGCTCTTCGAGGGAATCGACGCGATCATTTCACCACCCGCTCAGGGCCCGGCACCGGCGGGACTCGATACGGCGGGAGACCCGGGCTTCTGTACGCTATGGACATTGCTTGGGTTGCCTGCGATCGTCGTGCCTTGCACAGTTGCCGCGAACGGCTTGCCGCTGGGTCTGCAAGTGATCGGACCCGCGGCTTGTGACGGTGCATTGCTCTCCTGTGCATCCTGGATCGAAGCGGCCGTCGTCGCGGCTGGACGGCGATCGCCCGCCCCGCCAGGCGTGACTCCGCGCAGCGGCGATACGACGTTGTAGCGCATCGGCGTGCGCGCCCGAGGATTCCGAAGCCGTGCCGCAATTTCGTCCCGGATTTGGCGCGGCCTGGTGTTTTCGCTACCATGTGATCGCCGCAACCCACGACTCGTGAGTCCCGATCCAAGTGAAGAAGGTATTCGCAACACCGCAGGACGCCGAGAGCGCATTCTACGAAGCTCTGGAGCGCGCTGACCTCGAAGCGATGATGGAGGTATGGTCGATGGACGACGAGATCACCTGCGTTCATCCGGGCGGCGCGCGGCTCATCGGGTATGACCAGGTGCGCGCGTCGTGGACCGGCATGTTCAGCGACGGCCAGGGATTGCGGGTGCGGGTGATGCAACCCGTCTACACGCTGGTCGGCATGGTATCGATCCACAACGTCTATGAAGTGATCACGGTGGGCAATGAGACGCGCCCGCGGCAGCCGGTACTTGCGACCAACGTGTACGCCCGCACGAGCCTCGGCTGGCGCATGATCGTCCATCATGCATCGCCTGCGCCGGCGCTCACCGAGCGTACGCCGGAAGCGCCCAAGATCCTGCATTGAGCGCATCCTATCGCGCTCCCTGGTGGTTGCCTGGAGGGCATGCGCAAACCATCTATGCGAGCCTGCTTGCGCGGTGCCGCGCGGTGTCGTATCGGCGAACGCAGTGGACCACACCCGATGATGACATCGTCGCCGTGGACTGGATCGACGGGCCCGCGGACACCCCACTGGTCGTGATGTTCCATGGACTGGAAGGCGGATCCGGCAGTCATTCCTCGCGCGCATTGATGAGCGATGTCGCGGCGCTCGGATGGCGCGGCGCGGTCCCGCATTTCAGGGGATGCGGTGGCCTCCCTAACCGCAAGCCACGCGCATACCATTCGGGCGATTCGCTCGAAATCGATTGGATGCTGAAGCGCTTTCACCGCGAGGCCGGCGGCCGGCCGCTCTTTGCGATCGGCGTGTCGCTTGGCGGGAACGTGTTGTTGAAATGGCTCGGGGAGCAGGAAGGCGATGCGCGCGAGATCGTGCGGGCGGCCGCTTCGATTTGTGCGCCGGTCGATTTGTGCGCGAGCGGGAGGTCTCTCGAACAGGGATTCAACCGCATCTATGGCACCTTCTTCCTCACCACGATGCGGCCGAAGGCCCTGTCGATGCTCGTGCGTTATCCGGGCCTGTTTCCCGAGGATCCTGTGCGGCGCGCCCGAACCTTGCGCGACTTCGACGATACCGTCACCGCACCGATTTTCGGCTTTGCCGATGCCGAGGAATACTGGCGACGATCGAGCGCCAAGCCGCTGCTCCGCGGGATCCGCGTTCCGACGCTCATGATCAATGCCCACAACGATCCGTTCCAGCCTGGTGATTGTCTGCCTCGCGCGGACGAGCTGTCGCCGGCGATCGAGCTCGAGCGCACGATGGCGGGCGGGCATGTGGGATATGTCACCGGACGATTTCCCGGCCATGTTCACTGGTTGCCGGCCCGTATAATCAACTTCTTTCGCCGACATCTGGACAAACACCCATGATCGTCAACCTCCCCAAAGAAATCTTCAAGGCCTACGACATTCGCGGCGTTGTCGGCAAACAATTGACCCCGGCCGTGGTCTCGCGGATCGGCCAGGGTCTTGGCACCCTCGCACGCGAGCGCAGCGGTGGTTCGCGAAGCGTCACCATCGCGATTGGCCGGGACGGACGGCTGTCCGGCCCCGAGCTCGCCGAGGCGTTGGCGCGCGGCA
>JANMUI010000383.1:0-4748 GCA_031391405.1 Betaproteobacteria bacterium
GAAGGACAACATACTGGTCGAACGATTCGACCTGTCCCTGCAGCTTGATGCCGTTGACCAGATAGATCGACACGGGAATATGCTCCTTGCGAAGCGTATTCAAAAATGGATCTTGTAATAGCTGTCCCTTGTTGCTCATGATGACTCCAAGCCGGTTTTTTTGTGTCACTACTGTAATAGATTTCCCGTGTCAATGCCATCGGCAAATCAGCCGGTTGCGCGGGAAATTCCATCCCACTTCTGCTTTTACCTGAAGCCATTGTTTTTCGATACCGCGAAGCGCACTGGCGGCGATCAGTGTCCGCGCGACGGTCGGCGTCAATCCGCATGGACGAAGGGATTGCGACCAACGCGAAACTCGATTCGCAACGGCGTGCCGTGCAGATCGAATGCCCGCCGGAAAATGCCTTCGAGATACCGCTTGTAGGTATCGGAGATCGAATGCAATGCCGTGCCGTGGATGATGATGATGGGTGGATTGCTGCCCCCTTGATGGGCGTAGCGCATCTTGGGGCGCGTCATACCGCTGCGGGGGGGCGCCTGTTTGACCAGCGCATCCTGCAAAAGCCGGGTCAGGCGCGGGGTCGGCAGCTTCGCCATCGCCGCGGCGAACGCCTCGTCGACTGAGCGCATGAGCGGTCCCAGCCCCTCGTTGTCGCGGGCCGATACAAAATGCGTCCGACCGAAATTAAGGAAGCCGAGCTTGCGGTCGAGCATGCGCTTCACATTGTCCCGCGCATAGGCATCGAGGCCATCCCATTTGTTCACCGCCACCGTGAGCGCCCGGCCACGCTCGACGATAAATCCGGCGAGATGGGCATCCTGATCGGCGATTTCACCCTGTGCATCCACGACCAGGATCGCGACATTCGAGTGTTCGATGGCTTGCAACGTCTTGATCACCGAAAATTTCTCGACGGCCTCGAACACCTTGCCCCTGCGGCGCAGGCCGGCCGTATCGATGAGCAGGTAGCGCTTGCCGCCCACCAAGAATTCGACCTCGATGGCGTCGCGTGTGGTGCCGGGCTGGTCGAACGCGATCATGCGCTCTTCACCGATCAGGGCATTCACCAACGTTGATTTGCCCACGTTGGGGCGTCCGACCACCGCGATACGCGGCACGTCACGATCGACCTTGGCGGGATCATCGAACGGAAGATCGGCAAGGACATCTTCCATCAACGTTGCGATGCCATCGCCATGGGCGGCGGACACGGCCACCGGATCGCCCAACCCGAGCTCGTAGAACTCGGCCGTGACGACCCCACGATCCATCCCTTCCGCCTTGTTGACGACCACCCGTATCGGCTTCGACAACGTCCGCAGCATGTTGGCGATGCGAATGTCATGCGGGGTCACGCCCTCGCGGGCATCGAGCAGAAACAGCACGCGGTCAGCCTCGGCGATTGCCAGCCGCGTCTGCTTGGCCATTTCAGCGAGCATCCCGTCTTTTGCAACCGGCTCGAGGCCGCCGGTATCGACGACGAGATAGGCGCGCCCACCGACCCGCCCTTCACCGTAGTGGCGGTCGCGGGTAAGACCCGGCATGTCCGCCACGATGGCGTCGCGGGAACGGGTAAGTCGATTGAAGAAGGTCGACTTCCCGACGTTTGGACGCCCGACGATTACTACGGTGGGTTTCATTGCAGGTCCGACATAGGGATCTCGTTAGACACCGATCGCGTAAAGCGTTCCACCACGGGTTTGCACGACGAAGCCCGACTCGATCCGGCGGGGCGACGCGGAAATCGGCGAACCGTCGGTCGTGACACGGCCGATGAGCTCACCCGTCTCGCGGTTCAACAGGTGTACGAAGCCTTGGCCGTCGCCCAACGCGACGAATCGGCCAAGCGGCAGGGGCGCGCTCAGTGCGCGCCGGGTGAGCTTGTCTTGCCGCCACACATTCGCGCCCGTCGATCGATTCAGCGCTGCGACTGCGCCCTTCGCCTCGGATACGAACACGACGCGACCGTCGCCGGTCAAACTCGCGGTGCTCGACACCTCTTTCGTCCAGAGTCCCGCTCCCGTGTTGCTGTCGAAGCACGCGGCGCGTCCTTGAAAAGAAACAGCGCAAACCTCGCGCTCGGCCAGCCAAGGTTCACCCACCACATCGCTCACGCGCTCGAGCTCGGTCGTGCCTTTCGGCAGCGAGACGGTTCCCTCCCAGCGAAGCCCACCATTGCTGGCCATCAACGCCACGAGCTTGCCGCCGGGGAAGCCCGCATAGACGTGGTTCTGATCGGCGACGGCGCCCGCCGACGTCCGGACCATCAGGGCGGGTGCGGCGCGCTGATAGACCCATCTTCTCTTGCCGTCAGCCGGGTTCAGCCCGAATACGCGGTTATCGACGGTGCGCACCACAACGAGGTTACGGGCAATCAGTGGCGGACCACTCACTTCGCTCGAAACACGAACGGCCCAAAGAGGCTTCCCGCTCGCAGTGAGCGCGATCACGCGACCATCCAGCGTACCGACGACCACCAGATCCGCGCTCGCGCCGACGCCTGCGGAGATCTTGCCGCCGGCGTCGACACGCCATACGTCCCGACCCGTTTTCGGATCAACGCGGACGACCGTGCCATCGTGCGCCGCGGCGAACAACGCATCGCCCGCCACCGCAGGGACCAAGACGAAATCTACGCTGCGCCCGATGTCCAACTGCCACAGTACTTTGCCGCCGACAGGCGATGCGATCTCCGGCAGATCGGGCAACGGCGCCGGACCACTGCTGCAGCCCGCCAATGCGGCAGCCGCAATCGCGAGATTCCCGATCAACAAATTTCGCAGGGACCGGCGGGCTGCCGGCAAACGCGACACCATGCGGCAGGACACCATTCGGCGTGACACCATGCAGCGCGACATCATGCGTCCCCGAGCGCATCCAGTTTCGATTGGAGCCGCTCCTTTTGCGCGCTGTTCTTCGCGTCGGTCTTGTCGATGGCGGTCTTGTAGGCGGCGCGAGCCTCCGCTTTCTGCCCTTTGACGAGCAGGATGTCGCCGCGCAGTGCAGCGAATTGCGCCGCGAAGTCGCCCCCCGGCGGATTGTCGAGGAGCTTGACGGCCTCATCGATCGCATCGTCATCGACCAGCACATGGACCAGGCGGAGCCTCGCGATCGATTTCAATTCCGGCTGGGACACACGATCGATGACCCATTGCAGCTGGGCCCGCGCGGTCTTGAGATCGCCTGCTTCGAAATGCACCTTCGCGGAAATCATGGCGGCAAGGGGTGCGAACGTCGTGCCGGGAAATTGATCGAGGATCGCACCGGCGGCGTCGCGCACTTTCTTGGTGTCCTTCTCGCTTGCGGCTTTTTGCAGGGCATCGTAAAGGCCCGACGCCTCCGCGGCTTGTGAGCGCTGATACCACCCCCACCCGACCGTTCCTGCATACGCCAGCGCCACGGCCAGAATAGCGGTGACCACCAGATTGCCGTACTTCTGCCACCACGCCTTGAAGTCGGCGAGCTGTTCTTGTTCTTCCAGGTCGAGTGTCCTCAATACATCGCGTTCTTTCATATCGTGCCCTTTGTCACTTTGTCTGTTCTGCCGATCGCTGCTAGCACCGAAGAGGAAAGGTCCGATCGCGGCACCCGTTGCTGCGGCACATCTTGCCGCAACGGCTTCACGGTCACCTCGTCCGCGGCCACTTCGTCGTCCCCGATGATGACGGCAACGGCTGCACCGCTTGCGTCGGCCTTTTTCATTTGCGCCTTGAAGCTGCCCCCGCCGCAGTGCAAGGTGGTCGCGAGCGTCGCGTCGCGCAATCGTTCGGCGACGGTGAAGGCCATCTTCGCGGCGGCCTCACCATGATGCACGACATACACATCGGGTCCGGGTGCCGTTACGACACGCCCCGCTCCCTGCATCAGATCGAGCAGCCGTTCGATCCCCATCGCGAATCCGGCCGCGGGCGCAGGCTTGCCGCCCAACTGTTCGAACAGGCCGTCATAACGCCCTCCACCACATACCGTCCCTTGCGCGCCCAGGCGATCCGTCACCCACTCGAAGACGGTGAGGTTGTAGTAATCGAGTCCACGCACGAGGCGCGGATCGATCTCGTAGGCGACACCGGCGGTGTCGAGCGCGCGCTTCACCGCATCGAAGTGCGCAAGGGAGGCATCACCGAGGTAATCGAGCAGGCGCGGTGCGGCCTCGGCGAGTGCCTGCATCGCGGGATTCTTGCTGTCCAGCACCCGCAGCGGATTCGTTTCGAGGCGGCGTTTCCCGTCAGCATCAAGCTCGTCGTGCCGTTCACGCAAATATGCGACCAGCGCCTCGCGATGGCGCAGACGCTCCGGCAGACCGCCGAGCGAATTGATGCGGAGCTTGATGTCGGCAAGACCGAGCTCGCCCCATAACCGCGCGCACATCACCAGCAGTTCCGCATCGACGTCGGGCCCGGCGTATCCGAGGGCCTCCACGCCTACCTGATGGAACTGTCGATACCGCCCTTTTTGCGGTCGCTCGTGGCGGAACATCGGACCCATGTACCAAAGGCGGCGCGGCGAATCGTAAAGAAGGTTGTGCTCCAGCACCGCACGCACGGAGGACGCGGTGCCTTCGGGCCGCAGGGTAAGGTGTTCGCCGTTGAGATCGTCGACGAAACTGTACATCTCCTTCTCGACGATATCGGTGACCTCGCCGATCGCGCGTCGAAAAAGCGCAGTGTGCTCGAGGAGCGGCATGCGAACGATGCGGTAGCCATAGCGGTGCAGCCACGTGCGAACGATATCTTCGAACGCGAGC
>JANMUI010000392.1:0-18281 GCA_031391405.1 Betaproteobacteria bacterium
TGGCGTCTATGTCCACCGTCTGCGGCCGGGTCATGCGGAGATCCGCTTCGACGAGGTGTGTGACCATCTTCGCGAGACGCAATTCTCGTGGATCGGCGGCCACGATGATCACAGTCCGTTCTACTACCGGGTCTACAACCCCGTGGTGCTGATCGAGTTCGATCACCAGCCGGGCGTGGTCTATTCGAACAACGAGCCCTCACGCGACCACATTCACACCTTGGTCCGTACGCCGAACGGCAACGACTACGGCCGCGATCTGCTCCGCCAGCACTACGCGCAACACGATCATGCCAATCCGGCGAGTGCGCACCGGCGGGGGAAAGTGTAAAGCCGGAGCGGACGAAGTCGATTCACTCCCGGGGATCGCGTCATCGGGCGATCCAATTTCCACGTGTCCGCCTCGTCGAACGACAAGGTGGCGAAGGCCAGTGTGATCCGCCGGATCTTACGCATTGAGCTGGGCGATATCGGGGATTACAAACGCGTTGGCGACGGGGTGTCCGAACTGCGAATAGACGTTGGCCCTGGGTACCGCGTGTACTTCGGAACCATCGGAAAGACGATCGTCGTTCTTCTCCTGGCCGGCAGCAAGAGCACGCAAACGAGGGACATCGAGCGCGCGAAGGCGTACTGGAAGAACCATCAAGAACGCTATGGCCAAAGCTAAACCAAAAACGAAATTTCTACCGCACGTCTCGCACGAAGAGTCGACAGTTTTGATGTTTCGTGATGACCCGGCGCTTGCGGCCGAGTACCTGAACCAGGTGCTCGCGGATGGCGAGCGCGAGGAGCTCTTGCTGGCGATGCGCTATCTCGCAACGGCCTTCGGCGGTATCTCCGGGGTCGAGCGCGCGACCAAGCTCAACGCTCGCACGCTCTACCGGACGCTCTCAGCGCGCGGCAACCCCGAGCTCAACACCCTCACGTCACTCCTGAAACTCATGGGACTTCGTCTTGCTGTCGCGCCGATCAAGCCCGTGCGCGGCAAGCGCCTGCAGCCCGCCTGAGCACCCGTCGCCAACGACGCGACATTGGCTTCGGTCCGGTCCCTTCCCCGTGCTGCGGCGGAACGGAAACCCGGTCGCGAGCAGCTATGGGATGTGGATGCCAGGCGCATGCGGGCGAAGTTCGAGCTTCCATCGCTACCGGAGACGCGCGAGGAGATCATCGCCATTGCCAAGGCGCTCAAAGCCGATCCGGTTCGGGATGTTCTGCTCGGCGCCGACGCCACCAAGCCGCGCTTGGAGAAGCTGGACTTGAAGGATCGCCGGGTAGTCGCATTCGCCACGCACGGGTTGGTGCCGGGCGAGATCCCCGGATTGACCCAGCCGGCTCTAGCGCTGTCGCCCGTGGGTGAGGACGATGGCCTGCTCACTTTAGAAGACGTGATGAAACTGAAGCTCGATGCGGATTGGGTGGTTCTTTCCGCGTGCAACACGGCGGCCGGAGACGGCGCGGGCGCCGAGGCGTTGAGCGGGCTCGGGCGCGCCTTCTTCTACTCCGGTACGCGCTCGGTGCTCGCCACCCATTGGGCCGTCGAAACGGAATCGGCACGCGAGCTGGTTTCGAGTATCTTTGAATCGTACGGCACCGATCCCAAGCTCCCGCGCGCGAAAGCGCTACAGCAAGCCATGATCGGATTGATGGAGCGGGGCGCGCAGCGGTCGTCGTCAGGCACGACGCGCTTCACCTACGCGCATCCCGCGTTCTGGGCGCCGTACGCCTTGTTCGGGGATGGGGGCCGGTAAGCGTTACGGTGGCCGATTGATGGGCAACCTAATCGGATACCATTGTCAAATCTCTCCAGAAATCGTCACTTACGATCATGACCGAATTTGTGGTGAAACTACCCGATGAGATCGCCAAGCGTGCCCAGGCGATGGGACTGCTTTCCGATGAGGCAATCGAGAAGCTGTTTCGCGAGGCGATCGAGCGCCAGCAAGGCATCGGTGAGCTGTTCGCGGCAATGGATCGGATGGCTGCAGTCGAGGGCGAGCCGATGAGCGAAGAGGAGATCCAATCCGAGATCGATGCGGCCCGAGCCGAACGGCGTGCGCGCGGTCGCTGATACCAACATCGTTGTTTCGGGACTGCTCTGGCACGGTGCGTCGCGAAGACTGCTCGAGGTTGCACGGGCCGGGGCGGTTTCTCTTTACACGAGCGATGTGCTGATGGCCGAATTACTCGACGTGCTTCCCCGCGCGAAGTTTGCAACGAAGATCGCCTCCTCGGGCTTGAGCATCGAGGCGCTGGTGCGTCGCTACGCGCTCCTTGCTCCGCGCATCATCCCGGCGGAGATCGGCAATGTCATCCTCGAGGATCCCGACGATGACGCACTGCTCGCCTGCGCTTTGGCCGCACGTGCCGATTTCATCATCTCAGGCGACAAGCGCGTGCGTAACCTGAAGCACTATCACTACATGCGCATCGTCAACGTCACCGAAGCGCTCGCTATTCTGGACAGCCAAACGCGATGAGCAATCCGGGAAACGCACCGGCGGGGGAAAGGGTAGGTCGCGTTGCCCCGCAAATCCGTGTTCAATCCGGCTTGATGTTCGCCTCGCGTATCACCTTCGACCACTTCGCGTAGTCCGATTGCATGATGGCGCTGAGTTGCTCGGGCATCGTTCCGCGCGCCTCGATGCCTTGCGCGAGTAATCGCTCGCGAATGTCAGGCGCGGTCGATGCTGCGGCCACATCAGCCGCGATCTTCGCGGTGATGTCCTTCGGGATACCCGCGGGTCCGAGAAACGCGAACCATGTGCCTACTTCAAATTGCGGGAAACCCAGTTCTGCGACCGTCGGCACATCGGGTGTCGTGGGAGATCGTTCCAAGCCCGTTGTCGCGATCGCGTGCAGCTTGCCCGTCTTTACATGCGGCAGCGCGGACAGCGGATTGTTGAACATGAGCTGAACCTGCCCGCCCAAGAGATCGGTGGTTGCCGGTGCGGCGCCCTTGTACGGAACATGGACGATGTCAATGCCTGCGGCACGCCGGAACAATTCGTTCGCCAAATGCGTCGGGGTGCCGCTCCCGGCCGACCCGAATGTTAGCTTCCCTGGATTGGCCTTGGCGAACGAAACGAGATCCTTCAGATTTCGCGCGGCGACGGACGGGTGAGCGACGAGCACGAGCGAGTAGTAGGCGACCTGGGTGATCGCGGTGAAGTCCTTGATCGCGTCGTATTTGAGATTGCTATACAGCGCGCCATTGGTGACGTGACTGTTGGCAGCAAGCAGCAGCGTGTACCCATCTGCCGCCGCTCGTGCAGTGTATTCCGAGGCGACGTTGCCGCCGGCGCCGGGGCGATTCTCGACGATGACCGGATGCCCCCAAGCGCGATTGAGCTTCTCGCCGATGAGTCGCCCGATGACGTCGGCCGGTCCGCCCGGTGGAAACGGAATGACTACGCGAACAGCCTTGGCCGGATAGTCAGTCGCTTGCGCGAGAGCACCGGTCGCCACGGCGATTGACGTCATTGACGCCGCTGCAAGAAGTATTCGTCCCACATTGATCATGCTGTCTCCTTTGCTTTACCGCGGCAGATCTCAGGAATCTACGTGGTCCACCGCGCGGATTCCTAGGGCAGAAAATCCTTGAGGTTCACCGTGTCGTAGTTGGGTGGCATCGCTTTGTCGAAGCGCGCCCGCTCATTGGGCATCGTCACCGGCGGCTTGGTCGCATCGATCATCCAACGCGTGCCGACGCGCTGATACGTTTCGACGCCTTCCACGACCGGTGAGGCGTTGTCGAGCGCCCAGACCTTTACGTTGGGGATCAATATCACATCTTCGCCAGCATGCACGCGCGTGGCGATGGACCACATGATCTGCCGCAAGTCGGCGGTATCGATGTCGTCGTCAACCGCGATGGCAATCTTCGGCTGCTGATAGGGCCCGGTGAGCGCGGCCATCAACGCGATCTTGGCTTGGCCGGCAGTGCGCGGACGGATCTTCAGCACCAGCATCATCATTCCGGAAATGGTGAGGCATCGCAGATCGAGGAGGTCCAGGCCGCCGTCGACCTTCTGCAGATGTTCGAAGGTGGCGACCTCGATGCCGAGTCCGGTGATCGATTGCGTGTCGGTCGCGGGAAAGCCGCAATGCAGCGCGTAGAAGATCGCATCGCGCCGGCGCGTGATCGCCTTCAGCTTGAATACATGCGCGGTGCTCGGTTGCGGATAGCTCCCGGTCACTTCACCGAACGGCCCCTCGGGCTCCTGGTGATCGCCCGGCACGATCTCGCCTTCGAGCACGATCTCCGCATCGGCCGGCACCTCGAGATCCATGGTTTCGCATTTGACCGTGCGAACCGGCTCACCGAGCAGCGCACCTGCAAATGTCAGCTCGTCCAACCCCATGCTCGTGCTGAATCCCGATGCAAAGAAGATCGCCGGATGAACACCCAGCACGATCGCCACCGGCATGCCTTTGCCTTGCGCCGAGTACTTGTCATAGATGCGCCGTGCGTGGCGGGGCACCATGACGAATCCGGTGGTATCGCGGCTGTTGATCTGCTGGCGGTGATACGAGATGTTGCCGATGCCGGTGTCCGGGTCGCGCACGAACGAGATGCCGGATGCGATGAAGCGGCCGGCATCCCGCTCCGAGACTTTCATGGCCGGGAGATCGAGCAGATTCGCTTCGTTGCCGAATAGCTTGACCTCCTTGACCGGCGCCTCCGCTGCGCTCACCCGGACCGGGGCAATCGGCTGCCGAACACGACGCAGCATCTCAGGAAGCAACCGGTCTTCGGGGATATCGAGACCAATCGACCACTTGCGCCGATCGGCAATGATCTGGCTGCACGCCGTCCACCCGGGATGCCCTTCGATGTTCATGAAGAGGCTCGCCTTGCCGAGCTCGTTGTATGTCCGCCATTCCACCGCCGACATGTTGTGCTCGGGATCGACGGGTTTCGTGAAACGAATCAGCTCGCCTTGGGTTTCGAGGGCGCGCAGCAGCGTGCGGAATGATTGGTCTTTCATGCGTGGGTCTTGATCCTTGCGTCGATTCAGTGCGCCACCGATTGCGGCGATCACGCGGTTGCTGCATTGTGCCGCATCTTCGTTCGGGATCGACGGGGACACCGTCGAATTTGGGACCAAGCAGTCAGTGCGCCGGATCGCTACCCTCGCCAACGGCCCGTGGCGTCCACGGGCGGCAGACGTCGGCTCGCAGAATCCGCTACAACGCAAAACGGGTCGATCGATGGATATCCCGTGTAGGGGATGCATTGGCTTTAGCCCCTATGCGGGATATACTTCATTTATCACGTATAGGGGATAAGACATGGCCTTCGTCGTCACCGCCTCCCCACAACTCGGCCGCATGCTCAATGGGCTGCGCAAGTCCCGGCAGATGACGCAGGTCGACGTCGCAAGAGCAAGCGGGCTGCGGCAGAAAACAGTGTCGCTGCTCGAAACCGCGCCGCACCGTTGCAGCGTGGACAGCCTGATGCGTTATCTGGCCGCGGTACGCGCCGCGATGAGTCTCGACCCGATGGCGCAGGCGCCGTCGGCCCGGCCAACGGACACGTGGTGATGGGTCGCCCGAGAAAGTCCGTTGCACTCGGACTTTGGATGAACGGGCAACACGTCGGCATGTGGCGGGTGAATGCACGCGGCGACCATGCGCTTCACTACGACCCGGCCTGGGTCGATTCGCCGCTCGGCAGGCCCGTGTCCCTGTCGATGCCGCTGCGTCCGGCCGACGTACCTTACAGTGGCGAGGTCGTGCGCAATTTTTTCGAGAACCTGCTGCCCGAGAATCGCGTCATTCGGCAACGCATCGCGCAACACTTCCAGACGACAACCGAGGCGTTCGATTTGCTGAGCGAGGTCGGCCGCGATTGCGTCGGCGCTCTGCAGTTGCTGCCGGAGCAACAAACGCCGCAGGATGTGCATCGCATTCGGGCTACGCCTCTATCCGAAGCGGCCATCGAACGTCACCTCGTCGCACTGTCGCAGGGCGGCGCGTTCGGCATGGACGATGACGGAATATTCCGGCTTTCGCTTGCCGGTGTGCAGGAGAAGACGGCATTCCTCTGGCACAACGATCAGTGGTGCCGGCCCGAAGGCAGCACCCCAACGACGCACATCTTCAAATTACCGATGGGTCAGGTGCCCGGCGGCATTGATCTTGCGACGTCGGTAGAGAACGAATGGCTCTCCATGCAGTTGCTGCGCGCTTTCGACATGCCCGTCGCCACAGTGGCGATCCTGCGCTTTGGGGAGCGCAAGGTGCTCGGCGTCGAGCGATTCGACCGCCGCCTATCGAGCCGCGGTTGGCTGCGCCTGCCGCAGGAAGATTTCGCGCAAGCATGCGGCGTCGGCCCCGATAACAAATACGAAGACAAGGGCGGACCCGGCATCCGGGCGATCCTGAATCAGTTGACCGGTTCGTCGAATGCCGAGGCCGATCGGTGCGACTTCTTTCGCACGCAGGTGTTGTTCTGGATGCTCGCGGCCATCGATGGCCACGCCAAGAATTTCAGCATCTTCATTGAGCCACGCGGATTGTTCCGTCTGGCCCCGCGCTACGACGTTCTGTCGGCCCATCCGGTGATGGGCACCCGGGCTGGTCAGTTATCGCCGCACAAGGTGCGCATGGCGATGGCGGTATGGCGACAGAACCGACACTACCGATGGGCTGAAATCCGGCGCGAGCACTTTGAACAGTCGGCCGCGGACTGCAAACTGCCCGGCGCCGCCGACATCATTGACGCGCTCATTGAGCGAACGCCAGGAGCAATCGCCGCGGTAAGCGGCGCGCTGCCGAAAGATTTTCCCGCTGCGGTGGCAGAACCCATTTTCGCTGGACTTGAGCAAGCGGCTAAAGCGCTTGATCGGTCGGCGGCAAACTTCGGTTGAGCACGCCATGTGCGGCGCTTGCGATTGCATACCGTCCGGCGTAGGCTGCGCTCGACGATGGGCGTCCCGGACATGATGATATTGTCGATGGCCATGGCGCTGGTGTCGTTCGGCGCCGCGCATGCCCAGAGCGCGGCGACCGATGCGGCGCCGGACTACCCGAACCAGCCGGAAATGAGCGCTCGCCTCGCCGAAAGCACTATCGAGGCCACGCCCACGACGCCAGAGGAGATCGCTGCTTTCATCAGGGCCGAGACAGATAAATGGATAAGGGTCGTGACAGACGCCTGCATCGAGAAACAGTCGCGGCAGTAGCCGGGCACTAGCGCAGCGCAATCAGCGCGGGCGCGGTGACGGTGACGGCCGTACGGGGGGAGGTCACAGGCATGAACTCGCTTTCATCCTGGTTACAGGACTTGGGCCTGGTGCAATATCTGCCGCTGTTCGAGCAGCACGGCATCGACTTGCGTTCGATGCCTCTCCTCGGCGACAGCGATCTTGCAGAGCTCGGCGTGTTGCTCGGTCATCGCAAATTGTTGTTGAACGCGATCGGCGCAATCGAGGTCCATACGGCGTCCGTCGCGAGCCCGCTCGCAGCCACTGCGGACACCACGCCGGCCGCGCAACGTCACGCCTCCCGCGGCGATGCCGAGCGCCGCCAGCTTACTGTGTTGTTCTGCGATCTAGTCGGCTCGACCGCGCTGGCCCATCGACTCGACCCTGAAGCGCTGCGCGAGCTGATGCGCGCCTTCCAGCAGGCCTGCGGTGCAGTCGTCGCGCGTTATGCCGGCCACGTCGCACAGTACCTGGGCGACGGGCTGGTCGTGTACTTCGGTTTCCCGCAGGCGCACGAAGACGACGCCGAGCGTGCCGTGCGCGCAGCGCTTGAGATCGTTGCTACGGTTAACCGGCTGCCTGGCTCGGAGCCGCTTCATGTTCGCGTTGGCATCGCCACGGGCGCGGTCGTGGTCGGCGAGGGCGGCTGCGGCGACGCCTCGGTGTCGAATACCGCGGTCGGCGAAACCCCGAATGTCGCCGCGCGACTGCAGCAGCTCGCCGGCCCCGACGAGATCGTCATTGCGCCCGCCACGCATCGACTGCTCGGCGACACGTTCGAGCTCGAAGACCTTGGTGAACATCGCCTCAAAGGCATCGACGACCCCGTGCGAGCGCGGCGCGTTCGCGGCCTCACCCGCAGCGAAAGCCGCTTCGACGCATCCCGCGCTGGACGCTACACGCCCTTCGTCGGCCGCGAACACGAAGTCGCGCTGCTGCTTGGGCGCTGGGAGCAGGCGCGCGAAGGCGAAGGCCAGGTAGTGCTGCTGGCCGGCGAACCCGGCATCGGCAAAAGCCGCATCACCCAGGTGCTGCGCGAGCGCCTTGCCGCCATACCGCACCTGCTGCTGCAATACCAATGCTCGCCGTACCACAGCGGCTCGGCCTTCTACCCGATCATCGAACAGCTCGCGCACGCCGCCGGCTTCGAGCGTGACGACACACCCGAGCGCAAGGTCGACAGGCTCGTAGCCACCCTCGTTCTGAGCGCCGAAGAGTTGCCGGCGATCGCGCCGCTGTTCGCTGCACTGCTGTCGCTGCCGATCGATCGCTACCCGCCGCGCATGCTGTCGCCGCAAAAGCACAAGGAGCTGACGATTGCGGCACTGGTCGATCAGCCGCTGCGCTTGGCGAGGCAGCAGCCCGTGTTGATGATTTGCGAGGACGCACAATGGTCGGACCCCTCGACCATGGAGACGATGGCGCTGATGGTCGAGAGCATCCGCCGGGCAGGAATTCTTCTGGTCATCACGTGCCGCCCCGAATTCGTGCCGCCGTGGACGGTGCATGGCAACGTGACCTTGTTGCACCTGAACCGGTTGTCGAAGCGCCAGAGCGCGGCGATGACCGATCGTTTGGCCGGCGGCAAGACATTGCCTGACGAGGTGCTCGCGCAAATTCTCGCGCGCACCGACGGTGTGCCGCTGTTCGTCGAAGAGCTGACCAAGACAGTGCTCGAAGCCGGCTTCCTGCGCGATGCAGGCGAGCACTGGGAATTAAGCGGCCCCTTGCCGCCACTGGCGATCCCATCGACCCTGCAGGACTCGCTGACGTCGCGCCTCGACCGACTGGAGTCGATCAAGGAAGTGGCGCAGATCGGCGCCTGCATCGGACGCGAGTTCGACCACGAGCTGCTGGCGGCGGTCACCCCGATGAGCGCTGGCGAACTGCACGACGCGCTCGCCAAGCTGGTGGCCAGCGGACTTATCTTCCGCCAAGGCTCCGTCCCCGCGGCGACCTACAGCTTCAAGCATGCGCTGGTGCAAGACGTGGCCTACGATGGGCTACTAAAGAGCCGGCGCCTGCAGATTCATGGTGGCATCGCACGCGCGCTCGCGGAAAACTTCAAAGACCGGGCAAAGGCGCGGCCCGAATTGCTCGCGCTGCACCTTACACGCGCCGGATTGATCGACCGGGCCGTGCCGCAGTGGCAGGTGGCGGCGCGATCGGCGATCGCCAGCAACCGGCACCGCGAGGCACTGGGCCATGTCGATGCAGGGCTCGCGCTGGTCGATCGAGTCCCAGTCGAACTGAAGGCCAATCATGAGGTCGGGCTGCTCGTTTCGGGTGCCGCCTGTCACTGGGTGCTCACGGGCTACGCGTGCGAAGCAGCGGCGACCTTGTGGGCGCGTGCGGAGGCGCTGCTGGAGGGTGTCACCGATCAGCGGCTGCTGATTCTCGCGCTGATGGGCATCAACATCTGCGCCTATGCGGGCGCGGACACGCGCAAGGCACTTGCCACTGCCGAACGGCTCATATCGCTCGGGCAAACCACGTCGGACACGGACAGCAAGGTCGTCAGCTTCGCTGCGGTCGGCCCCACGCTTCAACAGCAAGGCCAATTCGAGCGCTGCAAGCGGCTGCTCTTATTTGTCGTCGCGACCTACGAAACGGACCGGCGAACCGGCTACGGACGAATCAACGACGCAAAGGTGACCGCATGCAGCTGGCTGAGCTGGAACCATGTGACGACCGGCCATCTTGATAAGGCGAGGCACTACGCGCGGATGGCCATCGATCACGCGACCGCCATTGCCCAGCCGTTCGTCCTGTCGCAAGCGTTGAGCGTGGCGGCTCGCCAGTTCGCCGAAGCGGGCGACTGTGCGGAGGCGCTCGAACTGTGCCGGCGCTGCATCGAGTTGTGCGGCACGCAGAACCTGCCGTTCTGGAAGGGCTGGGCGATGGTGTACGAAGGCATTGCCTACGTCCGGCTCGGGCAGCATGAGCGTGCGCAAGCGCGTTTTGCGCAGGCCATCGCGCATCTGGCGGCGAACGGAGCGCGCAGCGACCTGGGCCATCTGCACGCGTGGCGGGCGCTCGCGCTCGCGCACCTTGGCCGATTCGACGACGCCCGGCGCGACGATGAAGTCGGCCGTGTCGCGTGCATTGAAACCGGCCAGCTGCTCGACCTGGTCGATCTCGCTTACGCGCGCGGCGTGACGGAACTGCTCGACCCCAACGCCGAGGTGGGTGTTGCCGAGCAATGGCTGCACACCGCCCTTGCGGAGGCGCGGTCCCGCGGCGCGCGGCTGATCGAACTGCGCGCGGCCCCGTCGCTTGCCGGCTTGTGGCAACGCCAGGGCAAGCGCCGAGAGGCGCACGACCTGCTCGGGCCGATCTTCGGCGGGTTCACCGAAGGCTTCGACTGCGCCGACCTGAAGGAAGCCAGGGCGCTGCTCGACGGGCTGGAGGCAAGTGGATGAGCGGCACGCGGGCCGCGCTTATGAAGGTTAGTTGACTGCGGCGCCGACGGGCCGCGCCTTCGGGACGCATGCAAGCGGTCAGCTGCACGGACAACTCAGCTTCGAGGCGCTCCGCACTCGCGTCGCCGAGACAATCAGTTCGATCTGCATGTAATCCCTGGCACTTCGGTTTCCCCGCATCCGGCGGCCAAGTCGAAACGTATGGTTGTCGTACGGAGGCAGTGCGAACGGTGCGATTCGTAACGGCCCGTTCGCGAAACAATCCGAATTTCAATCATCGATCGACAGGAGCCTATTCATGAAATTCCCCATCATCCTTGGTCTGGCCGCGGCGATTCTCGCCGCACCAACGTTTGCGCAGACACAAACCACCGCCGAAAAATATGCGGAGTGGTACCTCTACCAATGCCAACTGATCACGACCAATCAGCGCCTGGCGTGCTTCGATCTGCTCCCGGCCCGCATCCCCGGATACAAAGGGCATGCGTTCGATTCGGCGCCGGCGCCCAAGAAGTAGGCATTGCGCGAACACGAGCCTACCGTTTCGCGGGAAGAGCGTCGGCGCGCTGCTTGGCGAATTTCTGCATGATGTATTCGCCCGCCGTGATGGGCGGATACTTGGCGGGTTGTTCCGCGGTTGCACACGTTGGGATGCACTCGATCACCGCGTCTTGATTGGGGTGATGGAAAAAAACGATCGATAGACGGCGTGCCGAGCGCGCCTCTTCAAGAGGCGGATTGACCACGCGATGCAGGGTCGACACCCAACGGTCGTTGGTCCAGCGCGCCATCAGATCGCCGACATTGATGATGAAGCTGCCGGGCACCGGCCTGACATCGATCCAGTCGCCCTGTTTGCGTTGGACCTGCAGGCCGCCGGGACGATCTTCGGTCGCGAGGATAGTGAGCGAACCGTAGTCGGTGTGCGCGCCTGCGCGCAACTGGCCCGGTTTCGGTGCCACCGCCTGTTCGGGATAGAGGTTGGCGGAGAGCAACGGGGAATGGCGATCGATCTTGTCCGCGAAGAACTGCTCGTCAACGCCGCAAGCCATTGCGCAGATACGCAAGAGGTCGGCGATCAACCTTTCCATCTCCCGGAAGTAGTCGCTGATCACCGGGCCCATGCTTGGCCACGCGGCCGGCCAGATGTTCGGCTGAAAGATCGTTGCGCGACGGGCGTTGTGGAAGGCGTCCGCTGGCACGTCGGGCCGGCCGCACGTGTAGCGCTCGAACAGATCCGGCGGGGTTTCGTTGCCCATCGAGTAGGAGAGCGCATTTTCCTCCAGGCCAACATAGCCGCGCAAATTGTCGCCGCGCGCTGATCGCGACCGGACCTTGTCCGATGTGGGCAATTGAAAGAATCCATGGAACTCATCGAACGCGTTTCGAATCAGACGATCGGGCACCCCATGGCCTGTGATCATCAAGAAGCCCGTCTCACGACAGGATCGGTCGAAGGCGTGCGCGGTCGCCATCTTGTCATCCATGCGCCCGGCGAGAAACGGGCTAATGTCCAGCAATCGAATGAACGCATCGCGTGTGGTCGCCATCTCGCGTGGTCTCCTAGAAATGGACAATCATGCCGCCAATCGGCGCGGGGTATCCGCAACAGCCTGGTTTCGGGACTCGTGTGCCTTGCCACGCTGTCACTCGCCGGCTGCTGGACGCTGCCACGTTACATGGACGCCGAGCGCGACGCGATAGAGGGACCGACCCCACGGCTAAGAATCGTCGGCGCCGCCGGTGAATCGATGCATGGCGCACGCGCGATGATCGAGGAGCAACTGAAGACGCTCGATTCGGACGGTGCGCTCGCGCGTCATTTGAAAATCGTCATGGCGATCACCGGCGCACCCCTTGTCGTCGGCAATGCGACCGATATCCTGATCGACGGTCCGAACGCCTACGCCTCGATCTTCGCGGCGATCCGTGCGGCAACCGATCATATTCACATCGAGAGCTTCATCTTCGAAGACCTCGACTTCAATGAGCGCTTGAGTGATGTGCTCATCGCCAAGCAGATGCTGAGCCGCATGTATCTCACGCTGCTGTCGGCGATATCGTATTCGCGCAAGAGCATCTTCCTGACCGCCGCCTATTTCATTCCCGACCCGGATACGATCACGGCGCTCACTGCCGCCGCTGGACGCGGCGTCGATGTGCGCCTGCTGCTGCCGGGGTTCACCGATTCGTGGCTCGCTTTCCACGGCGGCCGATCGCACTATGATGCGTTGCTCGCGGGCGGCGTGCGTATCTACGAACATCGCGATGCGCTGTTGCACGCCAAGACCGCTGTGATCGACGGCGCGTGGTCGACGATCGGATCGTCCAATATCGATTGGCGGAGCTTCTGCCACAACGATGAGGTCAATGCGATCGTGCTCGGTGAATCGTTCGGTACGGAGATGACGCGAATCTTCCATGATGACGTGGCCGCGGCAGTCGAAGTCACCGCAGTCAATTGGGCACGGCGCGGTACCGCGGATCGGCTGCGTGAGTGGCTCGCGCGGCGTTGGGACCCGTTGCTTTAGGGATCTTCCGCGGGCAGCCCTTTGTACCTCGACACCAGTCCTGCGAAGCAGAAAATGATCAGAGGCCTTAGCAGCATGTTGGATACGCAGATGATGCGTCGTGATCGTGGGAGTGTCGGCTGCGCTCGGCAGTTCGGGTTCTTGATCGTTGCGCTGCTGCTGACGCCGCCGTTGCTCCACGCGTTCGGCCAGACCACGCTCGCTCCGGGCGGGAAAGTTCAGCGGGTCGGTATCCTGAGCGAGGCGGCCGCCTCGAGCGTCGCTTCCGCGCATTTGCAGTCGTTGGTTGTTCCCGCGATGGCCAGGCACGGCTACGTCGAAGGGGTGAACGTGTCTTACGAGTTTCGGTGGTCCGGCGGCGACAGCGAACTTCTGCGCAAGCATGCAGCGGAGCTGGTCAGGTCCAAGATCGACGTCTTGCTCGCGCCCAGCACGCGGCCCGCGGTGCTGCTGCGCGATACGACTTCCACGATACCGATCGTGATGTCCTCCGCCGACCCTGTTGGGTCAGGGCTCGTGGCGAGCTTTGGACGACCGGGCGCGAATGTCACCGGGACGCTGATTCCGTTAGTCGAGCTCGCTGCGAAACGCATGCAGTTGCTGCGGGAGTTGGTCCCACGCCTCGCTCGTGTGACGGTGCTTTGGAACCCGAATGCGCTCACCGTCAAGGAGCAAGCTGAGGCGACGGTGGCGGCAGCAAGTGAGCTCGGAATCGCTTCTGACCTGATCGAGATCCGCAATCAAACCGATCTCGACCAGGCGTTGTCGTCGATGTCGGTCACACGACCGCAGGCGTTTATCGCGATGCAGGATCCGCTTCTGCACGGCGTGGCCGGTCAGCTCGCACAGTTCGCCGTGCGGCATCAGATTCCCGCGTCGCATCCGTACCGCGCGTTTGTGGACGCTGGAGGACTGTTCTCGTATGGCGTTACGGCCGAGGCGAATATTGAGCGGGCCGTAGGTTACGTGGCCCAGATCCTGCGAGGCGCTAGGCCACAGGATCTGCCGGTGACGCAGTCGGAACGGTTCGACCTGTTTATCAACGCCAAGGCCGTGCGTGCGCTCGGTATCACCGTGCCGAAAGCGCTCCTGATGCGCGCGAGCGAGGTAATCCAGTAGGGAGACGGATTGGTCATGGAAGATCGCCCGTTCATGGCGACGCAGGTGACCATTGAAGGCACGGTCAGTGCGATCCACGCCCGGCACCGTTACGACAAAGAAGCGCAAGAGTGGTTGCAGAGATGGGCCGATAAGCTCGACTCCTTGCGTCGCAACGGTCATGCTCCCTGCAAGGCCTGTTTCCAGGCTCGGAGCTCGTGCAGGCGCAGCCGATAACGGGCAACACTGCCTTCGTGCAGGTGATGTAAATCGTTGAACGCCATCGCCACAAACTGATCCAGATCCGCAGGCTTCACTAGCGCCTCCGCGAGTTTGCGGATCAGCGGTGCCTCGATCGGCTTTCCGCCGCGCACAATCCCGCTCACCACGTCGATAAGGGCTTCCCGATTTCTCAAGCGCAGCGGGTCGGGTTCGGGAAGCGATTCCTTGATTGCCACGTAGCGCTGACATGAGCGTTCGTAGGCCCACACGAAAACGTCCCGCAGCAATTCGACGCGATTGAATTCGTACACGCCCAACGTACCTTCAATGTATGCCTGCTCGGGCACGTCCACGAAGGAGAGCGGGGACAGGTTGTGTTTGATGAGCGGGATGTTGGCGCCCAGACGGGATACGCGCTTGTTGACATCGAGGAAGGGCTGCAGATACGGGATGTGCACCATCACGAAGAATGCCTGCTCGAACGGATCGCGGATGGCGCTCGTCTTGTCGAGGATGAGCCGGAAGCAATCCTCGATCTGTTGGGGAACTGCCAATGGGTAGAAAACACTGCCGCCGATTTCAACGGTCGTCGTGCGCAGGCGGCCGGAAGCATCCGCATCCATCAGCAGGTTCTCTGACAACAAGGCATGCAGATTAAAGAAGGTGAACGCGTCAAAGCCGATCTCCTCGGCGTGGCCAACCAGCAGCTCGATGGCCGCCTTGTGGTTGAGGATCATCTGCGCTTCGCGCTGGTCCTTGCCCTCTGCCGCGTGGCCGAATTCGATGAGGTTCTGGGTATCAAGGCGGCTGTAGGTGTTGCCTTCGAGCCGGCTTGATGACCACGAGAGGTCGATCATCAGACGGTTCAGAATATCCCGTGCATACGTGCCGGCGGGGTGTTCCCTTGCGGGCGAGCGGCCCAATGCATGCAAGTGGCTGCGCACCAAATCCGGCAGGTAGGCTGAGCGATTTGGTTCGTAGCTTTCGAGGAGCTCTCGCTTGTAACCCACCGGTTTGCGATCGGTGATCGGGCGGCGCACCAGGTCCCTGACTTCCGCGCCCTGCGGCGATAGCAGGACGTAGCTTTCACCGTGTGCAATGAGCTTGGGTGGCGGAAGAACAACGCGCAGTTCGCCGGTGATTGGGGCAAGCAGATAGCGGCTGGCGCGGCCTTCGCCCTGCTTCAGCAAGCGATTGGCCGCAACGAGCTCCCGGAGACGGCGCTGGAGCGTACGGCGGTCGAACTTCAGGCCGTCGGTCTCGCAGGCCCGTTCGAGCGCAGCGATAGCCAGTCCGGTCTTGTGAGGAGCCAGCAGAAAAGCGATTTTGTCGAGCTCCTGCTGATCAATTCGTTTCGGCATTTTCGTGTCGCAATTCGGAAATTCGCGACATTATAAGCATTTATATGTCGTGAAACATACATATGCTGTCGTAATTGCTGGATTAGCGACAAATTATCCATTTATTTGTCGTAATTCTGGGTCGATGGGCAGCTACGGAAATGCGTCAAGGAGGGCGCGTTCGCCGTATGGCGTACCGGCGGAATGAAGTAGTCAACCAGGTGCGGGTCGTGTCAAAGCCGACGATATCCGAAGCTCGTCGAATGCACTGCGCATCGGTGCGGCGGAATGCGCGGCGCTTTTCCGCCCGCCGCTTGCTCGACCGCGCATGGTACGGTAAACACGACGCGGGATCGGAATACGCTCGCCGCACCCATTGCATCGCATCAGATCGGCGATCGTCGTGGCGAACAAGTAGTCGATCATGACTGCCCAATCTTCGCGAAAACCCTAGCTCCGTCGCTCAAGGCTTCACGAACTTGAGGACGAATTCGTCCACACGCACGGGCGACTTGAAGATCAGCGTGTCGCGCTTGTCCTCTGGATTGCGCAGGAAATTCGCGTCCGCGACGAACCGGAATCCTGCTGCTTCGAATTCGCTGCGAACCACCGATTCTTCGATGCGATGGAGGGACTTCGAGACACCGACGCCGGCGCCTGCCTGGGCTGAGTGATCCGCGACGACGAGGACACCGCCCGGCTTGAGTGCAGCAAACAATGCACGGTTCATGCGGGCGCGATCGGTGCCCACCCACGGCGTGTCGTGATAGACGAAGAACGCCGTCACCATATCCAGATTGCCGACCTCGGCCGGGACGGGATCGTCGAGCTCGCGCACGACCTTGGTGACATTGCTCATCGCCGGTCGTTTCAGGCGTTCATCGAAGCGGCCTTTGACGAACTGGTCGAGGAACATCTGCGGGTTCTGGCCATACACTCGTCCGGTGGGGCCGACAGCGCGCGCGAGCAGCTCGGTGCTGTAGCCGGCACCCGCACCGAGATCGAGAATGCGCATGCCAGGCTTGACACCGGCGAAGGCAAGCAGCATTGCCGGATTACGGCGCTGGTCGGTCTTGAGATCCGCTTCGGTGCGGTCCGGGGCGGCGACCAGTGCGCGGTAGTCGGGTTCCGCCGTATTCGCCGCCGTCCCCATACCTGCACACCCCGCAACCAGGCCTCCGAAGCAGAAAGTGATCAGCAGAACTAACATGCGAGCCAATTGATATTTCATAGCAATCTCCTAGTTTCGGGGCAGCGACATTCTTGTGTGCAAGCCCTGCGTGGGTCTGTCGAGCGGGTACCCTGCCAGGTGGCCCGGTTCAGGCCAGCAAGCGTGAAGCTGAAGTATTGTGCGCGTGGGCCAACAACGAGGCCATTGCCCGTAAGGGTTAGCGGCAGAACGGAGGCAAGAGCATGTTGGAAACACGGATGATGCGTCGTGATCGCGGGAGTGTCGGCTGCGCTCGGCATTTCGTGTTCTTCATCGGCGTGTTGCTGCTGGCCTGGGTCATGCTCCCCGCGTTCGGCCAGACCGCGCCCGCTCCGGGCGGGAAAGTTCATCGGGTCGGCGTACTGAGCGAAGTGACGGCCTCGAGCGTCGCTTCCGCGCCTTTGCATTCACGCATTGTTGCCGCGATGGCCAAGCAAGGCTACGTTGAAGGGAAGAACGTGTCCTATGAGTTTCGTTGGTCCGGCGGTGATCTCGAGCGCCTGCGCAAGCATGCAGAAGACTTGGTCCGGTCCAAGGTCGACGTCTTGATCGCACCCAACACCCGGCCGGCGGTGGTGCTGCGCGAAGCGACTTCGACGATACCGATCGTGATGTCCTCCGCTGACCCGGTCGGCGCGGGGCTCGTGTCGAGCCTAGGACGACCGGGTGGGAATGTTACCGGGACGCTGATTCCGTTGATCGAGCTCGCTGCGAAATGCATGCAGATTTTGCGCGAGCTGGTCCCCGACCTCGCTCGTGTGACGGTACTTTGGAACCCGAATGCGCTCACCGTCAAGGAGCAAGTAGCGGCCACGCTGGCGGCAGCAAGTGAGCTCGGCATCGCTTCGGACCTGATCGAGATCCGGAATCAAACTGATCTCGACCAGGCGCTGTCGTCAATGTCGGTTACGCGCCCGCAGGCGTTCATCGCGATGCAGGATCCGGTTCTGCTCACCAGGGCCGGGCAGCTCGCAGAGTTCGCAATGCGGCATCGGATTCCAGCGTCGCATCCGTATCGCGTGTTCGTGGACGCCGGAGGGCTGTTCTCGTATGGCGTTACGGCCGAGGCGAATATCGAGCGGACCGTGGGCTACGTGGCCCAGATCCTTCGGGGCGCGAGGCCACAGGATCTGCCGGTGACGCAGTCGGAACGGTTCGACCTGTTTATCAACGCCAAGGCCGTGCGTGCGCTCGGCATCACCGTGCCGAAAGCGCTCCTGATGCGCGCGAGCGAGGTGATCCAGTAG
>JANMUI010000426.1:0-3055 GCA_031391405.1 Betaproteobacteria bacterium
TCTTTATCCATATCGCTCTCCCGTGACCATCGCTGTCACTGCTAGACCTGTCCGCGCTACCGCGTGATCCTAACGTGAAGCCAACCGCAACACCTGCTCGGCAAGGATGTTGCACTGCATCTCGTTGCTGCGGCCGTAAATTGTGGTCGGCCACGCGTTGTTGCGAAGCGGCACCATCTGGGGTCGAATACGCTTGTTCCTACGGATGCATTCACCGGGAGATTTTCATGGGCATCGAAACGGCAAGAGGGAAGCTGGTCACGATCCATTTCGATTCGGCACGCTGTATCCATTCGCGGCACTGCGTGCTCGATCATCCCGATGTGTTCGTACCGAACGTACCGGGCGAGTGGATCCACCCGGATGCGGCCAGCGTCGAGGAGATCGTGCGCGTCGCCAGGACTTGCCCGTCCGGTGCGATCACCTATGTTCGGCATGATGGCGGCGGACTGGAACCGGCGCCGCTCGTGAGTACCGTACGGATACGCGAGGATGGACCGCTTGCCTTCAATGCGCCGCTGACCATTGGTGGTGCCCCGACCGGGTTCCGCGCGACCCTATGTCGCTGCGGGGCGCGTCCGCCGAAAAACAGGTACGGTTGGATGAGGGTGGTTGGTGTGGTCGTGGTGCTCATGTTTTCTCCTTTATGTGGGTGTTACGGGGCCAACTCGTAGTGATGTCAGGTGTTCGCAAAAGGGTAAGTGTCGAAGCCCGGCACGGCGGATCAATTTTCGGTCGGCGCCTGCAGTCGGACATCACTGGGACCTGCGTCGCGCGCGAAAATCGATTGCACTTTCGGCGGTATCCCCACCTGCCTCGATTGACCGCGCGACACTCGTCATCCACTCTGCGAATGCTTTTACCGCTGGAGTCATCCTCTGGTCGGATCGCGCGACCAAGAAATACTTTCGCGGTGACGCGGCCCGCCCGTGGAACGGCGCCACCAGTTTTCCCGACTCGATGAAGCGCTGGATGAGCGGGGTACGTCCGAGCGCCACGCCTTCGCCGTCCACCGCCGCGCGGATCAATTGGTCGTAATGACTGAGTTCGAGCGTGTGGGCAGGCTTCAGACCCGGCACGTCGTTGGCGGCGAGCCATTGCGACCAGTCGAGCCAAGGCAGGCGACTCACGTCGTCCAGGCTCAGCAGCACATGGTGCGCTAAGTCGCGCGGCATACGGAGCGGATGCGTCGCGTCGTGCAACAGCGCCGGCGCACAGACCGGAAATACCTCTTCGCCGAACAGCGGGACCGCGCCATCCGGTGCGATGTCCGGCCGACAGAAGCGAATCGCGAGATCGAACCCACGCGCACGCAGGTCAACCATGTCGTTGTCGGCGGAGATGCGCACCTCGACATCAGGATGCCGGCGGCGCAACTCCGCGAGCCGCGGTACGAGCCACAGCGACGCGAACGGCACCGAAGTGCTGACCGCGACATGGTTTGACGCCGCCGCCGGCATGATGCCGGCGAGCGCGTCTTCGAGGTCGCGCAACATGCCACCCACCGTTCTGCGCAACGCCACGCCGGCATCGGTGAGCGCGAGCCGCCGGTTGAAGCGCTCGAAGAGCACGACGCCGAGCGCCTCTTCGAGTGACTTTATCTGCCGGCTCACCGCCGACTGCGTGAGGCTCAACTCGCTGGCCGCGCGTGTGAAGCTGAGCGTGCGCGCTGCCGCCTCGAATCCGGCCAGAAATCCCAGTACCGCTCGCACCCGGCTTCGCATGCGTCTACCTCATTCGAGCATTCGCAATCGTCGTTTGTCCGACCAATCATCCAAGAGCATAGTGCCGCCATGGTTCAGAGGCAAGCAGCAGTGCTTCAGATGAACCTGCTACATCTGAGGAATCCTGATCATGAAAGTCGACCTGAGCAACTGCAATGTGATCGAACTGGGCCGCAACTGCACCGTCACTCTGACCGCCAAAGCCGGTGCCGAGTTGGTCGGTGTACGCGGGCAACTGTGGGTGACGTCGACCGCGAATCGCAACGACGTGGTGCTTGCGGCGGGCGACCGAATCGCGCTTGACCACGACGCCACGACCTATGTGACGGCGTTAGAGTCAGGGGCGCTGCGCTTGATCGAGGCGATCAAACAGAAACAGCCCGGCTGGTATGAGCGGCTCATGCGGCGATGGGCGGACGCGTTCGACATGCAGGCCTCGGCGCGGCACGCAAAGCAGTTCTGGGGCGTGCTTTAGGCGCTGTCGCCTGCATCCCTGCGCCATCAACATTCACTGACATGAAAGGAAGCACCATGACCCTCGAAAAACACCCGGCGATCGGACGGCGGGCGAAGGCCCTGCGCGCGACCGAACTACAGCGTCTTGCAAGGATCGTGATCGGGACGATTTCACGCGGTGCAATAAAATTCGCAGATTGGATCGAGATGGCCCGCAGTGTTCGAGGGGTGCGCGTCTGAGCCGGGACCTCGGCACGCGCAATGGCCACCATCAAAGTGGCCGATCCGAAGCCGGGGTCACGGTCAGCAGTGGATGAATGAAGTTGAAGGTGCTGCCCGCTGAGTCCGGGGTTGTTGCCGGCTCGCGATCACAAGGATCGATAGACAGGTCAAAGCAGGACTCGCCGCCGTGAAGCCTCGCTCTCGGCGCAAGCGCAAGCGCGCGACCGGCAGGCTTATGCGCTGGTGTGCTTTATGCGATAGCTGGACCGGTCCAAATTAGGGCGATCCCCTCGCAGCACAACGATGTCGCCGTGATGGTCGCAATCACTGCACTGGCCGCCGTTCATGCCGACGCGACCGCACCTATCCGATTGGCGTTGGCTTGGGCGCGGTACGGTCATCGCGGTAGACTCCGTCACCATGCACTCCGCGCCTCGACGGTACCTATCATGTCCTGCCACTGGCGCACCATGCCCAACCACTGGTTGTTGATACAGACAATCTTGACGCCGATGCCATAGCGATGGCAGGTCGACAGTTCGTGGATACTCATATTGAGACTGCCGTCGCCATCGATATCGACGACCAGACGCTCGGGACAGCCGACCTTGGCGCCGATCGCGGCCGGCAAGCCGTAACCCATGGTGCCGAAG
>JANMUI010000428.1:0-11186 GCA_031391405.1 Betaproteobacteria bacterium
CCGCCCAGCGGGTGGTCGATCATCGTCGCGACCCTCTTTGCATTGGCGGCGGTGGTTGCTCTGGCCTTCGGCGGCCTGTGTATCCTGATCGACCACCTCACGTTCAAGCCGCTGCGCGGTCGCGGCGGCATCACGCTGATGGTCGCTTCGCTCGGTCTGGGATTCATCCTCGAGAACATCGCGCGCTTCGCCTACGGCAACTCGGCGCGCAGCTTCGCCATCGAGCTGGCGCGGCCGTTCCGGCTGCTGGATGTGCGCATGAACCGCGAGCAAATGATCACTCTGGCGATCTCGGCGCTGGCGATGGCGGCGATGTGGATGCTGCTCAATCGCACGCCGGTCGGCCGCGCCATGCGCGCGGTCGCCGACAACCCGCAGCTCGCGCTGGTGCGCGGCATCGAGAGCGAGCGCATCATCCGCTGGACCTGGTTCATCGCCGGCATGCTGCTCGCGGTGGGCGGCGTGCTGATCGGCATGGACCGGGCGCTCGAGCCGCCGATGGGCTCCAACTACGTGGTCAGCGTGTTCGCCGCCGCGATCCTCGGCGGCCTCGGCAGCGCGCTTGGCGCGCTCGCCGGCGCGACCATCATCGGCGTCGTGAGTGAGCTATCGACGCTCGTGATTCCGCCCAACTACCGCATCGGCATACCGCTTGCCGCGATCGCGCTGATCCTGGTGTTCCGGCCGCAAGGTCTGTTCGGGCAACCGCATATCCGAAAATGAACCGCGCATGATCTCCTTTCTTGTCCTGCTCGGTATCGTCGTCTGCTTTTCCGCGATTCTCGCGCTCGCCCTCAATTTCCAGTGGGGCCTGGGCGGCATGGTGAACTTCGGCCTTGCGGGCTTCTATGCGCTCGGCGCTTACGCGTGTTCGCTCCTGATCCTCAAGGGCGGGGCCAACACGTTCGTCGCCACGCTGGGCGCGATGGCGATCGTCGCGGCCGCCTGCGCGCTGACCGCCTTGGTGACGCTGCGCGTGACGGAGGAGGACTATTTCGCCATCGTTACGCTTGGCGTCGGCGAGATGCTGCGCCTGGTCGCGCTGAACGAAGACTGGCTGACCAAGGGCGCGCTCGGGCTCTCCGGCATTCCGCGCCCGCTCGCACATTTGATTCCCGCCGAGGTCTACGTCTACTTCCTGCTCGGCCTGTCGGTGACGCTGCTGCTCGCAACCCTGTGGGCGTTGAACGTGCTCGCGCGCTCACCGTTCGGGCGCACCGTGCGTGCGCTGCGCGAGGACGATGTGGTCGCGGCGACGCTCGGCAAGAACGTTCTCTGGGCGAGGGTGCGCGTGTTCGCGATCGGCGGCGCCTTCATCGGGCTGGCCGGCGCCCTGCACGCCTTCTACTACCAGTACATCGATCCGACGCAGTTCACCAACATCGTCATCGCCTATGCCTTCATGGCGGTCATCGCCGGCGGGCGGGGCGCGCATGCGGGGGCGATCTGGGGCGCCACCGCCGTCATGGTGCTGCTGGAGGGCTCGCGCTTCCTGAAAGACGTCATTCCGGCGCTCGATTCCGACCAGCTCGCCGCCATCCGCATCATCATCATCGGCGTCGGCCTGATCCTGCTGCTCATTTTCCGTCCGCAAGGGTTCCTGCGCGAGCACCGATTGCAGGTCGATCTGGCAAGCGCGAGAATGGTTCGTCCGTAGGACACCAAGTCTGTCCACCCAGCCGCAGGAGGTTCCGATGAGTCACTTCACCCGCCGCAAGATGTTGAAGTCCGCCGCAGCGCTTGGTGCACCACTGGCGTTTCCCTACCTCAATCTCGCCCACGCGCAAGGCGCGCCGATTCCGATCGGCGTCGCGCTGCCGCTCACCGGCAACGCAGGCGCCTACGGGCCCGACATGGCCGAAGCAGTCAAGCGCACCGCCGCGAAGATCAATGCGGCGGGCGGCATTCTCGGCGGCCGGCGGCTGGAACTGTTCATCGAGGACTCCGAATCCAGCGCCTCGGTCGCCGCCAACCTGACGCAGAAATTCATCAACGTGCACAAGGCGCAGTCCTGCATCGGTTACTGGGGAACGCCGGAAGGCATGTCTTCGCGTCCGATCGTGGTGCAGAACAAGGTCGTGCTGATGGTCTCCAGTGCGGCCAACGCCATCACCGAGGGCGACAACCAGGGCTACGTATGGCGCTTCCAGATGAAGGCGACCGACTGGGGCACCGTCATCAGCCGCGCCGCGTTGCGCTTGGGCTTCAAGTCGGTGGGCATCCTCGGTCTGCAGAACGCCTTCGTGCTGCCGATCATGAAAGTGTTCGAGGAGCAGATGAAGGGGGCCGGGCGCCAAGTCGTCGATTCGCTGATCTACAACCCCGAGCAACCTTCGTATCGCGCCGAAGTCGAACGCGTCTTCGGCAAGAAGCCGGAGGCGGTGTATTGCTTCGGCCTGCTGCCCGATTTCGTCTCGATCATGAAGGAAGTCTATCGCGCCGGCTTCGACAGCAAGGTGGTGGCGCTGTCGATCATGGCCGATGCGGAAGGCAAGTTCGTCCAGGCGGTCGGCAACCAGGTCGCCGAGGGCATCCGGCATTTCCAGCCAATGCCTGATGTCGCCGCATCCGGCTACAAGAAGTTCCTTCAGCTGATGGGCGCACCTGCCGATCGCATGTTTCTCTTCCCGCCCAATACGCATGACCAGCTCGCGATCACCGTGCTCGCCATGGAACGCGCGAAAAGCCCGATGGCCGTCGACTGGTCGAAGCAGATCATCGCGGTCGGCAACGGGCCGGGGCAAGAGGTCGACGATGTGGTCGATGCATTGAAACTGGTGCGCGAAGGCAAGCCGGTCAATTTCCAGGGCGCCGGCTCGACCTGCGACTTCACGCCGAACGGCGACCAGCTCGGCCGCGGCATGGGCCACTGGATCATCAAGGGCGGCAAGAGCGTGTTCGTCGAGTACGCGAAGCCCTGAGCGCGCGGTCGGCGGCCGCTTTGCGAACACCGGGTGTTCGAGGATTGGCTCGCGGCGTGACGCGTGGCCCGACCAGACGGAGACAGGCATGGCACGAGTAAGGGACGTCGGTCCGGACGAAGTGCCGGCCGCAGTAAAAGAGGTGTACGAGCGGTTTGCCACCGGCTACGGGCCGTTCCGCGACCAGGTCGGCGTGTTCGCGCATGTGCCGTCGTCAGTGGCGCATTTGATGGGCATGCTGCTGGAGCTGCGTGAGCAAAAGAACGTGCCGTATCGCACCATCGAGCTCGCGGTGGTCACGGTGTCGAAGCTGAACGAGTGCCATTACTGCGTTGCTCACCACAAGCCGCTGCTGGTAGTCGAAGGGATCTCGCCCGCGGGCGTGGACCGGATCCTCGATTACGAAGCGCATCCCGAGCTCGACGAGGTCGACAAACTGGTGGTCGAATACTCGATTGCCGTGACCAGTGCGCCGCAACGCATTCGCGACAGCATGTTCGTGCGGCTGCGCGAGCATTTCACCGAGGCGCAAATTGTCGAGCTGACGATGCGGATCGCGTTGTGCGGCTTCTTCAACCGCTTCAACGACGCGCTGCAAATCGGCTTCGAGAGTGGGGCGCCGGCATCGGGCCCCTGATCTCCGAAGGGGGCGGCTCGCCCGGCGCACCCGCCCGGCGATACGACTCGAATCTCTCAAGTCCAGCAACGGCCTTGGTTTTGACGATCAACGCCGCCAGGTGGAGCTGAAATTTCTCTTCCTTCTCCTTGGCCACGGGAAGCGTCACGGCGCTCCTGGCGGCACGGCCCGCGGGTCCGTCAGCCGGCTTCGCAAGCTTTCTTCAGGTCGGCCGCGTACTGGTCGAACACCGGACGAAAATCGGGGAGCGACCCTTTGATCAGGGGCAGCATCATCCCGCGGAAGACTTCGACCATCGCGAAGGTGGTCACCCCACCCTGCTTGGGCGTGAGCGTGTAGGTCCGCGTTCCTTGGAACATCGGAAAGAAGCCGTCTTGCCAGATCATCCGCTTCGCCACGTCGAACCCGATCACCTTGGGCGAGAACGCCCGGCCCGGCGCGATAGGCACGCGGATGGTCAGCTTGGTGCCCAGCGTGATCGGGCCCTCGATGCTCTCGACCGTCGAGTTCCACTTGGTAAAGCCCTTGGCGTCGGTCAACTTCGCCCAGATCACCGCCGGCGTGGCGCGAATGTCGGTGCTGACTGCGTAGCGCAGGTTGAACGCGGACTCGGCCTTGTCCGCCATCACTTCGCTCGCACGCGGTTGTTTTTGGCGTTGTGCTCAAGCTCTACCGTGCCCAGCGCCTCGAGCAGCGGCGGAACGTAGAGGCCGAAGCGACCGCGGTAGCCCTTCTTCTGGCCGTACCACCCGCCGACCGGGTTGTCCTTCGACCGACCCCATGCCTCGAGCGTTCCAGGCGCAGCGTCTTTCTGCTCGTCGGCTGCGCCGAGCACCATCCAGTCGCCGTGCTTCTTCAGCATGGCGGGGATGTCCTGGACGCAGCGCGCCAAGTACGTGAGCTTCGTGCTCCCGACCTGACAGATCAGAAGTGGCGGATCGACGGTGTCGTCCTCGTACATCGTGTACTCCGACGTGAGCGGCGGCGTCTTGAGGTTCCAGGGATCGTCCTTCGTGCCCTTGCCCGACCAGCTCTTTGCCATCCGCGTTCGCTCCTCGCGCGCAGAGGCGCTTTTTAGGTATGCAATCTTCAGGCCGGATGCGGGGGTCTGTCTTGTAAGAACACGACCACGTTCGGGGCGAAGTCCGCGGGGCCGGCCGTGGGATAGTAGCCGCGGTAACCCCGTGGGACGCCCCCGCTCATGCGCCTGAAGTCCTTGATGAAATGGGCCTGGTCGAAGTATCCGGCGCTCGCTGCGACCTCGGCGAGCGCGCAGCCCGGGTCGTGCATCAGGGCCATGAGCGCGCTCTGAAACCGAAGCACCCGCGCCACTGTCTTCGGCGGAATTCCCAGGTACCTCGCGAATAGCCGATCGATCTGTCGGCTCGAGACCCGCGCAACCGAGGCGAGCTCCTGAACCTGCGCGCCACCCCTGGTGTCGACGAGATGACCGAGGATCCGATCGAAGCTCGCGAATGAGCCCTCGATCTGCAGGCACCCCAGAAAAAACGCATCGAGCTGACGGGCCTGCGCGTCCAGATCGTCTGTCGTCTCGAGCTCGTGCTCGAGGACCCGCACCGCTTCCCCGAAGACTTCGCTCGGGGGCGGCGTCTGCCCACACCAGTGCCGCAGCGGTGTGCGCGCGAAGGGGCCGAGCCCGCCCAGCCGAAAGCGCACCCCCGAGATGCGCACGAGCCCGTGCTGGCTTACCCGGATGGGAACGAGCCGCTGGGCATCGAGGTTCGAGTGGACATGCTCGGCCGCAGCGCCACCGATGACTTCACGAAGGTAGGGTGCACCGAAGTTGAAGATCAGATCGGCGCGAGCATCGACGAAAACGTCCACTCGCAAATTCACCGGCGTCACCCCGTCATGGCTCACGAACCAGTAGTGCTCGATGAAACGTCGGAGCGGGGGGGCCGGCGTGCGTAGCTCGTACATCGCGCGAGGCTACCCCGGAATCACGGCGAGCGTGCGACTGATCTCCCGACACTTCGTTTCGTCGCTCACCCCAAGAGGTTCGCATCGAGGTGCGGCGGCGAGAGAGCGGATCACTAAAGGGGTCAGCGTTGAATGGCACTTATTTAGGCGAATTAGGGGATTTACCGTTCGCCCTGAGCCCTTCGACAAGCTCAGGACAGGCCTGTCGAAGGGTGAATGCCGGAGTGTCCGTGAGCGGACGTTCGCCCGCCTTCAACAAGCCTGCGTTACCCTTCGACGGGCTCAGGGCGAACGGAGGCTTGAGCAGCGCACGCTAAGTAAGTGCCATTCGGGTCTAGCGTTAATTGTTTTCGCGAAACGATTTCGATGGTAGACACCTACTGATTCGGCACGAAATATTCGCGGGAGAGCGCGTTCACCCAGTCGGTCGGATCGACACGGAGGCCGGGTGTCGGCCACAATCTCAAAGTCACAGGGTCATTTTTCTGCCGAAGTATTCGCGGAGCGCGCCAGTGTCCATCTTGATACCGACGACCCCGCGCGCTGGAACAAGGAGAGCATCATGAAAGTTCAAGGTCGTTGCCACTGCGGGCAAATAACCTACCAAGCCGAGGTGGATCCGGAAAAAATCAGCCTGTGCAACTGCGCCGACTGCCAGATGCTCACCGGATCCGCCTTTCGGATATCGGTTCCCGTACCGAAATCTGGCTTCCAGTTGCTCACGGGGCGTCCGAAGACCTATATCAAGACCGCCGATAGCGGAACAAAACGCGCGCATTCGTTCTGCCCAGATTGTGGAACCCCGATCTCCGCTTGCGCGGATGTTCAAGATCCGCCGACCTATTCATTGCGTGTTGGGTGCCTTGATCAAAGGGCGCAGCTACCGCCGAAGAGACAGATCTGGTGCAAATCGGCACTGCCGTGGACAAGGGATCTCAGCGACTTGCCGGGGATCGAGGGGCAGTGAGTCGATCGCGAGTATCGCTTCCAGCGTCGTACCCGCTTGCGCGACTGCAGGTACGTCAACAACACGAACCCCGTGCGAGTCAGTTGATGATTGCCTGGTAGACAAGCTGCCGGAGCAGATTGCGATGATAGAGCCGCTGCGCGCCAGGCGATTGCGTCATCATCACCGCGACAATCTGCTCTTTGGGATCCACCCAGAAAATCGTTCCCGCATAACCGCCCCAGTAGAAATCGCCCGCGGAGCCTGGCGCGAAGGCAAGGCCATCGGCCGGTCGCACGGCGAAGCCAAGACCGAAGGTGTAGAGCGTCGGCGTCAACACGTTGCCGCCCATTGTCTGCGCAATCGGGATGCGCGGCCCAAGATGATCGGATGTCATGTAGCGCACGGTGGTCGGGCTGATAATCCGCTGGCCGTCGAGCACGCCGCCGTTCAGCATCATCTGCGCAAAGCGCATGTAGTCCGGTACCGTCGAGACCGTGCCCGCACCCGCCGAGTCATTACCCGGCGGTTTGGAAACATCGATCAGCTTGAACGCGTTACCCGTGACCGGATCCTTGTCGAACGAGGCGGCGAGGCGGCCCATTTTTGCTTCCGGCACGAAGAACGCGGTGTCGTTCATGCGCAGCGGCTTGAAGAGACGCTCGGCCATGAAATCGCCGAGGCGTTTCCCCGATGCGGCTTCAATCACACGACCGAGCAAATCGGTCGACAGGCTGTATTCCCAGGCGGTGCCGGGCTGATGCATCAGTGGCACCTTGGCCAAGCGTTCCACCTGCTCCGCGGGAGTCATGTCACGCGCATCGAAATCGATCACGCCAGGTTTCGCGAGGCCAGCCTTTGCAAGCTCTTCCTTGATCACCGGATTCGTGTTGAGCTCACCGTATGTGAGGCCGGAGGTATGGCGCAATAGATCCTGCACCGTCATCGGCCGCGCAGCGGGCACCTCACCGTTCGGGCTCACGACCTTCATGTCTTTGAACGCTGGCAGATGCTTGGCCACTGGATCGGAGAGTTGCAGCCGCCCTTCTTCGACGAGGATCATCGCCGCGACGCTCGCCATCGGCTTGGTCATCGAATAGATGCGGAACAGCGAATCCACCCGCATTGGATCCGGCTTGGATGGATCGCGCACCCCAAACGCCTTTGCGTAGACGATGCGCCCCTTGCGGGCGACCATGATGCTGACGCCAGGCAACTGCTTGCTTTCGATTTCCCGTGTGAACGCTGGCGTCAATCGCTGCAAACGGGTGCTCGACATGCCGACGCTTTCGGGCGCGGCAAGGGTGATGCCAGGCGCCGCGGGCGCTGCGGTCTGTTGCGCCAGTGCGGCGTACGACGCAGTCAGGGCAACTGCACTGGCAAGCGCCAATGCCGCGCCACGGTGCGTGCTCCGCTTGTGCATTGATGATCGTTGGAAAATCATGGTTTCTCTCCCCCGTGTCTCGACAATGAATGTCAATACATCACGATATCACGTGGCCATCCACGCGCGGCCATCGGCCGGCAACCGGCGGACAAGGCATGGACGCTCAGTCCAACGTACTGCAATCAACGCCCGTGCGAATTGACGCTACCGCCCCGCACACGATCACGGTCGTTTCGACTGACACCCAAACCGCCGAGAACCCGCTTCGGGTACTTTCCGGCCGCGTTCGTTGCCGCCGATGTATCGTGGGCTCTCCTTGAGCCAGAGCCAAAGTGAGACGCCCAATCCGCTGCGGACCGGCTTCCTACAGCGCACCCGACAGCACCACGCCATGCGGCTCCGCGCTGGGCGGTTCATGACTTTGGATGGCTGTGAATCTATTCGGCGAGCGGTTCAGGATTCTCATCCTGTAACCGTCACAGGCGATCGCAGGGCGCGCGAGACCAATGGGACAATCGATTGGGGCAGGATGCTCGGGCACCCGGTCCTTGCCCTGCCGCAAAAAACGTTGGACCATGCGTGCGCCGACCGTCGTCCCTGACAGGAGAACCACGATGCGCTTTCCGGCGTACCGCAGTCTTGCCGCCCTTGCCTTATCCGCCGCTGCCGCTGGGGCATTGGCGCAGACGTATCCGAGCAAGCCGGTGAAGGTGCTCGTGACCTTCGCCGCGGGCGGCGCAGTGGACCTTCTGGGCCGGGTCATGGCGCAGTCCCTCGCTGCCGGGCTCGGCCAATCGTTCGTGGTGGAAAACCGCCCCGGCGCGGGCGGGCTGATCGCGCTCGATGCGGCGGCGAAATCGGCGCCCGACGGCTATACGCTGGTGGTCGGATCGGGTGGGCCGCTCACTATCAGCCCGGCGCTGTTCAAGGATCGCGGCTTCGATCCGATCCGGCAGCTCGACCCGGTGATCCTGTTCACCAATACCAAGATCGTGGTGCTTGCGCGGAGCGACCTCAACGCATCGACGCCGGCCGAATTGGTGTCGATGTCGAAGGCGAATCCGGGCAGCTTGTCCATGGCCTCCGCCGGCAGCGGCAGCATCCTGCATCTCATCGGCGAGTATTTCCAGAGCAATGCCGGCGTCAAATGGACGCATGTGCCCTACAAGGGCAGCAGCCCGGCACTCACCGACCTGGTGGCAAAACGGGTGGACGTGATGTTCGATGCCCTGCCCACCGCCTTGCCATACATCAAGGCGGGACAGATCAAGGCGCTTGCGGTGACCTCGCGCAGCCGCTCGAGCCAGCTTCCCGGCACGCCGACGCTGGAAGAACTCGGCATCGCCGGCTACACGGACATCGGTTCCTGGAGCTCGCTGATGGCGCCCAAGGGAACGCCGGTTGAAGTGGTTGCGCGCCTGAACCAGGAACTGAACCGGGCGCTGAAGACGCCCGAGGTGTTGTCACGGTTGAGCTCGATGGAAGTCGAGCCCGAAGGCGGCGAGCCGCAACGCGTGACCCAGCTGATATCGGCCGAGCTTGCGCGCTGGACCCGAGTCATCCAGAGCGCCAATCTGAAGGCGGAATAGAGCGCGACAGCATTCATGGTTTGGATCCGGTGCGCGGTGAGCCAGAAATAATCCAGGAAGGACTGAAGGCATGGATGTCGCAATGAACATGACGGCGAAAGAAGAAATTCCCATACCCGAGCTGCCTGTGATCGACCCGGCCTGCTGGAAGTCCGCCGACCTTCAGCAATCGACCGTATGGCAATACCGGCTGAGCACGCCGGAAGTCGCGGAGCTCGACGCCGCGCTGGCGCAGGTGCAATCGCGCGCGCTGCCGGTGATGCAGATCACCCGGGCGGCGTTTCCGTTGCCTACGCTCGGACAACGTCTGACCGAGATCCGCCGCGAAGTGCTCGAGGGGCGGGGTTTCGTGCTGGTTCGCGGCGTGCCGGTCGAGCGCTATTCACCGACCGGGGCGATGATCGTCTACTGGGGCATCGGCGTGCACATCGGCTATCCGGTATGCCAGAACGCGCGCGGAGAGATGATAGGCCACGTGATCGACCTGGGTGCGCGATCGTCGGTCGCCAATCCGCTTGACGAAAACGCCGAGCGCAAGATCTTCCTGCACCCGACCCACCGCAGCTACATGAGCAACGAGCGGCTGTCCTATCACTCCGACTTCGCCGACGTGATCGGCCTCCTATGCCTGAACCCGGCGAAATCCGGCGGCGAGAGCAAGATCGTGAGTTCTCTTGCGATTCACAACGAGATCCAACGGCGGCGCCCCGACCTGCTGCGCGTGCTGTACCAGCCCGTGTGGGTGGACAGGCGCGGCGAAATTCCCGCGGGCGCGAAGCCGTACTACGCAATGCCTGTGTTTTCGATCACTGGCGGAAAGCTCACCGGCTACTATGCCGGCGGCCACATGAAGACAACCGCGCAGTACCCCGAGCTGCCGCCTCTCACCGCGGCGCAAAAAGAGGCGATGAAACTGGTGGACGACATCGCCAACGATCCGCAATTCCACCTGAGCATGTTCTTGGAACGCGGCGACATCCAGTTCATTAACAACCACACGGTGCTGCACTCGCGCACCGCCTACGAGGACCACGAGGACCGCGCGCGGGTGCGCCATCTGCTGCGCCTGTGGCTGGTCACGCCCGCCGGACGACCGCTGCCGCACTGGCACTACGAGCGATATGGCGCCGGGCGCCGCGGCGGCATCTACGTGCCGGGGGTCTCGGAAATGATTTCGATCGAGCCGATTCCGCTGGAACCGGATTAGACCGGGCATGTTCGAATGAGGGGCTACGAAATTCAAACGCCCTTTTTTCGGGATCGGTGAATCGTTCACCATAGCGGCGAATCAATGATCGCGTCGATCGCGATTCAGTAGATGCCCTGGCTCGGTGTGCGGCTGGGGAGTCATTCTCCGCAGGGCGCGGATCGTTGGGCTGCCGTCGAGAAATAGCGACCTTTTGCATGGCGTGCTCCCGCAGTTGGTTTCGCCCCGATAATATAGGCCTTTGCGGCGGACGCGTCCGGTGTTTGCGGCGATCAATCCACCAATAAAACGTTTTCTGCTTTGAGTGAATTCATCCTCGAGAGCGCCGGGGCAGCCGCTGCCCGGGTCGGCAATGTCGATTTCGACAGCATCTCGCTCGACGTGCTCAGCTCCTGCTACAACGCGTGGCCGACCACTATTTACGGCCGCAGCAACGAGATGCAGTGCAACATCCTTGCCGAGCAGGTGTTGCGGTTGGCTTCACGTTAGGATCACGCGGTAGCGCGGACAGGTCTAGCAGTGACAGCGATGGTCACGGGAGAGCGATATGGATAAAGA
>JANMUI010000432.1:0-6250 GCA_031391405.1 Betaproteobacteria bacterium
AAGCCGGGCCGGCCAGGCCGCTGTTCGTTTCGGGGCACAGCCTGGGCGCCGCCCTGGCGCAACTGGCAGCGCTGCGCCTGGCCGGCCACGGCGCGGATGTCGCCGGCGTCTACGTGTACGGCTCACCGCGCGTGGGCAATGCGGCGTTCCGTACCAAGTACGACGCGGCGCTGGGCGCGCGAACCTTCCTGCATATCAACCACGAGGATGTCGTTGCCACCGTGCCGCCATGGGCATACAACACGACCCGCTTGACATTGCCCCGTTTGCCCGCCGGATGCTGAATCGACTAATTCGGAACGGCCGCGCGCCCCGCTCGCTGGCGCGCGATGATGGTCTTCATGATCTGCGCAGTGCCATCGCCGATGTGAAAACCGAGCAGATCGCGCAAGCGTTGCTCGAAGGGCAGCGCGCGGTCGTACCCGCCATGGCCATGCATGAGAAGACATGACTGCACAGCGTCGTACGCAAGCTTGGGTCCCCACCACTTGCACATCGCGGCCTCAGCCGTATGCGGTGCGCCGCGGTCTTTGAGCCAAAGGGTCTGCAGGCACAGGAGCCGGGCCGCTTCCACCTGCGTTTCGAAGTCGGCGAGGGGATGCGAGACACCTTGAAAAGCGGAGAGGGTCTTGCCGAAGGCTTCGCGCTCCGCCACATATTTCCATGTTTCTTCGAGGCTCACCTTTGCCACTGCCAAGCATTGGAGGCCGATGAGCGCACGCGAGAAGTCGAAGCCTTGCATGACTTGCGCAAACCCTTCGCCTTCGCGACCGAGAAGATGATCGGCTGGAACGCGAACATTCTCGAAGAATATCGAGCCGCGCCCAATCGCGCGTTGCCCGTGACAATCAAAGCGCCCGCGCGTGATGCCTGCCAGTGTCATCGGCACCAGCAGCGCGGATACGCCGCGCGCGCCCGCGTCCGCGGCACCGGTGCGTCCGAACACAACCGCGGCATCAGCCTGGTCGGCCGCCGAGATCGAGGTCTTCTCGCCATTCAGAACATAGTCGTCGCCAACCCGCTCCATCTTGAGGCGAAGATTGGCCGCGTCAGAACCGCCACGCGGTTCAGTCAGTGCCAGCGCGACCAAGACTTCGCCCCGCGTGAGGCGGTCGAGCCACGGGCGCGTTACGTCGGGGTTCCCGTGCTGCGAGAGAATCTGCGCGTTGAGCGAGCCAAGCAATTGAACATAGGCCATGCTGAGGTCCGCGCGCGAAATCTCCTCGACGATGACGCCGCTCGCGAGGCATCCCAAGCCCTGTCCGCCGAAACGTTCCGGCAGCTCCGGCGCGATCAATCCCAATTCACCCATCGCGCGCATGATCGTGCGATCGAGCGTACGCGTTTGATCGCGCTCCTGAAAACCCGGCGCGATCCGCTCCGCTGCAAATCGGCGGACGTGCTCGGATAAGGTCACGAGGTCCTCGTCGAGGTAAGGATTCATCGGTCGACCTATTTCGCGAATTTTCGGAAATTCGGTTTGCGCTTTTCCTGGAGCGCCTTCACGCCCTCGCGCGACTCTTCGGTGTCGTAGTACAACTTGAGCGCCATCAGCCCCATTCCGGAGATGCCGGCCTGGTGTGCCGTGTCCATGTTGAAGGAACGCTTCGCGATCGCGATCGCGGTGGGACTCTTCTCCATGATTTCATCGCACCAGCGTTGCACTTCAATATCAAGCTGATCAAGCGACACCACTGCGTTCACCAGCCCCATCGCAAGCGCCTCGGCGGCCGAGTAGCGGCGGCACATGTACCACATCTCGCGCGCCTTCTTCTCGCCTACAACGCGTGCAAGAAAGGCGGTTCCATAGCCGGGATCAACAGACCCCATCTTTGGACCCACCTGTCCGAAGATCGCTTTGTCGGCTGCGATCGTAAAGTCGCAAATCGTACAAAGCACATTGCCACCGCCGATGGCGTAGCCCTGTACGCGGGCGATCACCGGCTTCGGTACATCGCGGATCGCTGCATGCAGCTCCTCGACGGGAAGACCGATCGTGCCGCGGCCGTCGTACTGACCGTCATGGGCAGATTGATCACCGCCGGTGCAAAAGGCGCGATCACCCGCGCCCGCCAGAACAATCGATCCGATTTCGCGATCGTAGCCGGCGCGATTGAGCGCGTGGATCAACTCCTCGCAGGTGCGGCCACGAAACGCATTCATCTTCTCCGGACGGTTGATCGTGATCCAAGCCGCGCCGTTGCGCACTTCGAACAGGATGTCCTGGTAATCCATCGTAGTCCCCTCGCCGATCAGCCGTTCATGGTCAACCCGCCCGACACGCTCAGCACCTGGCCGGTAATGTAGGCGGCATCGTCGCTTGCAAAGAAAAGGATCGCGCCCGGCAGATCGTCGGGCTTGCCGATTCGACCGAGCGGGATCGACCGCTCGAACGCTTGCACGAGTTTCTCCGGATTGCCGGCAGCGTTCTTGAATCCGTCGAACAACGCTGTGTCGGTCGGCCCGGGGCACACCACATTTACCGTAATGCCATGCCGGGCGTGCTCGCGTGCGAGGGTCTTCGAGAAGGCGACCAGGCCGCCCTTGCAGGCTGCATAGACAGCCTCGCCTGACGATCCTACGCGAGCCGCATCGGATGAGACATTGACGATCCGCCCGTGCCGGCGTTCAACCATGCCCGGCAACACCGCATGGTGCATATGCAGTGCCCCGATGAGATTCACGGCGATCAGTTGCGCCCACAATGCCGGGTCGGTCTTGAGGAAGGGCCGAAACACATCCCAGCCTGCGTTGTTGACGAGTACATCGATCGGGCCCAAATGTTCGATGGTTGTCGCCACCGCATCCCGAACGCTCGTGCCATCGGTGATGTCGCAGCGAATCGCTTCCGCGCGACCGCCGGATGCACTGATCTCACTCGCCAAGCTTTGTGCGGCATCGATGTTCAAATCCAGTATCGCCAGGCGCGCTCCCGCTTGCGCGAATCGGCGGCAGGTGGCCCCGCCGATGCCACCGGCACCACCGGTCACGATAACTGTCTTGTTTGCGAATGTGCTCATGGTTCTCCTCCGTCTGCCAGTCCAGGGATCATGGGGCCTAGGAGTGTACGCGGCAGAGCGCGCACACTCCTCTGGGAAGGCGCAACTGTTCAGCCGAACGACGCTTTACAAGCAAGATTATTCGGGGTTGTAGTTTGGCGCATTCGAGGCAATGAAAGCATGTAGCGTCTTCCATCAGGAATCTGCGCGGTCTGCCGCGCAGATTCCTAGCGGATCACATTTTTCTCGCGCAGCCGGGCAATCTTGGACTCGCTCAATCCCAGGTCGTGAAGCACATCGTCGGTATCGGCGCCCAGCACGGGCGGCGGACGATGCACGCGGCACGGCGCATCGGTGAACTTGATCGGAAATCCCAGCACATCGAGCGGACCATGCAGCGGATGGTCGATCGTGATGCGCATGCATTGATGCACGGTCTGCGGGTCGGCGAACACCTCGCCGATGTCCAACACCCGCCCGCACGGGACGCCGGCTTTGTTCAGCACGTCGATCCAATGCGCGATCGATTGCTTCCGCGTCCGTTCGTTCAAGGCGGCGTTTATCGCACCACGATGCTCGAAGCGGCTTTCGTTGGTGCTGAATTCCGGCTGATCCTTGAGGTGCTCCAGTTCAAGCGCAGCGAGCAACTTGAAGTAATACGTATCGTTGCTTGGCGCGATCGCGACTTGGCCATCGGCGGCTTCGAAGAGACCGTACGGGGCAGCGAGCGCGTGATCGTTGCCGGTCCGCAACGGCAGACGGCCGGTCGCGAACCAGTTGGTCGCCAGAAAGGCGAGCATGCTCGTCATGCCGTCCGTAAGCGAAGTCGCGACCTCCTCGCCCTCCCCTGTGCGAGCACGGCGCACCAGCGCTGCGAGAATGCCCATCGCCGCATAGGCACCCGCAACCAGATCGGAGATCGGCGGTGCCGCGCGCATCGGCGGCCCGTTCGGATCGCCGTTAACACTCATGAATCCGCTCATCGCCTGGGCAATGAAATCAAACGATGGCCGACTCGCATAGGGTCCATCAAGGCCAAATCCGGTGACATGGCAACTGATGATATCGGGCTTCAACCCACGCAATGCGTCACGTCCGAAGCCCATCTTGTCCATGACGCCGGGTCGATAGTTGTTGACGACGACGTCCGCCTTGCGCATGAGGCTTCGCAAAATATCCTTGCCCTCGCCGGTGCGCAGATCGAGGGTGACCGAACGTTTGTTGCGATTGAAATTGGCGAAATAGAGCGAATATCCGTTCCGCGCGCTGCCTTGCTTGCGAACAGGATCGCCCTCATCGGGGTCTTCGATCTTGATCACCTCCGCGCCCATGTCCCCGAGGAACATCGAGCAGAACGGCCCGGAGAGAATGCGGGTCAAATCGACGACGCGGATGCCATCGAGTTGCATGTCGTGTTCCGCGCGTTATTCCAACTTGACACCGGATTCCTTGACGACGCGCCCCCACCGCTCATAGTCGGCGCGAACGAATGCTGCAAAGGCCTCCGATGAACCGCCTGCCACGCTCACGCCCTGGGCGGTGACTCGCTCGATCACATCGGGTGCCTGGAGTACCTTGTTCACTTCCGCGTTCAAGCGGGCAATGATCGGTGCGGGCGTTCCGATCGGCGCGAACAGCCCGAGCCAGATGGTCACATCGAGGCCGCGTTGACCGGACTCATCGAGGGTCGGTGTTGCGGGCAATGCAGCAGAGCGCTGCGCCGAGCTCACCGCCACGGCGGTCAGCTTGCCGCTTTTCACCAAGCCAAGCACAGACGGGACCGACATGATGGCAATGTCGATCTGCCCACCCATGACATCGGCGAGAGCCGGTGTGGCCCCCTTGTAGGGGACTTGCAGAATCTTGATGCCGGCGGCGCGCTGGAACTGCTCCCCGAACACATGCCCGACCGAGCCATTCCCGGCGGTTGCCCAACTCAATCCAGCCGGCGACTTGCCTCTTGCGACGAGATCGGCGGGCGAGGCGAGCGGTGACTTGGCCGCACTCACCATCGCGAGCGATGTCCTCGACACTTGAACAATCGGCACGAAACTCTTCACCGTGTCATACCCGACATTCGGATAGAGCCAGGGCCCCAGCATCATGTTGTCCGACTGCCCCATGACGATCGTGTAGCCGTCGGCCGGCGACTTCGCGGTGGCTTCGATCGCAATGTTGCCCGACGCACCGGGTCGATTTTCCGGGACGACATTCCACTTGAGCGTATCGGCAAGCTTGTTGGCCACGACGCGCGAAACGAAATCGGTTCCGCCGCCGGGTGGAAACGGAATCAATAAGCGGATCGGCTTGGTCGGAAATTCCTGCGCGAGTGCACCGGCGGCGATCGTTGCGAATATCAGGGCGAGTGCGACGGGTCTCATTGACCGCATGGTGGTGGTCTCCTATCTAGGTTTCTTCGATCGTGCCGAGGATTGTCCATGCCGACGAACGCGCGCTCGTTCCGGTCAACGGTGACGCGTGCTTCGGTCACGGTCGGGAACCCCGGTTGCGCCATCGCGCCACTGAAGCGGCGGTCGTCCATCAATACCGCGCGCACTTCTTCGTAGCGGGTCACCAGCCACGCGCGCTTGCCATTCCATAATGTAACGCTATGCAGTGGGCCGGCCGCGCGGGCGTTCGCATACTCGGGTGGCGGGTCGAACGGGCACAGGCGCCTGAATGGAAATCGCGGCGAATCGGGGAGGACGCCATCGCGTTCTGCAGCCATCCCGGATGCTAGCATCCGACCGCCTGCGACCGCCTCTTGAAGGACGACGCCTCCGCCATGCATGCACAACACCCTCCCGCACTGATCACTCCGCAGTTCTTCAGCGCGCTGCCGGCGCGTTTTCGTCGCGCGGACGAGCACACCGCATGGGCCGATGCAAACCGCGGCGGCGCGCCGATCGACTGCCTTCTCGAGGGCCCTGCTTTCGACCGGGCAGGCAACCTCTATGTCGTCGACATTCCGTTCGGGCGCATCTTTCGCATCGCACCGTCAGGCGAATGGACGCTCGCTGTCGAGTACGTATCGTGCTCGATCGAGAGGAAAAGTTCTTGTTCGTCGCAGCTACATATGACCGAATCGCATCATGATGCGGTTCTGCGCGCAACGATGCCGCATCGCGGGCGGGACCCGTTCGAAATTTGCCGCCTCGGAGGGTTCGGCCTGCATGCCGAACCCGTAATCGCGGCGCAACGCATGCGTTGCGAAACACGCCCAGGCGGAACTTGGCATGGCTGGCTTCCAC
>JANMUI010000480.1:0-30075 GCA_031391405.1 Betaproteobacteria bacterium
GGAAAGGAGATGCGCTGTTCGGTTTCCAGCGGCGAATAGCCCGGCGCTTCGGTGTTGATCTGCACCTGCACGTTGGTGATATCCGGCACGGCATCGATGGGCAAGCGCTGATAGTTGTAGCCGCCCAGCGCGGCCATGCCCAGCACGGCGAGGAGCACCAGCCAGCGCCGGTTAATCGCGAAGCGCAGAATTCCTTCAAGCATGTTTTTCTTCCTTGCTAGACGGCATCATCGCCGCGCGCGCCGCTGCCGATGCGCACTACTTCGCCCGCCTCGCACACGGCGATGACGCCAGCGCGTGCTCCACTTTGCTGAGCATGTGCGGCTGAATGATCGCGGTGATCTGTTTCATGGCGGCCCCCTCAGTGATCGTGGCTGGCGCCGGCCTTGCCCAGGTCGGCCTTGAGAACGAAACTGTTCGTCGCGGCGTAGGGTGTGCCCGGCGCGATGCCGCTTAGGATTTCGACCGTTTTCCCGTCGCTGCGACCCAGTTCCACCGGCCGCGCTTCGAAGAACTCGCCGAAGCGTCCGAACACAACTTTCCCGTCGCGGTAGGTCTGGATCGCATCAACGGATACGGCGACCGGCACTTGCGTCTCGTTCTGAACCAGCTCGACGGTGACGAACAGGCCGGGCCGCCAACTGCGCTCCAGGTTTGGTAAGGTGACGCGCGCCTTGGCCGAACGTGTCTGCTCGCCGATCAGCGAGCCCACATACGCCACCCGGCCTTCGGCCTCGGCGTTCAGGGCGCTTGCACGCACCGTGACCTTCTGGCCGAGCTTCACAGCGGCCAGGTCCTTAGGATAAATCGTCATCTCGGCCCATACAGTGGACAGATCGGCGATGGTGAGGATGCTCGCGTCCTCCTTCACCGCCTCGCCGATCGCCAAGTGTTTCTCGATTACCACGCCGTCGATGGGCGCGCGGATCTCGTAACGCGTCAAGCCGTCGGCACCACCGCGCATAACGGCTTCATGTGTGAGTCCGAGCGCGAGCAGTTTCTGCTCCGCGTTGCGGTGCGCGATCTCCGCTTCGGTGAGCGCCTGGCGGCTGGCAAGATAGTCCTGCTGGGCGGAAATCTTCTCTTCCCACAGGCGCTTCTCCCGCTCGAGCGTGCCGCGCGCCATCTCCAGCCGCGTCTGGGTGGCGTGGTGCTCGCTTTTGAGGTCAGCGAGCGCCTGGCTCTCCAGAACTGCGAGCAGTTCGCCCTTCTTCAACTGATCGCCGAGGTTCTTCGCCACGCTGACAACGACCCCGGCGAGCCTTGGCACCACATGGGCGACGCGGTCCTGATTGAATTGGATTTCCCCTTGAAGCTGCAGGGTGGAGCGGATCTTCGCCGGTCCGGCGGTGCGCAGCTCGATGCCGGTGGTTTTGGCCTTGGCATCGTCCATGCGCACGCGCCCCTCGACCTGCTCGTAGGCCCACTGGTACACCTGACCCCTGTGCTCGGCCGTCAGCGCGACCTTGAAGGAATGCGGCTCGGCGATGACCTGCTCGCCGCGCAGGAAGTCTTCTTCCTTGCGAAAGCCGATCGTCTCGGGCTGCGCGCCCAGGCGTTCGAGCTGGACCTGCAGTTTCACCTCGGCCGGATCGACGGGCTTGCGCTTCTCGAACGCATAGACCCGGAATTCCGGCGGTACCCCCCGTTCGAAGATGGTGACCTCGAGCGCGAAGTCGCCTTTTGAGAACATGCGGCCGCCGTGAGGTCCTTTCGCAGACGCATTATCGGGGCCCTTCTCGCCCGCCACGTGCTTAGCTTCGTCCTCTCCATGACGATCGCCTGTAATGGAGGGTTTCCCACCGATCAGGATGAGCAGCCCCAGTACCGCCCCCACCGCCAGGATGCCTACGGTTAGCAAGACGTCTTTGCGATTCATCTTTGATTCCTTATCTACTGTCGGTTCAGGTTTTATTGCGGCATATCGAGCGGGCCGCCCACCAGCCGCTCGATGTCGCTCACGCCCCGCTGATAGTCGGCGAGTGCGCGCAGATGCTGGGTGCGTGTCTGGAACAGCGTGCGCTGCGCATCCAGCACGTCGAGAAAACCGAACTTGCCGAGTTGATATCCCGTGGTGGCCGCGTCGAACGCGCTTTGCGCCCCGGGCAGCAGGATGGAACGCAACGTTGCGATCTCCTTGTCGATGGCCGCGAGACGCTGATACGCCTGCGCCAGCGCCGCAAGCACGCGGGACTCCGCGGCGCGCTGCTCGTCAGCGGCCTTGTCGAGCCGGCGGTTGGCTTCCACGATGCCGCCCTGGTTGCGATTGAAAAGGGGCAACGGCACGGAAAAGCTGAGCATGAATGCGCGGTCATCGAACTGGCTGAAGCGCGTGACTCCCGCGGTGACCGTCACGTCCGGAATCGCCTTCGCCCTTTCGCCATCGACGACCGCGCGGCGGCGTTCGATCTCGCTAGTCCATCGCGCGAGCTCCGGGTTGTCGCGGACCCGCTCTGCAAGGTGTTCGTAGTTTGGCAACGGGATCGTCTTGTCCAGATCACCCACGGCCTTCTCGAAGCGCGGATCGTGGCTGGCCCACAACGCGCCGAGCGTCCTGCGTGCCGATAACCCCTCGCGCCGGGCCTGCTCCAACTCGATCTCCGCGCTACCCTGGGCAAGTCGCGCCTTGGTCTCCTCGACTGGCGACACCTTGCCGGCCTGCACGCGTTTGGCAACGGCGTCGCTTACCTGCTTGGCAAGCGCCAGCGCTTCCTCTGCAAGCACCTGCCGCCGCTCTGCCGTCAACAGGTCGACAAAGCGTTGCGCCACCAGGGACAGGATCTCCATACGCTTGGCCTCATAGTCCCAGTTCACCACGTCGCGGCTGGCCTCGGCACTGCGAATGCGCGCTGTGCGCTTGCCGCCCAGCTCGATCAACTGGCCGATCTGGATCGCCGTGGTGCGGTCGCCCGCCTCGGCCTTGCGGGCATTGCCCAGATTGTCTCCAGCGATTTCCAGGACCGGATTGGGCAGCACACCGGCCTGCAGGATCGCGGCTTCCGCTGCTAACCGCTCCTTACCGAACGCTGCCAACTCGGGATTGCGCTGCAATGCCAACGATAGTGCGTCGCGTAGCGTCAGTTCTACGGGCTCATGCACTGCGGAGGGCGCGTTCTCCAGTTTCGGTGATGGTGCCCCATTAGGGCCGGCGACATCGGCCGTTTGCGAGAGCTGCTGGGCCTCGTTTATGAGCGGTGGACGTATGTCCTGCGCCGGTGCCGCCCACGGCCAAGCCCCGGCGAACAATACGCATACGATGAGTGAAGTGTGCGTCCGCCGGCGCACGGATGCGACGGACGCAGCGGGAGAGTGTCCCGTTGTCATGCTTGACTCCATTTCTAGTGTGTCGGGGGCGCATGAGCGCCGCAACGCCGGCGAAATTCGGATGGGCGTTACGCTAGAGCTGGGTTAAGCGGGGGGCGGTCAAGTCTTTCGGAAACGCCCGGAACCACTGCAGCGTCCGGTTCCGAGGGGACGCCCGAATCAAGGTCGGGCGAAGTGAAAACGGCCACGTCATCGAGGTATGCCACCAGATGGCCAAACATATGACCAGCGCAGCCGTGATCATGCAAGCTATCGCCATCACACTGATCGTCACCATGGCGATCATGTGTTCCGCCTGCGTTATCAAGCACCACATTGCTCTCGTCGTGCGCACTCTGACCAAGCGACGCCTCCCAGCCGAACGATGGCGAGAGCACCGTCGCCAACAGAACGGCGAGCAGGAGGTAGGTGATTTTTCTTCGGGCACGGTGCATGAGCGTATGTTATCCGAACGAGGCAATCGATGTCCAAGTAGCACAGTACCCTGGCTCGTAGTTTCGATGACGTATTCGGCTACGCGATCGGGAAGGCCGGGGGATTACGGCGCTAGAGTCAGGGCGACGTCGTGTGTCCCACATGTTCCCTGGAGGCGACGTGCCTCGTCCATCACGATCGGGACAGTTCCGTGAATCATGCGGCCAGCCGGTATATCAAAGCGCGCAGGGGGTACGGGCGGCAGATCGTCCACCGGGATCGTGGTCGTCACGTCGATGCGGCCAAGTAACCGGTCCACCCGCACTGATATGGTGATTTCCGATCGACGCGAATAGACGCTTCGAGGCTCCGTCACTTGAACAGGCGACTCGGACCCCTGTGCATTAGCCTCGCTACTGACGCCCACGAAAAGTCCAAGTGCAACAGCAAGGCGCAGCAATCGAACAAGTCGCATAGGCATGACGTTCTCCAGAAAAATCTTGTGGGCCGTGGCGCGAAGAAGGAAACCCGTCAAAACGTAAGGCTGCGCGTCGCGCGCAGGTCAAGCGGAGGCAAACAGAGTGAAACTTGACCAGTGTCCAGCACTCAGGTTTATCTTCTATGTTTGGATAAAGGACCGGGGACACATGAAGCCGACTCATCGAGGTGGAACATCTATTCCAAGAATTACTGCAATCGTCTTCTCTTTGTTGGTGGGCGCGTGTGCCACCACAGATGCAAATCCGGACGCCTCACTCATCGCGCGCATCCAGAATGCATCAACGAGTGCAGACCATATGAGCTTGGCGGAACAGTACGAACGGGAAGCAAATACGTCCCGCCAGAAGGTGGCCCAACATCGCAAAATGTATGAAGCCTATCGCGGGCGCGCAGGCGTTGGGCGGGGGGGACCAGAGTTGCAGACGAGCATCCTGCGTCATTGCGAAAATCTGATCACCCAAAATGAGCGGGCCGCGCTGGAATACGACGGTTTGATCATGCTCCACCGCCGGCTAGCCGAGGAGGCAAAGAAATAACGGGCGATCCCTGCCGAAGATTCGCTCGTCCGGCAGGCCGAAAGCACCAGGGCACGTGATCGCTGATTCCGGTCGATAGACCGAGGAGCGGCAAGACTCGTTGTCCCCACCCGCCGCGCTGACGGCACGCGATCAACGTCGATCGCGATGATTGCGCTCGACCTCGCGCTGCCGCGCCAGGATCTCATCGGGCCATGTGCTCTTGATGTACGCGAGCACCGCCCAGATTTCATCGTCGGTCAGGATGTCTTTGAAGGCCGGCATGTCGCTCTTGTAGCCCGCCGGCGCGTAGCGGTCGGACACCAAACCCTCTTTGGTGAGTCCGAACAAGACCGCGTCCGCATCGTGCCAAGTGTGACCCGTCTCGTCGTGCGGCGGTGCGGGCAGGCGACCGCTCGCAAGCCGCTCTCGCCAATTCGATTGTCCCTCGAGGTGGGCTCCGTGACACGCGGCGCAATGTCGCGCGTAGACAGCGCGTCCGGCGCTCACTTGCGCCGCGTCACCGGGATCCGCGCCGGGCACATCGCTGCGCCAAGCCGTTATCGCCTTCACCACTGCAACGATCAAGACCGTGGCTAGCAACAGTACAATGAACGTGCGTCGAGAAGTTGGCCGTATGCCTTGGCGCGGATGCTGCGCAACGAATCGAGCGCTTCCGGGTGGCTCACTTCAAGGACATCGCCTTCACGCGCGCCGAGCAGCTTCCACGCCGACTCCGACAGTCCTGCGTCACCTTGCGCAAGAAGCTCAGAGGTCACTTGAAACAGCGTCGCGATGACCGTACGGTCGCGACAGCGCAAAACGACCCGCTCGAGCGCTCCGAATCCCTCCGAGCGGCATACCGGGCAGTCGCTGCGCATGAAGACGACAGTTTCGTGATGCGCATCGATCCCGATGCGCCCGTGCGCGAAGTTGATCGCTGCCCTGCGGTCTCGCCCGCAACGAGGGCTGCACGACGCGTGCCTCCGGCCTGAAAACCAGTAAAGAGGACAGCATTGCGCGAATCAGGCAGCATCGGCTTCAAATGGTGCAGCACCCGCCCGCCGGTGGCCATGCCGCTTGCCGACAGGACGATTTTCGGCATCGGATGCGCGGAGATCCGGCGCGACTCTTCCGTGTCCTTCACATACCTGGCGACCTCGCAGGCACCGCGGCATTCCGCTGCCGATAGCCGGTGATCATTCGGATGCATGCAAAAAACATCGGAGGCATCGACCGCCATTGGGCTGTCGAGGAATATCGGCCAGTGCCGCGGGATGCGGCCCGCTTCGCGTAGTCGATACAGATTTCGACCAGGGTCTTCGAGCCGGTCACCATGCCGACCCCGCCGAAGAACGTCACCTTCATAGTTGTCTCGAGCGTTCACGCGCTGCCCGGTCTGTGGTCCGCACAGCGGCGAGTCTCCCACTACTTTTTTGCCTCGTCGACCGATGGCGAGGTATCGGCCTTCTTCGCGGCCGGCTTGCGGGGTCCATGGGGCCGCTCGTCGTGGCGGCCCATCGGACCACCGGGCGAAACCTGCTCCGTCGTTTGAGCCGGGGGTTTTTGCATGCCGTGCGGCTTTTCGTCGTGGCGGCCTTGGGCATATGTGCCGGACGCCGCGGTGATGCCAAGCGCGAATGCTGCGATGAGTGTGGGAACGATCTTCATTGGTCATCTCCAGTCAGTGCTGCGGTTGAAAATCCACTTCGAAATCGTTTGAGCGGCCATTTGGGCCGCCGGGTTTCCAGTCACTTTGATCGCACGCGTGAGGATGCGATTGATTGGGATCAAGATCTGCGTGTCATGTTGTGTACGAGATGACACGCGGATCCTCATCCTCGCCATCATCACCGTCATGGCACCGTGCACCTGTCACGGGCTCACCCTGGCAAGGCCGAATCGGGCTCGCCACATCGCCATTGCCGCGGTGCCAGCGGCCATAAACGCTGCAAAGATCCAGAATGAGGTTTCGGCGAGCGCGCCAAAGAGCCAGCCGCCAGCGGCGGAACCAATTCCTTGGCCAAGGCCCGATGCGGCCGTCTGGATACCGAGCGTAACGCCAAGCTGCCCCGCGGTACGCAACGATGCGAGAAACCCGAGTAACGGGAGCACGACGCCAGCGCCTGCGCTTACAAGGCCAACCACCGCGACCAGCGCAAGCGAATCTCGAGCAGACGGCAACAGCGCAAAGCCGATCGTCATCGCCGCAAAGCCTCCGGCGATCACCGCAGCGGCCGAGACTCGGTCGCTGCGCGGAATGAGCGCCACGAGTCCTTGCGCGACAAGCATGACGACGCTGCATTCGGCATACATGACGGCAAGCGCGGTAGGGTCCAATGCAAGGCTTTGCTTCGCAAATACTGCAAGGCCCACCTCGAACGCGCCGACTCCGAACGTGACCAGGAGTCCGAGTGCGGCGTACATTTTCACCGCCTCCGTTGGCGCGCTCGGTGAGGTCAGGGCTGCCGCGGACGCTGAAACCGGGCGCGACATCGGCGGCACGAGCTTCAACACGATCGCCAATGCCACAATGGCGAGCGCTCCGGCCGCGTAGAGTGGCTAGGCAATCAGGCCTTCTGGATTCATACCCAACGACTCAGCGTGCGACACGCGCTTGCCAACTGCGTAGATCCAGCCGCTCAATGCCGGACCGACGAGGTATCCGATGAGACTCGCGCTGCTGAGCCAAGCGAGCTGTCCAGCACGACGCCGGATATCAGTGGTTTCGCTCACGAAAGCGGCTGCAGCCGGTATCACTGCCGCGGCGAACGCTCCCGCAAGAAATCGAACGAGATAGGCCGCGGCCATCGATTGCGCCCAGGAAAACGCGACCAGTGACACCGTATAGCCGACGAGGCCGATGAGCAGAATGGGTCGTCGACCGAGGCGATCCGAGAGTGCGCCGCAGAGCGGCGCGAACAAGACCAGCGCGAGCATGTACACGCCGGTCAGCAGCCCGGTATGTGAGGCATTGGCGGCTGCGCTTCCTTCGGGCATGAAGCGTGGAAGCAGCGAAGGCAGGATGGGCAGAATCACCCCGTAGCCGACCGCAATGGTGAACATCGCCACGGCGAGGGCGGCAAGCGCTGCCGTGTTGTCCCGGGGATGGATGTTGGGGAAGCGACGAAGGCCTTCCGCTAATTGCGAAGCGGTCAAGTTCGTTTCCTCCATCATTTCCGCGGTGAGTGGCATAGCGTATGTGGCTTTGCCGGGCGAGTCAGGCTTTACCTGCTCCGGCTGAGCGGTCACCCTCGGCTCCGGAACTGAGCTTGGGAATGAAGCGGGGCGTTCGCTCCATGTAGTCCTTGTAGGCCTCACCGAACTGAGCGAGAACTTCGCGTTCCTCGCGCAGCGCTAGGCGCATGTACATGAAGACGAGAATCGGGAACATCCCGAGCGTCACCACAGTCGGCCACTGCAGGAGGAATCCGAACATGATCAGAACGAACCCCACGTATTGCGGATGACGTACGCGCGCGTAAGGCCCTGTGGTGGCAAGGATCCGCGAACGCTGTGCGCGATAGAGCACGGTCCATGCGTTGGCGAGCAGAATGAATCCTCCGCCGATGAACACCACACTCAAGATGTGAAACGGCCCGAAATGCGGGTTGCCCTGCCAACCGAACAGCATCTCGACAAGGTGCCCTGCATCATGGGATAGGAAATCGATTCCGGGATAGCGCGCGCCCAGCCAGCCGGAGAGCAGATAGATTGTGAGGGGAAAGCCGTACATCTCGGTGAACAAGGCAACCAGAAACGCCGAGAACGCGCCGAACGATCGCCAGTCGCGAGGCGACTGCGGCCGGGCGAAGCTGAACGCGAAAAGGATGAATACGATGGAATTGATGATGACCAGTGACCAGAGGCCATACGCGGGTGCGTCGTTCATTGTTTCTTCTCCCCGTGCTGGTGAGGTGCCGGCCGGTCGTTCACATCGCGATGGCTACCGTGCCCGTGTCCATGGAACATATGCATGAGCGGGCAAGCGAGCAGGATCGCGTAGGGAAGAAATCCGAGCAAATGCGCGCGGTGCTCGGTGAAGAGAAAGAACGCGCCCACTGCGAGAAATCCAAGCAGGATCCAGCGCGAGTCGAAGCTCGGCCAGCGCCGCTTCCCAGGTCCGTCTTGATCGTGTTCCAACATCAACTCCGACTTGTTCTTCTCACTGAACACCGGCAGTTACTCGAAGCCTAAAGGTGTGCGTTACTCACAGGTCAAGCGCGCTACGCGATGCCCCGCCGCGATCATGGCAAGCGTTGCTCGGTCGGAATCTCACTTCTTGATGCAACAGGCAGATCGCGCGCTGAGCCAGTCCGACTCAACGTTCCATTTCGGATCCGGCGCCGTCAGTAGACTGAGATCGTCCCTTTCGCCAGTTCTTCGATGAGCTCTTCGACGGCGGCGATGAGCAGTCCCTTGTCGACAGTCCAAACCGGCGCCCTCGGCGAGGTCTCCTTTGAGCTGAAACCGCATCCGGTTCAAGTCCAGTGTGTATCGTTGCCCTGCGGGAGAGACCGACCGCGAATTGGTAAGCAAGTTCTTGTAGTACCCCGACAACTTGAGCCCGGTTTCCGGCTCGGCCACCACACCCGCGCTGAGCACAACGAATCCGCTGGCCAACAAAGTGAATGGGGACCTACGCATGCCGAATCGCGGTCGCCGGATCGAGCCGCGCCGCGCGGCTCGCTGGGAAGATCGACACCAGCACCCCTGCGATCAGCAGCGCAATCGTTTCGTAGATGACCATGCGCCAAATGGCCGCCGCCGACGTGCCGAGCGCCATCATCACACCGAGCTCGCGCGTGCGCTCGGCCACGACCATGAACACGGTGTTCATCATCGCCGTTGCGACGACCAGCAGCAGCACAGCAAGCAGAATGTTGCTGACCACGCGATTGAACTTCACCATTTCTTCGAGCTGGGGCAGCAGCTCTTGCCACGGGACGAAAGCGAGCCCGGACGCCGCGAAGCGCGCACGCAGCACCACGACGGTTGCCTCCAGGCGCGAGCGGTCATCAAGCCGGATGTTGATCGTCGAGACGCGCGAGCCGAGTGCAAGCAGCGACTGCGCCGCCGGGAGCGTGACGAATGCGAACGCGCCATCGAAGCTCGTGCTCTCGGTCGCGAAGATCCCGCTTAGCGCTCGCCGAGGCTTGCAGCGAGGCTCGCGCGGGCAGCGTCCATGTTTTCTCGGTCGTGCAAACGCAACGCGATCGCCGTGGCGCCGGTGGGTGCGGAAAAGAACTCGCGCACCGTGTCAAGTGGCATCACCGCGACGAACCCGTCAAGCTCGTCGATCTTTGTTCGGAAAACACCGCATACCGGAAACCGGCCGCTCGACACCGATCCGTCGTAAGCCTGCCCGACGAATACCAGCTCTTCGCCCGGCCGCACCCTCAGTGATTCGGCGAGCTTTTCGCCAATGAGCACGCCGGGCGTCGCGCCGGCCAGCGACTCGCCCCGGACGACCGCATCGAAGAGGACGGTCACTCGGGCCTCGTCGTCTGGCGTCACCCCGGCAATAAGCACGCCGCGCGACTTGTCGCCACGGCTCGCGAGCGCTTTGCCCTCCAGCCGCACGCTGGCCGCCGCAACGCCCCGGTGCTCGCGGACCGTGCGCAGCACCGGCGTCGCCTCCGGAATCGCCATATCGAGAGTCGGATCGTCGTGGTAGCCCTTCAAATGGATTTGCACATCGCCCGCAAAATACCGCGTCGTGTTGTCGATCATCTGGCGATTCATGCCATCGATAAATCCCCAGAGGAACGTCATCGCCGCGGCACCGAGCGCAATCGACGCGCTCGTGAGCACGGATCGCCTGCGGTTTCGCAGCACGTTCCGCCAGGCGAGTGCGAGCAGCATCAGTCGTTCCTGTGCTCGTCGGCCTCGACCTGCCCGTCCTTGAGCCGGATGACCCGTCGGGCACGCTGCACCACCATCGGATCGTGAGTCGAGAAGACGAAGGTGATGCCTTTGTCCTCATTCAGACGCCGCATCATGTCCATCAGCGCGCCGTCCGCCTGCGAATCGAGGTTCGCGGTCGGCTCGTCAGGCAGCACGATGATCGGTTCGGCGGCGATGGCGGGGGTGCCAAAACCAAGCGCGAGCACAAGCAAAAATCTCCGTAGTTTAATACTTTAGCCCCGGCGGATTGAGCGGGACGCCGTCATCGTTCCTTGCTAACACGCGGTGCGCAGAACCCTTGCGCGGGTACCGAGAGCGCTGCATTGAATTTCGCCGACAAATCCTGGAACGCGATGATCGCGGTTAGTTCTATGACGGCATCTTCGTCGAAATGCTTGCGGACTTGCTCGAACAGTTGTTCGTCCACCCCGCGACGGGGGTCGGCGATCGCTTCCGCGTAGGCGATAGCAACGCGCTCGCGGTCGGTGAATAGCGGCGAAACCGCGTGCTCAGGGAGCGCTTCGAGCTTGGCTTGTGAAACGTGGCGATCGATCGCGGCAGCCGAATTCAGATCAATGCAGAAAGCGCACCATTCGATTTGCGCTATGCGTACCTGAATCAAGGAGCGCAGCGCCGGTTCGATCGGCGATGAAGCACGGTCGAGCGAACGGTACAACAGCGTCAGCCAGAGATAGGCGCGCGGGATCCGTCCCCATAATCGCGCCGGCTCGAGCTCCTGTCCATACTTGCGCCGTTGCAGCGCGAAGATCAGACGGACGTACCACGGGTAATGACGCCGCGAATCCGTGCCGATCCGCGCACCGGTTCGCACCCTTCGGCCGGCGTCCGGCGCTGATATGACATTGACATGGACGGGCCCGGTTCGGGTCGGGGTGTTCACTGGCAGTCGCTTCACTCCTTTGCCTCTTCGATAAGCTTACAAATCGCTCGGCCATCGGGTGCCTGGTCGGGCAGTTGGCGCCAGCGCCTGAGCGCGCGGCGCATGCGCGATTGCAGCACAAGCATCTCGTCGATACGGTCCCCCACCTCATCAAGCCGCCGCGCAACGACCTCGCGGACAAACGGACACGGCACACCGCTAGTAGCGCTTTCGTGAAAGATTCTGGCGATCTCGTTCAGTGTAAATCCGAGGCCCTGCGCCTTGCGAATGAAGGCGAGTCGCGCAAGATCCGAGGCGTGAAATACCCGGTAGCCGTTTGCAGAGCTGCGCCCAGGTTGGATCAGGCCAAGGCGCACGTAGTAGCGTACCGCGTGGGGACTCGTCCCAGCCGCACGCGCGACGTCCGTGACTTTCATCTTGGCGGCTCCTCGGCGCTCTCACCGTCTGGATTTCAACGAGGTCGGCTGATTCCCGGCACCTATTCGAAGCCTAAGGATGTGCGTTACGCACAGGTCAAGCAGCGCATCACGCGACGTTCCATCTCGCGACCAAGCCTGCCGGCAACTTGCAGTGCTCATCGATAACCGCCCGGTGCAATGTCGAGCCTGGTCCGATCTCGGCGTCGGACAGGATGTCGGTTTTGTCGATACGATAGGCGTCGCCCATTCGAACGTTGGAAAACACTGTGGATCGACGGATTTGAGACGCGCCCACTACGCATCCGCCCGCTATGAGTGACTGTGCGGCACAGCCGCGTTGATGTTGGTCGCCGAACAGGAAACGCGCTGGTGGGTGCGCCTCGCGCACCGTCGTGATTGGCCACTCGGCATCCTCAAGCTCAAGCTCTGGATGGCTGCGCGCAAGATCGATGTTTGCTGCCCAGTACGCTTCGACCGTCCCTACAACGCGCCAATACGCGACACCGTTTGGCGCATTCACGCAACTGTCGGAAAACGAATGCGCATACACGCGACGATGTTCCTCAACAAGATACGGAATCAGATCGTGCCCAAAATCGTGGCTCGATGCACTTGACCGTGCGTCCCGAATGAGCTCCCGGCACAGAAACTCCGTGTTGAACACATAGATGCCCATGCTCGCGAGCGAAGTGTCCGGCCGCCTGGGCAACGACTGCGGTTCCGCTGGCTTCTCCTCGAAGCCGATCACGCGAAAATCCGGCGCGACCTGCATCACACCGAAGGTTGATTTCGCTGCTGCCACGGGAACCTCGAGACAAGCGATCGTGGCTTCGGCATTTCGGGCGACGTGGTCCGCGACCAGCCTTCGGTAGTCCATTTTGTACACGTGATCACCGGCCAGCACGATAACGAAGCGCGGTCCTTCGCGCCGAATGAAGTCGATGTTCTGATAGACGGCGTCCGCGGTCCCCGCATACTCCGACGGATGGGGCCGCTGCTGCGCCGGCAGGATTTCCACGAGCACGCCGGCCCGGCGATCCAGCCAACCCCGCTGGATGTGCCGGATGAGGCTTTCCGCTTTGTACTGCGTGAGCACGCCGATACGCCGAACGCCTGAGTTGTTGCAGTTCGACATCGCGAAGTCGACGATGCAATAGCGACCACCGAACGGAACAGCAGGCTTCGCGCGCGAATCGGCCAGCGGGGCGAGGCGGGTGCCGCGGCCGCTGCAGAGAACGAGCGCAAGGGTCTCTTGCGCGAAGGCCGCTCCTGCGTCCGCGCTCCAGAAGACGGTCGATCTATCATCCATACTCTTCGGATTCTCAAGAGGCACTTAGCAGAGCCTAGACGTGCGCGCCGAGCCCGTTACCCGTTACCCCGCACAGCACGAAAGTTGCTTCACATCCAGCGTGAAGCTCTGCGCCGCGAGCTTCAGGCCTTCGACCATCGTCAGATAGGGAAACAGCAGCCGAGCCAGATCATTGACCGTCATCCTCGCGCGGATCGCCAGCGCTGCTGTCTGAATGAGCTCGCCCACTTCGGCGCCGACCGCCTGAACACCCAACAACCGTCTAGAACCTGCTTCTGCAACGAGCTTGATGAATCCCCGGGTCTCGAAGTTGACGAGCGCCCGCGGCACGTGATCGAGCGTGAGCGTGCGCGTCTCGACGGCCAGTCCGGAGCGCCTGGCCTGATCCTCGGAGAGACCCACGGTAGCCACCTGCGGCTCGGTGAATACTACGGCGGGCACCACACTCAAATCGAGTGACACTTCGCCGCCGGTCATATTGATCGCTGCGTGCGTGCCCCCCGCCGCGGCGACATAGACGTACTGCGGATGAGTCGTGCAGTCCCCCGCGGCGTAAATGTGCGGTAGGGAGGTGCGCAGGCGCTCGTCGACCGCGATCGCCCCGCTCGGGTCGAGCGCAACGCCGATCTCGGACAGATTCATATTTGACGTATTGGGGCGGCGGCCGGTCGCGATCAGCAAGCGATCACCCATGACCGTCTCGCCCTCCAACTCGACAGTGAACCCGTCATCGACATGGGTGACGCGCTGGATGGTGCGATGCATGAGAATCCGCATGCCTTCGGCGGTCAGAATTCCACGCAACGTTTCGCCAATCAGCGGGTCTTCACGAGACAAGAGCGTGGAGCGCGCTACCAGTGTGACCTGACTGCCGAAGCGCAGGAACGCTTGCGCGAGCTCGAGCGCAACGACCGAGCCTCCATACACGATCACATGGTTGGGGGGTTGCTCGGATACCAGCGCTTCGGTCGAGGTCCAGAACGGCGTTCCGGCGAGGCCAGGCGTGGTGGGAATACTGGGCGAGGCGCCGGTGGCGATCAGCGCGCGATCAAACGGGATCGTTTGCTCATACCCGTCTTCTCCTCGCACGACGAGCGTATGCGGGTCCTTGAACCGCGCCGCCCCGTGAATCAAGTTGATATTGGGGTTCGTATCGAGAATGCTCTCGTACTTGCCGTGACGAAGCTCTTCCACGCGCGCTTGCTGCTGGGCAACCAGCGTGCGGCGGTCAATCGCCGGGGTGCAAGGCGAAATGCCCGCGTCGAACGGGCTCTGCCCGCGCATGTGCGCGATGTGCGCGGCGCGGATCATGATCTTCGAGGGGACGCACCCGACGTTGACGCAGGTGCCGCCCGTGATTCCGCGCTCGATGAGCGTCACCTGCGCGCCCGCCTCGGCCGCGCGAATGGCCCCCGCAAACGCCGCCCCGCCGCTGCCGATGATGGCAACACGCAACGCAGTCGATTTGTCGGCGCCATGGCGGAAGGACCCGCCAACCAAGTCAACTGCCTGGCGAGCGGTAGTCGTGCTCATCTGGCCGCGCTGCTCTTGATTATGGACGGATAGCCCGCGTTCTTTGTCGCATGCAGGAGAGCCTCGACCGAGGCTTTGCTGTCATCGTAGGAAACGATCGCTTCCTTCTTGAAGTAGCTCACCTCGACTTTGACGACGCCGTCGACTTTAGTCAGCGCCTTCTTGATGGTGATCGGGCATAGCGGGCAAGTCATGCCCGGAACGTCCAGCGTGACGGTCTCAACTGCAGCCTGTGCGGGCGGAATTGCAACGAGCGCTCCCGCGACGAGCAGGCTGCCCAGTAAAGCGAAAAATGTGTGTTTCATGATCGCCTCAGTAAAAGAGGGGAACGAAGTACGGAAACGTCAGCGCGAGCAGCACGATCGCGGCGACCACCCAGAAGGAGATCTTGTAGCCTCGCTTGACCGCCGGGATGGCACACACTTCGCGTGGCACGCACGCCACTTGCGGCTTCCTGAAGATACCCCGGTAGGCGAATGCGAGCGCCACCACCGGGACGCCGATGAAGACGGGTCGCAACGGTTCAAACATCTGAAGCGAGCTCACCCAGGCACCGCCCAGGCCGACCGTGATCAATACGAGCGGACCGATGCAACACAGCGACGCCAGCACGCCAGCTACGCCGGCGGCCCACAGCGACTTAGAGGACCCGGCATCTTGGCTTTGCAAGTCCGCGTGTGTATTCAAGGCCGTACTGAGCTGGGGAGATTCCATAGCGATGTCCTTTCAAGAAACGGGCGACATTGATTCTCGAGCTTACTGCCGTAGCCGGCTACGGAGTCAAGCTAGACTTGCCTCTGTAGATGACTGCGAAGGCAGAACACCTCTTGGATGTCCTATGGATCAATCGCAACTGACAATTGGATCCCTGGCGAGCGCTGCCGGCGTCACCGTCGAAACGATTCGGTACTATCAGCAACTTGGCCTGATGCCGTTGCCCAAGCGTGTGTACGGTAGCATTCGCCGGTACTCGGCCGAGCATCGGAAGCGGCTGCAATTCATCAAGCGTGGACAGGGGTTGGGTTTCTCATTGGAAGAGATCCGGTCACTGCTGCAGCTCAGCGACGGGACGCACTGTGGAGAAACGCGAACGCTAGCGAAGCGCAAGCTCGATGTGGTCAAGGTAAAGCTGACGGACCTAGCCGCGATCGAGGCAGCGCTACGGCGCTTGATCCGCGCGTGCAACCGCGGCAAGTCTCCGCAGAGCTGCCCGATGATCGATGCCCTTTTTGACGATGGCCGACTCGGCACGAATCAGTGACTCGGCTCGCCCCTCCTCTCTTTCAGGCGCAACTCGCCGACCGGGGCGTGCGAATCCCGTTGCGAGACAGGCTTGACTCCGTACCATGGTCCAGGTGCAGACTAGCGGCCCGGAACGTCTCGGAGGAGAAGATGCGAAGCTATTCGATCGGCGAAGCGGCGAAGGCGTCCGGGCTGAGTGCCCGTACGATCCGGTACTACGAGCAGATCGGGCTGATTCCCGAGGCGCCGCGGAACGCCGTTAATGGCACGGCGACCGCAGGGACGCGGGTTTATTCGGAGGACGACGTGGGCAGGCTTCGGTTCGTGCAGCGGGCCCGCGAAGTCGAGCTGACGTTGAAGGAGGTGCGGTCGCTGGTGTCCGTCGCCGACAGTAGCGGCTGTCCGAGCAACCATTCCGTGTACCGGGAAATTCTGCGTGCCCATCGGCGCAGGCTGGATGCGAGGATTAACCACCTGCTCGTGCTACGCGCCTCAGTTCATTCGATGCTGGGTGAAGGCCGCGGTGTCTCTGTGCCCTGCTGCGGTTGGGGCACCTGCGAGTGTCTCGGCTCGACTCCGGCTGGTCGCCGGTCGACGCGAACTCCTGCAGTGCGGGCTTGACATTCCAGTAGCTGGAAGGGCTAAGGTCCGGAGCAACGCGAGGCGGCAGTCGCTGATTTCGCTGGTGGTGCAGCAGTCTTACGACTTCCAAACGCCCGCGATCGCAGGCTCTCTCTTTGGGGACGACGCGTTGTGCGAAGGAAACGGTTCGTTTGGGTGATGGCGCGCTTCTGAATCAGGCTTCGCTCGGGGCGCAATCCCCCGGGCATCTCCCCGATCCGGTGTGGTACTTCGCGTTCGGCTCGAACATGAACGAGCGCCTGTTCCGCAAGCGCCGGCATATGACGCCGATCGAGTCGAAAGTGGCGCGGCTCGACGGCTACCGGCTGTGCTTTACCGTGGCAGGCGGACGCCGTCCCGGCGCCTCTGCGCCGGCCAATATCCGGCCGGCGCCAGGCGAAGCGGTGTACTGCGTGCTCTATCTGCCTCCGCTTCGCAAGTTCGCGCGCCTCGATGCGAGCGAAGGCCGGCAGTACGCGTATCTCGAAGGAATCGAGCCGCGCGAGGAAGCGAAGCGTGGCGCCGCGTAGGGAGCCGTTCGGTCGCATCGCGCTTGCCGGCGCGCTATTTCAGGGGGGCGCCGCCGCGACCGACCCCGCGACCATCGTGGCGAGCCTCGCCTACGGGCTTACGCAAAGCGCGTTCTGGGCGGCATCTGCCGCGGCGGTCGTCCGTCTCGGCTGGCTCGCGCCGCAGATCTTCGTTGCGTACTGGGCGACCGCGAAGCCGCGCATGCCCTTCTATCGCCTCGGAGCGTTCGGCCGCGTTGCGGCGCTCGCGTCCGTCGCGCTCGTCGTCTCAGCGGGCGGATCGGCTCCCGGCGTGGTCGCGCTCGCCGCGCTGTTTCTCCTCTGGACTGCCTATGCCTTCATCGCCGGCGTCGTCGCGGTGCCCTATAACGACATCGTTGCCCGCCACATCGTGTCCGAACGGCGCAGTCGACTGCTCGCGGCACGTTTCCTCGGCGGCGGCCTGATCGCGCTCTGTGTCGCGGGGCTGGCCGAGCGCGCCCTTGCGGACTCCGCGTTCCCGCTTGGGCACGCGGCGGTGCTGGGGCTCGGCGCGGCGCTGCTCGCCGCTTCAGCGGCCTGCTTCGTTTCCGCCGGCGAGCCGCAGCTCGCGCGCGAGGTACGGTCGGCGAGTCTCGGGGCGTTCCTCGTGCAAGGATTCGAAACGTGGCGGCGCGACGCGCGCTTTCGCTGGTTCGTCGCCGGCCAGTGGGCGGTGGGCCTCGCGGCGCTCGCCGCGCCGTTGTACGTCGTCGCCGCGGGCGACGCGCTGGCCGTTCGCGAGATCGCCTGGCTGCTCGCCGCGCAAACCCTCGGCGCTCTGCTCGCGAACCCGTGGTGGGGCGCGATTGGCGATCGGCGCGGTAAGCTCGCGCTCCTGTGGATTATCACGCTGCTCAATCTGCTGCCGCCCGCGCTCATGCTCGCGTGGTTCGCGGCGGGCGAGCGCTCGCACGCGCTCGCATGGCTCGGCGGCGCGTTCTTCCTGTTCGGCGCGGCATCAAACGGGGCGGTGATCGCCCAGCTCGGCTACCTGATGGAGATCTCGCCCGAGGATGCGCGTCCCGCCTACAGCGGCTACTTCAACATGCTGGTTGCGCCCGTGACGCTTTCGCCGCTCGTTGGCGCCGGCCTCGCCAGCCTTCATCCGGCGGTGCCGTTCGCGGCGGCGCTCGCGTTCGGCGCGTTGGCCGCCGCGGCAATCGGCCGGTTGCGCGCCATCGACCGCGGCACCGAAGAGAGGTTGCCATGATCCGCGTGCGCCGACTGATCGCGAAATCCTGGTGGTTGTCGCGCCTCTTCTATTGGCTGCGCGGCAGGCCGCTCGAAGGACCGCCGCAGAACGAGGTCTGGTACTTCGCCTATGGCGCCAACATGCACGACAGCGCGTTCCAGGGTCGGCGCGGCATGCGGCCGCTCGAATGGCGCGCCGGCCGGATCTTCGGCTACCGGCTGCGCTTTAACCTCGAAGGCCGCCCGGTTGGAAAGTCCGCCCCGGCCAATCTCGTCCCCGACCCGAACGGCGAGGTGTGGGGCGTTCTGTACCGGCTGACTCGCCATCGGTTGGTGCAGCTCGATGCGACCGAGGGGACGCGCTATCGCCACGTCTGGGCCGACGGCGAGGACGAGGAAGGGCGGCCGCTGCGCGCCGTCTCCTACATCGCGGTTGGAAAGGAAACCGACGGCAATCCGTCGCTGCGCTACCTCACGTTGCTTCGCGAAGGCGCGCGCACGCACGGGCTTCCCGAGCACTGGATCAAGTTTCTGGACGGGATCAAGCATGCCGAATAGCCACGGGGCAGGCCGGCGTTGGCGCGGCGCGTTTCTCGGTGCGATCGCGGCGCTGCTCACCCCCGGCTGCAGCGCGGTCGCGATCGGCTATCACTTCGCGCCCACGTTCGTCTATTGGCGCCTCGACCAGGCGCTCGACTTCGACGCCGGCCAGGCCGCCGACGTGCGCGCGCGGCTCGACCGCCTGCACACTTGGCACCGCCGCAGCGAGCTTGCCGACTACGCGGGTTTTCTCGGCGAGTTGCAGACACGGATCGGCCCTCCAGTGAGTGCCGCGGACGTGACCTGGCTGCACGACGAGGTACGCCGGCGCTACACGCGGATTTTGGATGCCGCGGCGGCCGACGCCGTCGATGTGGTTCTCGCTCTGCGTGGCGAGCAGATCGACGCCCTGGAACGGCGCTTTGCGCGCATGCGCGCGGACTTCACGCGCCAGCGCGTGGACGTGGCCCCGGAGCGCGCCCGCGAGGACATGTATCACCACGCCCTGGAAGTCCTCGAACGCTGGTACGGCGCGTTCGACGACGGCGCGCTCAACCGGCTGCGGCGCCTCGCTGACGAAATCCCCCTCGATACCCGCCTGGAGCTGGAGGATCTGCGGCGCCGGCAGGGCGAGCTGCTCGCCTTCTTGCGCTCGGTCTCCGCGGGCAAGCTGACCGCGTGCGAGGAGACCGGCGAACGCCTGAAGCGGTTCTTTGGCCGCCCGGAGGAAGGAAGTGCGGGTGACTACGCCGATTACGTTGTGCGCAATCGCACCGCGCTGCACCGCTTCTACGCGGAGGCCGCAACTCTCGCGAAGCCCGAGCAGCGCGAGCGGGCGCGGCGCAAGCTGCAGCACTACATCGACGAGATCAGCGCGTCGGCGCCGCCGCGCACCGCGTCGCGCGAGGGCGCTCCTCCGGAACCTCATGGCAGAAACCTCAAGCAAATCGGGCCTCCCGGGCGGCCGTAGCGCGGCCTTGTCATGGGCGCTCGGCGCAGCCGGCCTCGCGGTGTTCGCATGGGTGCTTTGGCGAATCGATTACGGGTCGTTCCTCAACGCACTGGCGAACGCGAACGGCACGTTCGTCGCACTGGTGCCAGTGGCGATCCTCTTCGAGATGTGGGTGGCGGCCGCGAAGTGGCGCCTGCTGCTCGCGGGCCTGGGCGGTGCGCGGCTCTCCCGGGTGTTCGCGGCGAGCATGGCGGCATTCCTGGCCAGCTACGTGGTTCCAGTGGCCGGGGCTCCGATCGTCCGCAGCTGGCTCGTCGCGCGCTGCGAAGGGCTGCCGTTTGCATCCGTCCTTGCGACGAGCGCAGTGGACCGGATCGTGGACGGCGCCGCGTTCCTCGCTTTCGCGGTCGCGGCGATCGTCCTGATTGGCATGCCGCAAAGCGTCGAATCTCTGCGCTCCGGCCTGATCGCCGGCGCTGCGGGCTCCGCGGCGATCCTCGCCGCACTCGTGGCGCTGCTCGCGGCGTTCCGCCGCACGGTCCGCACGGGCGGGGCCGGCACGCGCCGGCTCGTCGCTTGGGTCCCGGCCCGCTGGCGCGAGCGCGCGCACGCGATGCTCGATCCGTTCGCGCAGGGCACTGGGTGGCCGCGCAGCCGGGCGCGTGCGGCCGCGCTCGTGCTCCTCGCCCTTGGCGTGAAGGCGCTTGCCGCCACGCACCTGCTGTGGGCGGGCCTTGCACTCGGCGTCTCGCTCGGGATCACCCAGTACGTCCTGCTGATGGTGCTGCTTGGATTCGTGGTGGTGCTGTCGCGGTTCGTGCGGATTCCCGGCTCGTACCTGCTCGCAGCGACGTTCCTGCTCGAGTTGCTCGGCGTGGACCGCGAGCGCGCGCTTGCGATGGCGCTGATCGTGCAGGTGAGCGCGATCGTGTCCGTGAATGCGGCCGGGGCGGCCTCGCTCGCGTGGTTCGGCGCCGAGCTCCGGGAGCTGAAGGCGCGCTATGCGAGCGGCTCGCTCACCGGCACGCCGCCCGCGTGCTAAGAGGCCTACTTCAAATCGATCGACTGGGCTATCTTGTCGCTTTTCTCGGTAACGGCTACGACGACCACGCACCCGCGTAGCGCCGGCAACTGCCGTCACAACGGTCTTCTGCGTATAAACATGCCTCCTGTGTGTTAGCTATCCTCGGCCAGATCGGGTTACTGTTGCGGCTCGGCGATCGGACGCACTGCGGCGAAACGCGAACGCTCGCGGAGCGCAAACTCGGTGTGGTCAAGGCCAAGCTGACAGTTGAGCTTGACTCCGTACCATGGTCCAGGGTGCAGGCTAGCGGGTGAAGGTGATCATGGGAACGCTCACGATCGGTATGCTTGCGCGGCGCGCAGGTGTTGGCGTGGAAACCGTGCGCTTTTGGGAGCGGCGCGGGCTCCTGCTCCGACCGCCGCGCCCGGCCGGAGGTTATCGCAGCTACCCGGCGGAAACGATTGCGCGCATTCGGTTCATTCGACAGGCGCAGGCGCTCGGTTTCACCTTGCAAGAGATTGCGGCACTGCTCGCCCTTCGCGTCGCACCCGGGGTTGACTGCGCTGCCATACGTGCCCGCGCCGCCGCAAAGCTCGCCGATGCCAAGACGCGACTGGCCGAGCTCGAGCGCATCTGCGCGGCGCTGTCGAAGTTGGTTGCCGCTTGCCCGGGCAGGGGCGCGGTGGTGCACTGCACGATCCTCGATGCGCTGAACACCACCGCCGAGCCGGTCGCCAGAACGCCGGTCCGGCGAACCGCGAAGCGAAAGCATGGAGCAAATGACGTGAAATCCATTGAGTTGAGCATCGAAGGGATGCACTGTGACGGCTGCGCGAACACCATCGAGGCGTTGCTCGCCGCCGAGCCGGGAGTGAAAGCCGCGACGGTGTCCTTCGCCGCCCGCAAGGGGCGGATTCTGTACGACCCGGTCGCTACCGATGACGCGCGGCTTAGCGCGGCGATCGAACGAGCCGGCTATCGCGTGACACGCGGCCCAAGCGCAGGCGCAGCGTGACCGGAGCCGAGCTTGCCGCCACCACGCTGATCCCGATTGGACTGGGCCTGTTCGCCTTCATCGAACCGTGCGCGATCGGCGCCACGCTGCTTTTCATCAAATTCATGGAAGGCAAGCCGGTCCGCGTCAAACTCGGACAGACCGCGACGTTCGTGCTCGTGCGTGCACTCTTCATCGGCCTGCTTGGTGCCAGCGCCGCGTTGATCGGGACCGGCGTTCTCGCGCTGCAGCGGGCCGGGTGGATCGCGTTCGGCCTGGTGTATCTGGCGATCGGGTTGCTGTATCTCACCGGCCGTGCCGGATGGCTGATGCGCTCGGTCGGCCTGCGTGTCGGCCAGCTGGGTGGGTATCGAGCCTCGGCATCGATCGGGCTCGCGTTCGGCTTGAACATCCCCGCGTGCGCGGCGCCGCTTCTGCTCGCCCTGCTTGCGACATCCGCGTCGGGGGCGACCGGCACCGGCGTGGCGGGGGGATTCCTATCGCTCGCGCTGTTCGGGTTTGCCCTCTTGTTGCCACTCGTCGTCGCGGTATTGTTCCAGCGTGCGCGCGCCCTGCTCGATCGGCTGGCTGGCCTCACCGGTCGCATGCCGCGCTGGACCGGGTTCGTGATGACAGTGCTCGGCCTATGGTCCATCTGGTTCGGGCTGTTCGTCTCGATCGAGTAGTACTTGACTCCGTAGCGTGGTACGGCTGCTAGCGTCGCATCATCGGCACATCTCCCCGAAGAGGTCATTCATGAGCAGCCCCACGGAAGCCGCACTTCCCCTGTGGACGCATGAGCCGGCAAGCCGCCACGATCGCGCGCGCATGCGAGCGCGCATCGCCGGCATGCACTGCTCGCTATGCACCGGCACGATCGAGAAGGCGCTCGGCCGCCACCCCGGCGTCGACAAAGTTGCCGTCAGCCTCACGCACGAGCAAGCACTGGTGGAGTACGACCCGGCGCGCGTGCAGCCGCAGGATCTGCTCACGACCCTGCGGCAGATGGGTTACACGGTCTCCGATCCGCGCAAGCTCCAGCCGTTCGAGGAGGAGGAGCGGCAACTCGTCAAGGAGGGCCGGCGCTTTCTCGTGGCCACCATTTTCAGCCTCGGCTCGCTCACGCTGATCTCCCGTCCGAGCGATGTTGCCTATGCCCTGCTCGAGGCGTTCGTGGCGTTCGCGCTGTTAGGCTTCATCTTCCTCGTGCTGCGCGCCTCGGGACTGGCCAGAGCGGTCGCGGGAACAGCGGGAGCATTCGCACTCGTACTGGCTCTGTTCTGGCTCAAACAGTCGGGCCAGCTCGCGGGTTTGGACGCCTGGCTCGCCGCCGCGCTCGCGGTCGCGGTCGTTTTCTTTGTCGCGCGCCACATCCTCGCGATGGCCTGGCAATCCTTGCGCCGCGGCATCGTGAACCAACACGTGATGCTCGAATCGGCGGCCTTCGCCGGGCTGGCCGGCGGCGTGTACGGGCTCGCAGTGGGCGGGCCGGAGTTTCCGACCGCACCCTTCTTCTGTGTCGCGGTCATGGTGTGCAACTACCACATCTTCTCCGAGTGGCTGTCCCTGATCGTCAAGACGCGCAGCTCGCAGGCGGTGAGGCGGTTGCTTGCGCTGCAGCCGGATACCGCGCGCGTGATGCGCGATGGTCGAGAGACCGAGCTTCGTATCGAAGAGGTGATCGTCGGTGACCTCGTGCGCGTGCGCCCCGGCGAGCGCATTCCCGTCGACGGAACGGTCGTGCAGGGCCACTCGGCGCTCGATCAGTCGCTCGTCACCGGCGAGCCGCTTCCCGTCGAGCGCACGGTGGGTGACGTCGTCATAGGCGGATCGCTGAACGGACTTGGCACACTGTTGGTTCGGGTGTCCGCGGTCGGCGAGGCGGGGTTCCTGCAGCGCGTCGCCCGCGAGGTCGAAGACGCGCGCGCACTCAAGCCGGGAATGCTGCATCTGGTCGATCGCGTGCTCAAGGTGTACGCGCCGGCGGTGCTCACGCTTGCGCTCGTCGCCGTGCTTGGCTGGTTGATCGTGCCGATGCTGCTCGGCGGCGCACCGGATGCCGAGCGCGCGGTGTTCGCCGGCCTTACCGTGCTGGTGATGGGTTACCCGTGCGCGCTCGGAATCTCGGCACCGCTTTCCATCGTGCGCGGCGCGGGCGAGGCTGCCGAGCACGGCATTTTGATGCGCACCGGTGAGGCGTTCCAGGGCTTTCGGCTGGCCACGCACGTCGTGTTCGACAAGACCGGCACGCTCACCGAAGGCAGGCCTGCACTGCGCGAGATCGAAGCCAGCAGCGGATCGGTGGACGAGCTGCTCGGCGTCGCCGCGGCCGCCGAAGCGGGCTCCGAGCATCCGCTCGCCAAGGCAGTGATGACCGCTGCGCTGGAGCGGGACCTCTCACCGCCCGAGCTCGATTCCTTCGAAGCGGTACCCGGCCGCGGCGTTCGAGCGTCGCTTGCCGGTGACGAGATTCTGGTCGGCAACGCGCGCTTTCTCGCCGAACGCGGCGTGCAGGTCGATCCGCTGCGCGCGCGGATCCGGGACCTCGAGGAGGCGGGACGTTCGGTCATTCTCGTGGCGCGTTCGGGAAGGCTACTTGGGCTGCTTGCGTTCGGCGATACACTTCGCGCCGATGCCAGCGCGACGGTTGCGGCGCTGCGCCGGGAAGGACTGCGAACGCTCCTGGTCAGCGGCGACAATCGCGCCGCCACCCGCCGCATGGCCGCCGAGGCGGGCATCGACGAAGCGCACGCCGAGGTGCTGCCGCACGAGAAAGCCGCGCTGATCCGCACGCTGCAGCGAAGCGGCAATGTCGCCATGATCGGCGATGGCATCAACGATGCACCGGCCCTGATGCAGGCGAACGTCGGCATCGCGATGGGCGGAGGCACCGACATCGCCATCGAGGCGGCCGACATCATCATCCTGCACAATCGCCTTGCGGCCATTCTCGAGGCGCGTGACATCAGCCGCTGGAGCTACCGCAAGATGGTGCAGAACGTGTGCCTGGCGATCATCTTCAACGGCATCGGCGTGCCGCTTGCCACCACCGGCGCGGTATATCCGATCTGGGCGATGGCCGCGATGGCGCTGAGTGTGACGGCCATCTTCTACAACTCGCTGCATGGCCGGCCACGGCTGTTCTTCGATGCGGTCCTGAGCGTTGGGCGCGTCGCACGAGCGCCAGCGGCCGCTGCTTGAGCGTCGCGCGGCCCGCGCTATAGCGATTGGCGCACCCGCACGCGATCCCGTCCCACGATCACTAACCGCGTTTCTTCGCCTGCCGGTCGCTGCGCATCCTGTTTGGCGGCACGCTCTGCCAGGACAGCTTCGTGCTGGCGGCGCGACGCCATGATCTGCGATTCGTCGCGCCCTGCATTCGCCGCGAGCGAGGTTGCGCCAAGCAAGCTCGCCAATGCCAAGATAGTCAGTCGTTTCATTTTGCCTCCAGAGGATTGAGATGCCGTCCGGTTCGAGCCCGGCGAAAACGGTTGACGATCGGTGCTTCGTCGCTGCTCGGGCCCCGTGCGTCGCGACATGAAGGCTACCCGGCGTTCCTCACGACATCGTCGCGGACTAATCTTGTTTTCATCACTTGAATCAATCAAACAGCGAGCATGCGCGCAACGGCGCACGCCATATTCGACGTCGTAGCCGCTTTGATGTGACGGATATCGATCTCTTCAGCGTTGTGTGTCCAACGTAAAGTAAGCGTCCCAGACCCTTCGAAGTACACACTGGCGCCAGGTCATGCGGAAGGACATCAGGCTCGTGCAGAAATCGGTGTTGGTAAGCACCGGCACCCGAGCTGAATCTGATCTTGCGCTTTGCTCGCTTCCGATGTTGGGCTTATCGATGCGTTCCGCGAACGCGGGAAGCGCACCGGTGGCGAGGACGGCGAGCGCAATCCGCGCGGCCATCATCGCTCAGCCCTTGTCCTTCTTTGGCCCGACGCTGCCGCCGACGATCCTTTCGCAGGTGCCCTTTGGCATGTACACCCAGGCATCGCCTTGGTGGTCGCGTTTGGACGTCCCCGCGCACGAGCTGCTGGCCGTAAAGCAATCGTTCTTCCCGGCCTTGACCACCCCGTAGCACTTCTCGTGCTTGAAGGTCGGCTTCTCCGGATGGACGTGCCCTTGGGCGCTTGTTGCCAGTAGCGCGGCAATCGCCGACACGGTACCGGTGTTGACAGGAATGCGGTCGGAAGCGTGCCGCCGGGATCGAGCGTGCGCCCCGATGAGAGCCCAAATTCCGCGGACGTGAACGTATAGGCGTTGGGCGCATAACCGGTCAGCACATTGGGCAGCCCGCGCCGCTTGCCGAGCTGGACGCGCCCCCAATCGCTGATCGCAAGCAGGCTTCGTTCGCCCGCCTCGAGCGTGTCTTCCGTGGTCGAAAGCGCTTCGAGCCCAGCCCCGAGCTTCAGTCCGCTCTCGGTCCTCGTAAGCCCAAGCACGCGCAGCCAGGCATCGGCGTGCGCCGCGTCGCGTATTGAATTGGCGACGTTATCCTCGCTGGCGTTCTGCGCACCGGTGAAGCTGGCGTAGCCCTCGACGGTTACGTTAAGCGGCTCACGCTCGAAGACCAGTTGAGCGTGCGCCGGTGACGCTAAAGCGAGCGCGATGGCTGTGACGCTCGAGTACCGCGGGAATCGCATCGTTAGGCCCTCTCGGCGGATTCGATGTTCTCGCCGGGACAGCCGCGTCGGCGAGCCGCGCACGGAGGATGATTCGAGAAAATCCGTTGCGCGACGTTGGACAAGCTACTCGGCGTCGCTACCTTCGATATCGCGGATTGGTAACGATTTCCTCACGCGAGCTAGAGAGACGAGGACGACGATCAGACTAGCGGCTCGCGCCGGGCGAGCAGGGCAGCGTCAATTATCACGCTGGTAGTCGAGGCAAGGGGCGGCCTCTCGGCGAATCCCTTCCGATAGAGCTCCACGAGGACCGCGTGACGGGGATCGTCTTGCGAAGTCGGACGTACAACTTCACCCGAAGTGAAAACAGATTCGCATACGAAAACAGAAGCGTGGCAATTGCCCATGCACCTTCATTGCGCGTTGCCGATATCCAATGCACCAAGTCAGGGCACTGGGCGATTTCCAGATTAGACAGAATTCGACGCTGCCGTTGTTCTATCAATCACTTAACACCGCTCCAGCATATGGCGCGGAAATTGCGGAACCAACCCCGTGCGCTCCTTGTGGAACCTCGCCGCGTTGGCGGCAACCTGCCTCCTCGTCTCGGTCGCGCCGACATCGGTGTCTGCGAATGGCCGGCTGTCGATCCAAGTTCAACCCGGCGATTGGGGGGCCGCAAGCGTGCAGGACATCGAAGTCGTCCTGAAGTCCATCGTCGGCGTGCTGCTCCCCGACTTCCCAAGGCATGCCTCGGCCCGCATCGTCGTTGGATTCAGCAAATCAGGACCGCGCGTTCTCGCCGAGAAATCTCCTGAAGGAGCCCATAAGGTGCTCCTCAACGTCCAGGGCGCGCGCTGGGATCAGCTCGCCTATCAGTTCTCCCACGAGCTCTGCCATATCTTCTCCAACTACGATCATCGCGAGATCGGCCCGACCCACGCATCGCGGAGCCATCAATGGTTCGAAGAAACATTGTGCGAGATCGTTTCCATCGTTGCCCTCAATCGCTTGGCGTCGAACTGGAAAGATTCCCCACCGCACGCTGGCTGGGCCGACTACGCGCCAGCCTTCCGACGGTATGCGCAGCGCCTATTGAGCGATGAGCGCAGGCGCTCGCCGGCGATCTCAATTGGTACTTGGTACCGGGAAAATGAGAGCTCACTTGCGCGCAATCCATACCTGAGGGAGAAGAATGAGCTCGCCGCCACGGTGCTGCTCGAGTTATTCGAAGCCATGCCCGGCAGTCTCCAGACAATCGGCTACCTGAACCTTGAACCGCCTTCACAAGAAGGCTTCGCAGCCTACCTGGCATCGTGGTACGAGTGCTGTCCTGAATGGCATCGCCCGTTTGTGCTTCGGTTGATGTCGCTTTTCGCCAACGCCTAGGAATCTGCGCGGCAGAGCGCGCAGATTCCTGATGGCAGACGCTACGTGCCTTCATAAGCGCGAATGCGCCAAACAATAACCCCGAAATCTAGCTAGCCTGGATTTCCACGCCACACCTTTGACCTAACGCGGCCCGCAGAACGGGCCGCCCTTGCCGCGCCCTCCACCCACATCGGACTCGGCCTGCCGCTGTTAGTCTAAATGCGCGCCTAGCGTCCGTCCCGCGCGGCTCGTTCCTATCGGCAACCCTGTCTACCCCGTGCGCCGGCCACGGCGACAATGGTTCATTTTTCATAGGGGAAATTGTCCACAAGTGATTGTGGACCGCTGCGTCTTGACATCTATTAATGGTATGTAGTAGTGTGTTTAATGGGTATAGGCGCACCAAAAGACATAACAGAATGTCGCCGCTTCTTCGATGAGCCAGCCACCGCGCGCCAGCGCATGTACGAGGCGTTGCGCGCCTTCTTCCTCGAAGGCCATCCGTCGGTGCAGGTCGCCCGCGCCTTCGGCTACAGTCCCGGGGCGTTTCGGGTGCTCTGTCATCAGTTCCGCCGCGACCCCGACCCCCAGTTCTTTCTGTCGGTGGCGCGCGGCCCACGCACCCAACCCAAGAAATCCAAGGCACGCGAGGTCGCGCTCGCGCTACGCAAGCAGAACCATTCGGTGTACGAGATCAGCGCTGCGCTCAAGGAGCAGGGCGTGGTGCTCAGCCCCACCGCGGTACGCGAGGTGCTGCGCGCCGAAGGCTTTGCACCATTGCCGCGGCGCTTGGACGAGGAGCGCCCGGACCGGGTGGGGCCGACCCTCGAACCGGTGGCCGACGCGCGCGCGTTTGCCCTCGCTCCTGACACCGAGTTCGCGACCCGTTGCGGCGGGCTGTTCTTGTTCTTGCCTGAGTTGGTGCGCCTTCAGGTGGAGGGCTTGGCGAACGCGGCCAAGCTGCCCGGCTCGACGATGATCCCGGCGGCACACGCGCTACGCGCCGCGCTCGCGCTCAAGCTCTGGTCGATCGAGCGCAAGAGCCACGTCATGGCGCTGGTGGCCGATCCGGGCTTGGCGCTGTTCTGCGGCCTCAACGCCATCCCCAAGAAGAGTTACCTCTGCGAGTATTCCTCGCGCCTGGATCATGCGCACACCACGCGCCTGCTCGCGGCCTGGCATCGCGCGGTGGCCAAGGACACGCTATTCGCCGGGGAGTCCTTCAATCTGGATTTCCATTCGGTGCCCTATTACGGGCAGGACCCCCAAGTGGAGCGCCACTACGTGTCGATGCGCAGCCGCCAACAATCGAGCGTGCTCGCCTTCCTGGCGCAAGACGCCCAGGGACGGGCGTTTTGCTACTCGAACGCCGATCTGCGCAAGGGGGAAGAGGCCGAGGAGATCTTTCGCTTCATTGCGTTTTGGAAGAAACACCATGGCGCCAATCCCCGACACCTGGTGTTCGATTCGCGCCTCACCACCTACGCCCATCTGGCACGACTCGATCAACAGGGCATTACCTTCATCACGCTCAGGCGCCGATCGCCAGCACTGCTCAGCGAAATCGAGGATCTGGCCCCCTCGGCGTGGCGCCGCGTCACCTTGGAGGTGCCCGCACGCAAGTACAAGACCCCGCGCGTGTTCGAGCAGCCGGTGGCGCTGGCCGGGGCCACCTTCCGACAGCTCTTCGTGATCGACTTGGGCCACGAGGAACCGACCATCCTCATCACCAATGATCGCCAATCCACGCCCGCCAAGCTCATCACCCGTTACGCGCAGCGCATGCTGATCGAGAACGCGCTGTCCGATGCGGTGCGCTTCTTCCACATGGATGCGCTGTCCTCCAGCGTCGGCCTGAAGGTGGATTTCGATATGGCGCTATTGGTGATCGCAAGCGGTCTGTACCGCCTGCTCGCCCGGTGCATGCGCGGCTACGCCGAGGCCCAAGCCCGCCACATCTTTCGCGATCTCATCGACACGCCCGCCGATGTGAGAATCTCCGCGCGCGAGGTCCACGTTCGCTTTCACCGCCGCGCGCATCTGCCGATCATCATCGCCTCCGGACTCCTCGACACCTCGACCAAGGTGCCTTGGTGGCACAATCACTCCCTGCGCATGAGCGCCTAG
>JANMUI010000483.1:0-3069 GCA_031391405.1 Betaproteobacteria bacterium
TGGCCGCCGGACGCTGGTGGATGCGCTTGGCATCAAGATCAGCGATCGCGAAACGCCGGACATTCTGGATGTCTTCAATACACATCCGGCAGAAGTGGTCCGCCGAAGCTGGCATGCGCCGGCGCAATGGGCGCCCGATTACGACGCGATGGAAGACGAGCAGCTCGTCGTTCGCTCCCGCAATTGGGATTCACTTTGCCGGTATGGATGGCATCCGTACATGTACAACCCGCAACTCAAACGCTGGCTTCACCGCATCAAGCAGCCGACCATGGTGGTGTGGGGCGCATCCGATCGCATCGTGACGCCGGCATACGGCGAGGCGTACGCAAAGCTGATTCCCGGTGCGCGCTTCGAGCTGATTCCAGAGGCCGGACATCACCCTGAAATCGAGCAGTGCGAAGCGTTCGTGAAGCGGGTCAGCGGATTCTTGGCGTCATAACCGGCAGAGAAGAAACTCATGGACGTTTGGTATCACTGCGAAATTCCGTATCCCCATGTCCCCAAAGACGTACTCGATGCCGCCGATTCGGTGCGCGCGAGCCTGCCGAACAAATACTGTGATCCGGTGATCGCGGCCAATCTGTTCGAGGAGTGTCTCGACGAATTCATGCTGTGCGACGACGAGGGCTTTAATGTCGCCGCCACCGAGCATCATGCCGGGATCAATTCGCTGCTCGGGGCGAATCCAATGCTGGTCGGAATCTTGTCGCGCCAGATGAAGAAGGCGCGAATCCTGACCCTTGGTACCTTGATTACCCTTCGCCCCGACGTCGTACGCGTGGCTGAAGAGTACGCGACGGCCGATGTGATCTCGCGCGGCCGACTCGAGATCGGCTTCGTGAAATCGGGGCTGAGCGAGATGGCCTCCAACAATGCGAATCCGATCAACAACGGCGAGCGCTTCTGGGAAGCTATCGATCTCATCTCGAAAGCGCTTACGCATCAGGACGGCCCGTTCAGTTGGGAGGGCAAGCATTACACGCATCGCCATGTGAACATCTGGCCGCGCCCATACCAGCAGCCGATGCCGCGGATGTGGGCCGCAACCGGTGATCCGTCGACCGCCGCCGAAGTCGGGCGCCGCGGCATGGTGAATGTGCTGGTACTGCGCGGCCCGGAAGGAACACGGGTGGCCTACGCCGCCAATCGCAAAGCGCGCGCCGAGGCGGGATTGCCGAAATCGACGACCGAGCGGTTTGGTTATGCCGCATTCGTGGCGGTCGGCGATACCGATGAAGAGGGGATGCGGGTCGGCGCGAAGCTGCTTTGGTTTCTCAACACCAGTCTCAAGCATGCGCCGCAGTACCTGCAATTTCTTCCCGGCACCGCGCCGCCCGAGGCAGCGCCCGGGATCTACCGGACCAAGCCAAGACCGAGCCCGGCGGGGGCGCCGAAGGCAGGGCAGGTCGCACCGGTCGGTGCGAATGCCGCGGCGCTCATGAGCGTGACACCCGAGCAGGCGATGCAACGTGGGATCCTGTTCGCGGGCAGTCCCGATACCGTGTACGAGCAGATCATGGATTTCTACGATAGCGTGGGTGGCTTCGGCCATCTCGCCATGATCGGGCGCACGGGATTCATGACGCACGCCGAAACCGAGAAGAGCATCAAGTTGTTCGGCCGGCATGTATTGCCGCGCTTGCGAGATATCAAACCGGTCGTCGCGGGATTCAACCAGAAGGAGTAGGGCGTCGGCGCGCTCAGCGCGAACGGCTGACAAGCTGCGCCGCGCTTGTTCCCGCGATTCGACCCAAGGTCGTGGCGGTGAGCAGCCCGCCACCGGAGAAATAGCCCCACCGCGAGGACCCCGATAATCCGCGCGCCGCACCGCCACCGGCGAGCAGATTCGGCAGCGGCGAGCCATCGGCGCGCAATACGCGGGCGGTCGAATCGATGGCGAGACCTCCTTGTGTGTGGAAGAGGGCGCCGGTGATTTTCACGCCACAAAATGGCGCACTGAGTGGCATGGTCCCGGAAAAATCACGGCCCCAGGGACAGATGCGCCGGCCCGATCGCATTGCATCGACCTCGTCCATCGTTCGTTCAAGCGCATCCGCGGGGAGGCCTAGCAGGTCAGCGAGTCCGCGCACGGTCGGCGCTTTCTTGATGCCGCCCAGCGCCATGACCTGCTGGTAATCGGTGAAGCCCAGGATGGGCCGTTCGCGAATCTCATCGAAGATGTCCCAGGCGATGCGCCCAGGCTGGGCGATCACGTCGACCGCCTGCTCCGAATAGCCGCGCACCTCGTTGGAAAATCTCGTTCCCAGTGCGTTGACTTGAAAGCCGCCTTCGGTCAACAGGCCCCAGTTCATCGGATTGCCGTGCGGGTGCGCAACGCCGCCATGGCCCTGATAGCTGCCCATGTCGAGTGCCGCCGCACCAAGGGCCAGTCCCCATTTCACCGCATCGCCCTGGTTACCGACATGCCCCCAGAATTCCGCATCCGCGATCTCTGGAATGTATTGACGGACCATGTCTGTGTCGCCGCCGTAGCCACAGCATGCGAGGATCACCGCGTTACAGCCGACTGTCTCCAACGAGCCGTCGGGACGCGCGAAACGCACCGCGCCAACTTTCCCGTCTGCATCGGCGTAGAGATCGGTGACTGTCGCATTCGTCAGAAGATCGATGTCGAGCCGCGCGGTTGCCCCCAGCAACGCCGCTTGGAGCTCGGTGCCGGTGCGGTGCGGTGTACCGTGCATGCGCAATCGCGAATGGCCAGGATAGAGAAAGCCCTCGACCAAGGTGAACGCGACTTGGTGTGTTGCTGCAAGCCAATCGATCGTAGGGCCCGACGCACGCGCGACCGCATCGACAATAACCGGATCGCTTTGACCTTTGGACTTGTTGGTGATGTCACGCGCGAGCAGCTCGGGTGAATCGTCGATCCCATGTGCGCGCTGGAGCGCGGTGCCGGCTGCCGGAATCAGACCGGTCGATAGCGAGGTGCTGCCGGTTGGCTTGTCGTCCCGCTCGAGGATCAGTACCGTGGCGCCGGCCTCGGTCGCGGCGAGCGCGGCTGTGAGCCCGCAGGCACCGGCACCGATGATGACCACCGGCACGGTG
>JANMUI010000510.1:0-46901 GCA_031391405.1 Betaproteobacteria bacterium
GATGGTATTCTGAGCGGCCCCGATCGTTACCGATTTCGTGGGAAAAGCGGGGTTCGATGTGAAGGCCCCTCCCGATGACGTGCCTTTCTGGAACGTGAGCGTACCTGTTCCGACGATCGCTCCGGTAGAGGAGAAATTCGATGATGCGATTGCATGCGAGCTCGCAAGATTCGTGACGCGAATCGAGTGAGACCCGGCTGGGGCCGTTGGGCCAGCGGATACCTTCACGTGCGCTTCGTCCGACGAGGTCGCTTTGACGGACTGATAGGTCGCCAGATTGTTCAGGTTGGAGAATGACGATTGAAAGCTGGTCAAGGCGCCCTTGACGCTACCGTAGGCGCTCACCTTCGATTGAATTCCTGCTTCTTTTTTTGCGAGATTAGAAAGCGGCCGCTGCTCGATCGTCATTAGCTGACTGACGATGCCCGCCACATCGATGACGCCTTAAGACGCTCCAGATACGGTAGCCATGCGATATACCTCCAGCGTCAGGGGCGTTGGGACGGGCGCGGGGAATCCTTATGCAACGCCTCGAACGATCAGTCCTTGAAGGCGATCGATGTTGCGCGCGATGACAAGGATCTCGTCGGTTGGGATTTGGCGGATCACCGTCTTCGACTCGGTGTCCACGATCCTTACCAGGGTGCGCCCCGATTCGCTATCAAACTGGAACTGTACTTGCGCGTTCGCCGAGATCATCGCTTGATTAGCGGTAGCAATGGCGGCCTTTATGGCGTTTTGGTCGGGTGCTGTTTGTGAAGCGTTACTCGGCCCAGTCGGGACCGTGCGGGGTGCCCACGCCTTCTCTTCGATAGGCGGCACGCTCTTAGGAAGCGGTGGGGCGTCTCCTCCCGTCGAAATCTGCATGGCGCTACCTCGTGGCAAGCCGGATGTGGTTGGTTCCTTTCGGTGACTCTAGATAGACCGAAGGGTCGAATGCCTGGTATTTCGGCATCCGACCCCTTCGTCTTTAGGATCATATGGGCAATAGAGCGGCCTCAAGCCGCAACGCTACGCCGCTAGCTGCCCCGCAACAGCTGCAGGACGCTGTTCGGTAGTTGATTCGCTTGCGCGAGCATCGCGGTGCCCGCTTGCTGCAGGATTTGGCCGCGTGTAAGGTCCCCGGTCTCGGCAGCGTAATCCGCGTCTCGAATGCGACTGCGAGATGCGCTTAGATTTTCGGCGGCCACCTGCAGATTTAAGATAGTGGTTTCGAAGCGGGACTGTATAGCGCCAAATTTTGCTCGCTGAGTGCTTACCGATGCCACCGCTCCGTCCACGATCGAAAGTGCCATTTGTGCGTTTGTAAACGTGGTGACGTCGAGGGTGCTCACGGCGCTAAGGGATGAGCTAACGCTCGCGGCGCCCAGCGATTCATTTGCGGTTCCCGTTGCGCTAAACGATTTTTCCGATAGCAAAGTCAGCTGACCTGTGATCGCCACGTTGTTGCCGACGGCACCCGCAGCAGCGAGCGTGGCACCACCAACCGTGATTGCTCCGGCGTTGGTATTCGCCACATTCGAGTTGGCGAGGTAAATCGTATTGCCGGTTGCGTTTGACAGTACAAGCCCCGTACCCGCCGTATTCACCGTCGCCGTGACGCCCGTTTTTGCGGATTGATCGTTGATTGCAGTGACCGCAACGGTAAGCGCGTCATTGCCGGAAGTGGCTGAAAGACTAAACGAGACGGTGATGGCTGCCGCGTTGTCCGATTTGATACCGATCGCATAGCTGCCCACGGATGCGAAAGTCATGTTCGTGACTTCCGTTCTGCCGGTCGCTTTTACGCCGGTTACCGGCGCCACGGCATTTACCTGATCGACAATCGTTTTCACGCTGGAGTCAACGACCGCAATAGTCGACGAGCCGAGGAAACCGTTGACGACGAGGGTCTCGCCGTTCGTCCGGTTTCCGGTACCTGCCAAGACGTTGGCGTCGGTGACAACGGCTCCGGATGAAGCTTGACCGGCCACTTGATAGACGCCGTACTGGGCCGTCCGAAAATTCGCTGTAGTCGCGGAAATCGTTTGATTCGCATTTGCCCCAACCTGAAAGGTTGCGGTTCCAAAGGACCCGTCAAATAACTTCATGCCGTTGAACTCGGCCGCGACGGATTGGCGATCTAGTTCGGCGACGAGCTGATTGACCTCGTTCTGCAATGCTTGGCGATCCGTTGAGCTATTGGTTGCGTTGGACGATTGCACGGCGAGCTCACGAATCCGTTGTAAGGTATCGGTTATCGAGCTCAATCCTCCTTCGGCCGTTTGCGAAAGGGATATGCCGTCGTTCGCGTTACGCGCCGCCTGATTGAGACCCATGATTTGAGAGGTCATCCGCTCGCTGATCGCGAGACCGGCTGCGTCATCCCTGGCGCTGTTGATACGCAGACCCGATGAGAGTCGCTGCAGGGCTGTACCGAGAATGTCCCTCGATCGCGAAAGGTTTCTCTGTGCGTTCAGGGAAGCTACATTGGTATTGATTTGCATGCTCAAACTCCGTCCAGAGGGTTAGCGGTGGCTGGATTTCTCCCGCCTCGGCGTTCCCCGTTCCCTCCAGAGAATCGCCCTTGTGGCAGTTATCGGATGGACGTGACGAACCTTGAGGTGCTCGCGATGCGTTGGAACCCTAGGTGGGGTTCCGAAGGCACTGGTTCTCGCGTGAATTGGCTCCCGAGCCTCCCTCATCCAGGTTCGTTTCGAAAAATGGCCCGAACCCACAACTCTGAAAATGAATATGCCCGCGAGCGACGATGATGGCGGGCGCGTCTGAGCGAATAAGGATCCGGGTATGGCCGATGGTTCAGGAACCGCCTTCTCCTAACACCGGGGATCGGATGAAACGCTGGTGTTAGGGCCGCCGATGGTAGGTCGGACTTCCGGCTGGTTCAGTGCCGTGAGCGTTTCCGCAGTTTCTTCGTCACTGGCCGGCGGAGCCCATTGCTCCGCCGGTTTCTCGAGAATTTCTTTATCCGCGTAGAAGTGATAACACTGAGTTCGGTAGCGCGTTTGCTTGCGCGAGCATTGCAGTGCCGGCCTGCTGTAGGATCTGACCGCGGGTGAGCGTGGCCGTTTCCTGGGCATAGTCGGTGTCGCGGATGCGGCTGCGCGCGGAACTCAGGTTCTCCGATGCCACATTCAAATTGGCAATAGTCGTCTCGAAGCGCGACTGCATTGCACCGAACTTCGACCGTTGCGCGGTCATTGAAGCAATGGCACCGTCGACGATATCGACGGCGAGTTGCGCATTCGCGAACGATGTAATGTCCAAGGTGCTCACGGCACTTAAAGACGAGCTCGCGCTCGCGGCCGTCAGCGTCTCGGCCGCAGTACCCGTCGCGCTGAATGTTTTTTCCGACAGCAGTGTGAGTTGACCGGTAATTGCGATGGAATTGTCCGCTCCGAGGGCGGCGGTGACTGTCCCGCCGCCACCTGTGATCGCGCCGGCATTCGTGGCGGCCGTATTGGCGAGGTAGATCGTGTTCCCGGTCTGGTTGGTCAATGAGAGTCCAGTGCCACCAGTATTGACGCTAGCGACTACTCCGGTCTTTGCAGACTGATCGTTGATGGCGGTAACAGCCGCGGCAAGTGAGTCATTGCCAGTAACAGCCGTCAAGCTGAAGGCAACGGTAACTGCCGTTGCATTATCCGACTTCAATGTGAACGAGTAGCTACCCGCTGCGCCGAATGCAAGGTTGGTGATCTCGGTCTTCGCTGTCGCCTTGACCCCCGTGCTGGCCGTGACAGCGTTGACTTGGTCGGCGACTGTTTTCGCGCTCGAATCAACGACCGTAATCGAAGAAGATCCTAGTGATCCATTAACGACCAGCGTTTCGCCATTGATCCGATTGCCTGTTCCGGCTGCCATCTGCGCAGCAGTTGCCGCGGCGCCCGAGGATGCCTGGCCTGTAATGCGATTCACTCCATACTGAGCAGTACGAAAATTCGATGTGGTGGTGGAAATCGTCTGATTCGCGTTCGCGCCGACCTGGAACGTGGCCGTACCAAACGATCCGTCGAAGATCTTCATGCCGTTGAATTCAGCGGCGACGGACTGACGATCAAGTTCGGCCACGAGTTGGTTGACCTCGTTTTGCATCGCTTGGCGGTCGGTCGCACTATTCGTCGCATTCGACGATTGCACAGCAAGCTCGCGGATGCGTTGCAGCGTGTCGTTCATCGAGCTCAGCGCACCTTCTGCGGTTTGCGAGAGCGAGATGCCGTCGTTGGCATTGCGGGCAGCTTGATTCAGGCCGCTAATCTGACTCGTCATGCGCTCCGAGATCGCGAGACCCGCAGCATCATCCTTCGCACTGTTGATGCGTAGGCCTGAAGACAGGCGCTGCAATGCAGTGCTCAGGACATTATTAGATCTACCAAGATTGCGCTGTGCGTTTAATGCTTCGACATTGGTGTTGATCATCATTGCCATTTGCGTTCCCTTCCAGAGGTGTGTGTGTGATGCACCACGGTGCGAGATAGGTTCTCGAATTCGATCGAGTCCCGTTCGCTGGAAGGAGAACGACGTGCGATTAGCTGATCCCTGGGGTGACGATCTCTCGTGTCACCCCGACCTCCACTTTGCGGCTTTGGAGGCCAGCGCGCTCGAATCGATTGAGCAACGTCGGGATCTCTTGGCCGCAGGGTATCTAACCGCTTTGGCGCTCACTGTATTGTTCAGTGAATCGCCGTTGTAAAGGTTATCGGACTTGCGATTCACGAACTTGAGACAGGCAGAGGAATCCTCCGCTTCGGGAATCATCCTTAAAGGTGATTCGATACGTCAATGTGACCTAGTCGTTACCGGCGAAGGATCAACGTGAATTCACGCACACATCGTCAAAATCGTCGAAACGTGACTTACCTTAACGTCCATTTCACGATGTGTACGCAATTGGGGCATCGGTCCTTAAGTTCCAACATGGTTCCGCCGAAAATGGCGCCGTCGATTGAAGACCTGCCAGTTCCGACTCGGGGATTCGGAGTGTGAACGGATTGGCATAACAGCGGAAAGCCTCTCGTCAGAAGGTGTATGGATGAACAATGAGCAGTTGTTGAACGAAATCCGCGAAGCAAATCTCTCCTACATGGTGTTGGTGCAAAACCTGGTTCGCCAGGATCCCGCCGAAGCAATCGTGAGAATCGGCTTGTCGGAAGAGGTCGCGGAAATGATTGCCGGCCTCACCATTGCGCAGATGTTGCGCATCGCCGCTAGAAACGTGCTGATCTGCCGTTTCCGCTTTGACGATGAAATCGTGTGGAACCTCTTGACCGATCATGGTGTTCAGTCAGCCACCAAATCCGTGCACGCTTCGATACTCATGGCGAGCCAACCGGCTGAAGGGATTGCATGATCAATCTCCCCTCCCACGCCAAGGTACGGACAAAAAGTGTCGTTGCAGATGCACGCGAGGTAGGCAGAGCAGTTGACCTTATCCGCATGGGCGCACGATTGCAGGTTCTGGAGTCCGAGATTGCTCTATCTAGAGAGCGTCTGCTGCGGCTCTACAAGGAAGTTGCAGGTGTCTCTCCCTCCAAGGGAATGCTGCCGTTTTCGACCGATTGGTTCATTACGTGGCAACCGAACATCCACAGCTCGCTCTTCATCAACCTGTTCAACGCTGTATCGAAGGCGACCGGCATCGACCGCGTAGACGCGCTGGTAAAAGCGTATCGTCTCTATCAAGAGCATCTGCAGTTGTGTGGATTGCCGGAAGTTCTTTCAGTGACCCGAGCGTGGCGCCTGGTGAAGTTTTTCGACGCTGGAATGCTTGATTCGGCGAGTTGCACGGAGTGCGGTGGCCGATTCGTTATTCACAAGTACGAGCCGATTTCCGGCTTTATTTGTGGGTTGTGCAATCCGCCGGCGCGGGCCGGAAAGACTCGTGCAGGAAGCCTCCAGAGCCGCTCGCATTCGGCGAATGGAGCGGCCGTCATTCGAGCCGCCGACCTCGTAACGCAATAGCCGTTCTTCAAACTGGGCCACCTACTTCCGTCGGTTTGCGGGCGGAAGTAGAACTAGAACGTCGACTGGTGCCGCTAGCGCAGTCCGTCGCGTCGCAAGCGCGGTTCGTTCCGCATTGTTTGAGTGAGCGACGCTGCCGCGGACTCACAGTTTCGCGAGATGCCGAAACTTGGATGAGCGCTGCATTCAGCAGCGTGTCCTGCCGAATGTGGCGAACGGGAGTTGTCCAACAATCAAGTGTCAGCGGGATCCGCCGATGACACTTTGCACGTCAGCGCGACGCCTCGGCGAATCGCGCCAGGCGACTCCGGATCAGCAACCCTGCCCAGTCGATCCCGGAATCATGCGAATCGACTTTTGGAGTCCAAGGTGGCCAACGGCAACGACGCACGCCAACCGATCATCATCAAGAGGATCAAGAAAGGTGGCCACGCTCGCCACGGGGGTGCGTGGAAGATTGCCTATGCGGATTTCGTGACGGCGATGATGGCGTTCTTTCTGTTGATGTGGCTCCTCGGGTCCACCACAAAAGGAGAATTGCAAGGTATCTCCGATTACTTTCGAATGCCGCTCAAGGTGGGAATGACCGGTGGATCCGGCGCGGGAGAGACGGGAAAGGTCATCCAGGGGGGATCGCTGGGCTTGACCGCGATCAACAGTGAGATCCAGAGCCAAAGGCCGTCGATCGAGAAGGTCGAGCGAGGAAAAAGAAAGCCGGCGCCCGCTATTGATGAAACGGAGTTGGAAAAAAAGCGGCTCGCGTTGTTGAAGATGGAGATCGAAGACATCCTCGCGAAGATGCCGAATTTCGAGCGGATCCGCGATCAGATCCGGCTCGATATCACCACTGAAGGGTTGCGTATTCAGATTGTCGATGGCCAATCACGACCGATGTTCGATCTCGGAAGTGCCGTCGTGAAGGAATATATGCGCCAGCTCCTGAGAGAGATCGGGACCATCCTCAATTCTGTCGATCACAGAGTGACGCTCGCGGGTCATACGGACGCGAAACAATATCAGTCGGGCGAACGAGGGTATAGCAATTGGGAGCTGTCGTCGGATCGCGCCAACGCGTCGAGGCGAGAATTGATCGCGGGCGGGATGGATGAAAAGAAAATTCTACGCGTGGTTGGCGTCGGAGCCTCGGTGATGTTGAACGCCGACGATCCAAACGATCCGGTCAATCGACGGATCAGCATCATCGTAATGAACAAGGCGACCGAGACCAAAGTTGTCCGTGAGCTCGGTAAGGTGGATGTACGCAACGCCGAGGAGCTGGCAGAAGAGCTGACGGTGCATGAAGCGAAAGATCCGCAGTGAAGACGTGCCCTCGGCAATGGGTTGGGGTTTAACCGCAAAAAATTTCCCAATTGGATGCGAGTGAATGGATCTGTCCAAGCATCTCGCACAATGATTCGATGGCAGTGGGACCAGGAGTAATTCAATGGCAAATTCAGACATGAAGTTCCTCGTCGTGGACGATTTCTCTACGATGAGGCGGATCGTTCGCAACCTTCTGAAGGAGGCGGGCTACGCGAACGTAGACGAAGCCGAAGACGGACAAGTAGGATTGGCCAAACTGAAAGCGGGAAAGTTCGATTTCGTCATTACCGATATCAACATGCCGAACATGACCGGGTTCGATCTGATTCGCGGCATGCGGGCGGAGCCGGCATTGGCCAAGATTCCGGTGTTGGTGGTGAGCGCAGAGGCGAAGAAAGAAGACATCGTCAACGCGGCACAGGCCGGCGCAAACGGCTATATCGTCAAGCCGTTCACCAAGGTCACGCTGGAAGAAAAGCTCGCGAAGATTCTCGCCAAAATGCAGCCGGCCTAGAAGGGAAGAACAATGGCAGCCACCGAAACGGCAGCAGACGAAGACCTCGAAGCGTTGTTTGACACCATGTCGGAGGACAGGCAGCGTGAAATCATGTCCGCGCATTCGACCCCGTTGGTGGCATCCAATGCAACCGCCGCGTCCGATGTGAATTCGGAAGATGCAACGGTCATCGTCGAGGGCGATGGGATGTACAACCGGATCGGCAATCTTACGCGCCAGTTACATGAGGCTTTGCGAGAGCTTGGGTTTGACAAGGCGCTTGAGTCGGCTGCGGCGGAGATTCCTGATGCGCGCGATCGGCTCGGCTATATTGCAAAGCTCACCGGGCAGGCGGCGGATCGAGCATTGGCGGCTGTTGAGGTGGGGCAGAACGAACAGCGGCAACTGCATGATCAGGCCTCCAAACTCTCGGCAGGATGGGAGCTCTTCTTCAAGGGCGATATGAAGATTGAAGACTTTCGGTCTCTCGCGCACGAATCGCGAATCTTCATGGTGCAGACCCAGACCCGTTCCGAAGCCACTCAACATCAGCTCACCGAGATCCTGATGGCCCAGGATTTCCATGATCTCACTGGCCAGGTCATCAATCGCCTCTCGTCACTCGTGCAGAAAATGGAAGGCGAAATGGTGAAGGTGCTGATCGAGACAGTGCCATCGGAGCGCCGGCAGGGGGTCAATCCAGGCGACCTGGAAGGACCACAGGTAAACACCGCAGGGCGCACAGATGTTGTTACGGATCAGATCCAGGTCGACGATTTGCTCGAGTCACTTGGCTTTTGAGCAACAGTCGACAACTCATGATCGTGCGCTTTCGGTGTTTTTCCTCAGTCTGATCAGATGAGGTTAGACGCCGCGCCGTGTTAGGCCGACAGGCCATTTGCAAGGGCACGCAGAATGGAACCGAGCCGGTTGTAGGCACTAAACCGGAGCGGTCGTGGGAGCGCAACTGAATAGGTGCAGGGGATCCTGAGGCGAACCCCCTGCGTCGCTGCTCCAGCGCTGGCGCCGGAAATGTTGGGAGGCGTTTCCGGCGCCAGTCCGCCCTACGCCGAACCTTCAAAGTCACACTCTCGATTGCATGCTTGCCACGCGACGCACCGTAGTCGCGGAATCGATCCCGTTCGACGCGCAATCGCGTCTCAACGATTGGCGAGGGCAACGCGACATTGGGCACTTGATCACGTGTTGGTAGGCCTTCCCAAATAGGCCGGTTAAAGGGGCGGTGTTCGGCCCAATGCGTACGTCGGATATCGAAATAATGCTAGGTGACGACTTCATCCGATCTCACCTGGCATGGCCACTCAATCCGATTCTGATCAGGAACGCAACTTACCGGCCTCACCCAGACGACTCGAGCAAGCGCGCGAGGAGGGGCAGATTCCGCGATCGCGTGCGCTCGCGCATCTGGCGGTAATCGGGACCGCCGCGGGCATTCTTTGGATGGCTGGCCCGCACCTGATGGCGCGGTACTCGTTGTTTCTTCGCAATGCTCTCCAATTTGATCACCAGCATGTCCTCGAATCCAGCGCTTTGCCGGCACGGCTAGGCACGCTGGTCTTCGACGCTGGTGCCATCGTTTTGCCATTAATCGCGCTGATCGCAGCCGCTGGCGCGATGGCAAGCATCGGTCTTGGCGGATGGATTTTCACGTTCAAACCCGTAATGCCGGATTTCACCAAATTGGATCCGATCAAGGGATTCGGCCGAATGTTTTCGGCGAAAAGCTTGACCGAGCTATTCAAGGTGATGTTGGAAGCGATCGTGATCGTGGTCGTCATCGGTATGTTTCTATGGAATGCGGTACCGGAATTTGCCGAGCTTGTCGCTCAAGCGCACGAGGGCGGATTGGCGCAAATGGTAAGGGTGGTCCTGACTGGGGTGTTGGCGTTGGTGCTTGCCTTGGCCCTGGTGGCAATGGTTGATGTTCCGCTTCAGTTGTGGCGACACCACCATGGGCTTCGGATGAGCATGGAAGACTTGAAGCGGGAGTCGCGGGAAACCGAAGGCGACCCGCAATTGCGCCAGCGCATTCGAAGTCTCCAGCGGGAAATGGCGCGGCGTCGAATGATGGAAGAGGTTCCAAAAGCCGATGTCGTCATCACCAATCCGACGCATTTCGCTGTCGCGCTTTCCTATCGCGACAACGAAGACGGCGCACCACGGGTAGTGGCGAAGGGCGTTGAACTGGTGGCTGAGCGCATTCGTGCGCTGGCGCGATCCGCCAACGTGCCTGTGATGGAGTCCCCCGCGTTGGCACGCGCCCTCAACAAACATGCAGAGATCGGGGACCGCATCCCCGAGGCACTTTTCGAAGCGGTAGCGCAGGTCCTCGCCTATGTATTCCGCCTGCGGAAGGGCGTTGATGCGGCGACGTTGGGCTCATTTGAACCGGTCGATATTCCGGCAGGCCTTGATCCAAATGGCGCTCTTCGATAACGACTACATCACAGGTCCCTATCAATGCACAACGTAGATCCGGATATCGCGTGAACGATTTTCTTTCATTCAACTGGCTACGCGACATGCAGGCAAACCGCTTGGCGGTTCCGCTGCTCATCCTCATGATTATCGCGATGATGGTGTTGCCGCTGCCGCCTTTCGCGCTGGACCTCTTGTTCACATTCAATATCGCTGTGTCGATGTTGGTTCTTCTCGTAGCCACATATACCAGACAACCCCTTGAATTCGCCGTGTTTCCGACGGTGCTCCTGATAACTACGCTGTTGCGCCTATCCCTTAACGTGGCATCGAGCCGTGCAGTGCTGCTCAATGGACATACCGGACCCGATGCGGCCGGGAAAGTGATTGAAGCATTCGCGAATTTTCTGGTCGGCGGGAACTTCGTTGTTGGATTCGTCGTTTTCGTGATCCTTGTCGTCATCAACTTCGTCGTCATTACCAAAGGTGCGGGCCGCATTGCCGAGGTGAGTGCACGGTTTGCATTGGACGCAATGCCAGGCAAACAGATGGCAATCGACGCCGACCTCAATGCCGGCCTCATCGAGCAAGACGAGGCGAAGCGCAGGCGCCTGGAAGTCGCCCAGGAGGCTGATTTCTACGGTTCGATGGACGGCGCGAGCAAATTCGTTCGAGGGGACGCCATCGCCGGGATCTTGATCTTGTTCGTCAATATCGTTGGTGGTCTTTTCATAGGGATATTGCAGCACGACCTGCCATTGGCGCAGGCAGCCAATAACTATGTGCTGCTATCGATAGGCGACGGTCTGGTTGCGCAAGTCCCCGCGTTGATGATCTCCACAGCCGCAGGCTTGATTGTGAGCCGTGTCGGGAAAGACCAAGACATCGGGCAGCAACTATCAAAGCAGTTGCTGTCGATGCCACAGGCGCTATTCGTCACGGCGGGAATCCTCGGATTGCTCGGCATCATTCCAGGGATGCCGCATGTTGCGTTCTTGCTCCTCGCTGGCGGAATTGGTGGTGCGGCGTGGTGGATCAGGAAAGAGCAGATCGCGGAGGCGGCGTTGGCGGCGGAACCGGCCCGAACAACCGCGCCCAACCCTGATGGCGCCGAGGCAACTTGGGACGACCTGGTACCGATCGATGTTCTTGGACTCGAAGTGGGTTATCGATTGATTCCATTGGTCGACCGCCAGCAGGACGGCGAGATGCTCAAGCGCATCAAGGGGATTCGCAAAAAATTTGCGCAGGAAGTTGGCTTCCTGCCTCCGCCGGTGCACATCCGCGACAACCTCGAATTGCGCCCCAACGGCTACCGCATCAGCTTGAAAGGGGTCACGATCGGAGAAGGCGAGTCGCACGCAAATTCGCTGCTTGCGATCAATCCGGGGAACGCATCGGGAACGCTGCAAGGACAGCAGACGAAGGATCCGGCATTCGGATTGCCTGCCGTCTGGATCGATACCGATCAAAGAGAAGGGGCCCAGCTCGGCGGCTACACCGTTGTCGATGCCGCAACTGTGGTTGCGACGCATCTTCACAGCCTGATAGGAAAGAGTGCCGGACGCCTCTTGGGCAGACAGGAGGTCCAGGCGCTCGTGGATCATTTTGCGAAAGGCGCGCCAAAGCTCATCGAGGATGTCATTCCGAAGATGATTCCGCTTGCGATATTGCATCGTGTCCTTCAGAACCTGCTCGACGACGGCGTCCACATTCGCGATTTCCGGACGATTATCGAAGCCGTTGCGGAACAGGCTGCGCGTACTCAAGACGTCGCCGAGCTCACCGCCGCAGTTCGTATAGCACTCGGGCCTGCGATCGTGCAGAGCCTCTATGGTGGTGTGGAGGAGTTGCAGGTCATCGTCGTTGAGCCCGATCTTGAAAAGGTCTTGCATCAAGCAGTCGCGACGTCGAGTGAGGCGCTTGGCATCGAGCCGACTCTCGCCGAGGGTTTGATGCGGAACGCCCAGCAGCTCGTCGATCGACAGGAGAGCATCGGACAGCCCTCTGCGCTCCTGGTGCCCGACCGACTGCGGTCACCTCTGGCGAAACTGTTGCGTCGAGCGGTTCCACAATTAAAAGTGATCGCGCACGCCGAGATTCCAGACACTAGAACCATACGCGTGAGCGCAATCCTTGGAGCTGCGGCATGAAACCCAAAAAATTTGTAGCGGCAACCGCGCGTGCAGCATTGACCAAAGTGCGGGAGGTGCTCGGCGACGATGCGGTAATCCTCTCGAATCGCTCGACACACAACGGTGTCGAGGTGGTCGCGATCGCCGAGAGCGAATTCGAAAGTCTGGTTGGTGCGGTCGAGTCCGATTCGTCCGAAGGCAAAGTCGCGGCACGGCCTTCCGTCGCCGAACAGGTCGCCATGCAATTGAGGAGCTCAGCAGCCGCTCCTCAACATCTACAGGCGGCAGGACAACCCGATCTTCGGCAACGTCTCGAACGCGAACATGCTTCGACTCCAGGGTTCTCATGGGAATCCGAGAACCCCAAAAAGCCATTCAGTTTTGTCGAATTCGTGAAAGGTCGCCGGCCGACCAAGTCCGATGGACAAGGTCTGATGGAATCCAAAGCGTTGCCTCAAGCATCAAGCGCAGATAGCGCGCCAATTGTGCGTACGGTCCGCGTGCCTCATGAACCCGCCGGCGCCGATGCTACGTTATCCGCAGTCGCGCGCCTTGATGGCGAGCCGACGCCGGATGATCGGCAGCGCAGAGCGAGCGCGAAAGTAATCAATGCAGGGCCCGGTCATGCAGCGGCACCGATGAGGCAACAACCGAGTCGCATATTGGGCGCGCCGGAGCCCACCAATCCGAGTCGTCCGCAAGTTGAGGAGCGGGCAATTCTCGATGAGCTCAAGTCGCTCCGTACCCTGGTGGAAGGTCGGGGCGAAGCTCCGCGGGTTGCGGCCTCGGATCGTGGTGCCCATATCGTTCCGGCGATGCTGCGCCGTGAATTTCTGGGTGTTGGCTTTCAGGTCGCGCTCGTTGACGCAGCGCTCCATGGGCTGCCCGTCGCGTATTCGGTCATCCAGGCGCGCGATTGGGTCGAGGCGCGCCTCGCTCGCTCGCTTGCGTGCGGAACGGCCGAGGAGGATGTCGTTGAAACGGGGGGAATTTTCGCGCTTACCGGTCCGACAGGTGTGGGCAAGACGACGACTGCGGCGAAGCTCGCTGCGCGATGCGCCGTGCGTTATGGCGCACAAAGTGTCGGTTTGATCACGACGGACACGTATCGAATCGGCGCACCGGATCAGCTTCGCATTTATGGAAAGATCCTCGGTGTACCGGTTCATACGGTCCACGACTTCGATTGGCTGCATCGTACGCTCGACATGCTGCAGGATCGACGCCTCATCCTTATCGATACGATCGGTATGGGGCAGAGAGACGGTCGTGTGCAAGAGAATCTGGATTTCCTCGATGAGTGCCGTGTTAAGCGCCTGCTGCTCCTCGCGGCGCCGAGCCAACCGGAAACCCAGGAGGAGGTCGTGGAGTTCTATCGCGGGCGCACCGCCGTCGGCACCATCCTTACCAAGATTGACGAAGCGGTGAAACTCGCACCGGCCATCAGCGTGCTTCTGCGCTTCAAACAGCGATTGCGCTACGTGGCCAATGGCCAGCGCGTTCCAGAGGATCTTCAGATTCCGGATGCATCCCGATTGCTCCGTACCGCGTTGCGAGCCGATGCTTTCCGTCCCGCACGCCCACAGTCAACGTTGGAGGTTCGTAACAGTGCGGCGCATGTTCGCTAGACAAGAAACGGGGACCCAGTCAGTGTCATTCGATCAAGCCTCGGGACTGCGTCGAATGCTCACGCGCTCGACGGTCCGGGTGTTGCCTGTGATCGGCCATGAAGGAAGTGAGTGGGTTGCAACCATGCTCGCGCGTGACCTGATTGGCCTCGGAGAGCGAGTGCTTCTGATTGATCAGGGCGATGGCGAATGCGGACGAATGCTTGGTAGCGAGCTTGCCTACTCACTTGATGATCTCGTGGCAGGTCGTTGCGAATACGCCGACGCCATCGCCATCGCCAGTTCCAATGTCCAGGTGGCCCTGATTCGTGACCAGTTGAAAGGGCTGAAAAAAAGGGGTCTGACGGTGGGACAGTTAATGGGCGCCTTTGCCCACGCGCCGGAACCTGCCGACCTGGTGCTGATCCATTTTTCTGATCCTGCGGCGATCGCTCGCATCATGGAAATCGAGGGCGAAATTCTCCTCACTACCGGCGGCGATCCGGCATCCATTCGGTCGACATACCTCACCATCAAGCGGACCTGTGCCCGGCCACATCGCTATCGGGTGGTGGTTGTCGGTGAACGCGATGAATCGAGTGCCGCACTGGTCCACTCGAGAATCTCAGGCACTGCGTTACGTTTTCTGGGAATTGCTCCCGAATTTGAAGGAGCGGTTCCATCGGCATCATTTTCATCGCAAGACGAGGATCCATCGGCTATTGCCGGCGCCTTCGCGCAGCTTGCGACGCGCGTGCTCGCATGGCGCCTTGCAGAGTTTCCAACATTCGACCGCGAGAGCGATCAACCCGCGGTACCGCATTGATTCACAAGGAGAACGAGATGTATACGGCAACTGGCCAGATTGACCGGGAGGACTACATCGAGCGATATGCACCGTTGGTAAAGCGGATGGCAAGCCATCTGCTCGCCAAGCTTCCTGCAAGCGTGGAAGCCGACGACATCATCCAGGCCGGTCTGATCGGACTGATGGATGCGGCGTCGCGATTCGAGGAGGGACAGGGCGTGCAATTCGAAACCTACGCAACCCAACGAATTCGTGGCGCGATGCTGGATGAGCTGCGAGCGAGCGATTGGCTTCCGCGCAGCTTGCGCAAGAGTCAGCGGGAGATTGAAAGAACCATTTCAAAATTGGAGCAGCGACTCCAACGTCCCCCGCTCGAGACTGAGATCGCCAAGGAGATCGGGGTTCCCCTTCACGAGTACCAGACGATGTTGCAGGATGCGCGCTGCCATCAACTTCTATACCTCGAGGACTTTTCCGATGAGGACGATTCGGGCAGCGACAGTTTTCTCGACCGGAACTGCCCCGACAACAGGTCGGACCCGGTGGAAGCGATCCAGGATCAGCGCTTTCGCGTCGCGCTAGTCGGTGCAATCGATGGCCTCCCGGAGCGCGAGAGACTTCTCATGGGTATGTATTACGAGCAGGAGCTAAATTTCAGGGAAATCGCGGCGGTTCTCGGTGTCACTGAATCGCGGATTTGCCAGTTGCACAGCCAGGCCGTATCGCGCCTTCGATCAAAAATGAAAGAGTGGTAGCACGGACATTGCGCGGGTCGCCCGGCGCCGTATGGCTGTTCGGGGTTGGGCGACTATCCAATTCAGAAGCGGGGCAACTTACCGTGAAGTTGGGGCGATCGATCGGTGATCGCGTCAGAATTCGAGCCGGCGGTCAATGGACGCGCGGGCGTACCGATGTTGGTCGGACCGATCTCTCCGCAACCGCGCGGAAGCTCAGGCAGTCACTCGAAGATATCAGGCTGCCGCGATGATGCGACTGGATTGCGGGTAGCCGGAGCGACCGTCGGTGTCATACACCGATTGATTTCCACGGACCCGGCGAAGGGTATCGAGGCGTCCATCTACAAACTGCAAACGAACGTTGACCAGGCGGCCGTTCAATGCGTTGACGCGCTGGCACTCGCGGGCAAGGGCGCGAAGCCGTTGCCACACCCGGGCGAGCAGTGTATCGGCGCCCACGAATTGGTCGATCATTCCGGGATCGGTGGGTGCGCCCACTTTGTTCATCGTGGTCAAGCGGTCTTGACGCTTCCGTTCGAGCATATCAAGGCTTGCATTCTTCTCGCTCACTACGATATCGAGCCCTTCGGAGGAGCCTGATACAAGCTGTTCCTGTTCGCGCCGCAGAATGGCGATGACGTCTTCCATCGCCGCACATTCTTTTTCAACGGAAGTTCGGAGGTCGTGCAAAGGCTGGCGGGGCGCGCTGCTCATGTCATGATCGATGAAGGACTGCAAATCCTGAACTGGGAACGGTGGTTCAGGCCCTTTTTCCTGCAAGCATCTCGCGAACATGCTCGATCAATTTGTCGGCCACGGCCCCCGAATTCACCGAGAAACGGCCATCGGTGATCGCCTGTTTGATCTCGTCAATCCGTTTCTGGTCAAACGCCTCGGTGCCGCTCAACCGGGCTTCAAGATCAGCGAGGCGGGTTGAAAGCTCTGACAGGCGCACGGCGGCAGCTGGCGTAGCGGGCGTGCTGGAAGGCGACGGTCGTGCGGCGTCGGTCTTGTTTGGTACCAAGGCGCTGACGCGTTTCGAGTCGAATGATGGTCCAATCTTCACGGTACCCTCCGGGTCGAAGAGCGGCTGATGTTGCCATCATCCGCGGCTTCAATAGAACTAGTTAACCGAATCCTCATAGGATTATCGGGGCAGCGGATAGAAACTTGAATATATCCGCGGTTCATTCCCGAGAAGTTAGGCGGATGTTTGGATGGGAAGTTCAGGGATTCGTGCCACCCTCAGTTCAATTCCACCATTGGACCGCTACGAACCATCCCATTGATGATTCGACCCGAGTCCATCTGGACGCGTAGCGACTGACCGGTCGACGCAGATGCCAGGGCTTTGCCCTCCGACGCAATCGTAAAGCCACTCCCCATATAGACCACCTTCACCAGATCGCCGGATGTAATGGTTGGTCGAATCTTCAGCATGTCGGTGCGCAGGGCAGTTCCCGCAGGAACCGGCCGTGTCGTGATCCGCGCATCGAGCTGCGCGGGATCGGTCATGACACCGTTCGGTTCGCGCGTAATGTCAATTTCCCTCAGCAGATAATCTTCCGCTTCCAGAGATTGGCCGGAGCTCAAGTTCCGCGCGGCGGTCAGCGCGGGAACGAATACCCGTACTTCGATGGGCACGAACACGTTCCAGCGGATGTTCGTGTCCTTGCATCGCAATCCGATATTGGCCCGGCCCCAGAGCTTTGCGCCCTGCGGGACGAAGGGTTCAAGATCACTACAAGGGGCCGCATGCGTGCGGACTCGATTCGCCGCAAACGCGATTTCGACGCGCCCCGGCAAGGAAGCCGTCTCCTTGTCGATATACGCCTTCAAACTCGATTCGATACGCGCAATCTCGGCGGGATCGATCGGCTCGATGCGACTCGCGTGTGCTCCAAGTGCAGATATCGCGAGGACAAAGAGAAGCGCCGATTGCTGAAACCCGAAGTTACGCATTGATCAATTGCTCCGTGCAGTTTGCGGCGGACCACACGTTATCTCACCAGTCCCCGGCTCCAAGTCGGAAATAGCGGGGCAAAAGCGCATCTGCTTGGTTGATCGCCGGACTGATCGTACTTGCAGAATGCAATGCATGTGAACGTGTCCGTGTCGAGTTTGTCCGGATTCTTTTCACGCAGGAGACGCAATGATTGATCAGATCACCAAGGGGCTCGACTTCCAATCCCAAGCACTCGTTCTGCGTGCAGAGCGACAGAAGGTGCTGGCCGCGAATATCGCGAACTCGGATACGCCTAACTACAAAGCAACGGATTTTGATTTCGGTGCGGCGTTGCGTGCGGCGACGGCTGGGACTTCTGCAACATCGCGCACAGGCTCGCTAGCTCGGACCGACTCGAGGCATGTCGATCCTGCAGCAGGTCAATCGGGTGGTACCGGGACGCTCCAGTATCGCGTTCCGGTCCAGTCCGCGATCGACAGCAACACCGTTGATATGGACTTGGAACGAATGCAATTCGCCGACAACGCGGTCCGATACGAAGCGACGCTCCGATTCATCAACGGCCATATCCGGACGATGCTTTCCGCGATTCGCGGCGATCAGGGCTGATAGGAGCGGAAGCCATGTCAATGATGAAAGTCTTCGAAATCGCCGGCTCGGGTTTGGTTGCGCAGAGCCAGCGGCTGAACGTGGTTGCGAGCAATCTCGCGAACGCGGAGAGCGTTGCCGGACCCGATGGCAAACCTTATCGAGCCCGGCACGTAATGTTTCAGGCCGCGTCGACCGCACAGCTTCCAACCCGAAGCGGGAGCGCTCCCGGTGCGCCGTTCCAAGGCGTACCAACTCAAAGAGGCGATAAGGCACTTGGGGTCCGCGTGTCCAGCATCATCGAGGATGATTCGCCGGGCAAGAAAATTTTCGATCCGAAGCATCCGCTCGCCGACGGCGAGGGATTCGTGTCCATGCCGAACGTCAACGTGGTGGATGAAATGGTAAACATGATCTCGGCGTCGCGCTCCTATCAGACGAACGCAGAGGTCATGAATACAGCGAAGAACTTGATGTTGAAGACGCTTTCGCTCGGCTCATGAGCGCTCAGGCATTGATTCCGGGAGGAACGCACGATGGCGACCGCCACCACGATCGGGGCTAGCACCGCAGCCGGTTTGACCAATACAGGAAGCGCTGCCGATGCAACAAAGCTTGCCGGCAAGACCGCGCAGGACGTCCAGGATCGTTTCCTGACATTGCTCGTCACGCAGATGAAGAATCAGGATCCGCTCAATCCACTCGATAACGCACAGCTCACGACGCAGCTCGCGCAGATCAGTACCGTTACCAGCGTTGACCAATTGCACCAGACGATGAAGGCGGTGCTCGATCAGATCAAGGGGCTCGAATCCCTTCAGGCTGCGGGCATGGATGGCAAGGACGTCCTGGTGACGAGCGATCAGTTGCAGCTTGGCACAAACGGCGCGGGTGGGGCGTTCGAATTGACCGACCCGGCTGATAGTGTCGCGATCACGATCAAGAATGCGGCCGGCGCGACCGTGAAGGAAATGCAGCTCATGCGGCAGGGGGCGGGTACGCATCCGTTCGAGTGGGATGGAATCGCGGCAAGCGGTGCGCGTGCGGCGGACGGACTCTACTCCGTCACCGTCAGCGCAACGACCGCTGGAAAGGCCGTGACGGCCACGACACTCGCCCGGGCTCACGTGGATGGGGTTGTTCGGGGCGGTGAAACGGTTCAGGTAGATCTCGGTTTGCTTGGGCGCAGACCACTCAACGAAGTCAAAGAAATTCTTTAAGACGGGGACAAGGAGAAAGCAGCAATGGCATTTCAACAGGGTCTGAGTGGGCTCAATGCGGCCTCGCACAATCTGGAAGTGATCGGCAATAACGTCGCGAATGCGAATACGACAGGATTCAAGGCGTCCAGGGCCGAGTTCGCGGATGTCTATGCCATGACTCGTTGGGGCGCGACCACCAATCAATCCGGGATCGGTGTAAGCATCTCGGACGTGGCGCAGATGTTCCAGCAGGGGAACATGACCGTTACCAATAATCCCCTCGATCTCGCTGTGAATGGTTCCGGCTTCTTCCGAATGAACACGCAGGGGTCGGTTACATACACCCGTAGTGGGCAGTTCAGGGTGGATAAGGACGGCTATTTCGCGAACGCACAAGGTGATCGTCTGACCGGATATCCGGCGAACCAGGCGGGACTCATATTGCAGTCATCGAGCGCGCAGGATCTCAGGGTCAGCACGAACGACATTTCACCCAGAACAACCACGCAGGCAGAAATCGCGGGTAACTTAGACTCCCGTTTGCTGCCGCTACCTGCTGCCGCCTTCAATTTCGGTGACCCGACGACCTATCACAATACGACGACCGTGCAGGTGTTCGACAGCCTGGGCAATCCGCACAATCTTTCGGTCTACATGCTGAAGACCGCGCCGAACGCCTGGCAGATCTATGGCCAGAACGACGGCGTACCTATCAACGCCGGCGCGCCGATCGGAACAATGAACTTTACGAGCGCGGGCACCATCGACACCGCGACAACGACCCTACCGCTTACCGTGAGTGCAGCCATGACGACCGGGGCGGCGACGCCTCAGGCGATTGCGCTCGACTTCATCGGCACGACGCAATTCGGATCGTCCTTCGGGGTCACCCGCGTTTCGCAGGACGGCTATACCTCCGGTCGATTGCTCGGATATGCGATCGGTGGCGATGGCGTGATCCAAGGCCGCTATTCCAATGGCCAATCGCTCGCACAGGGCCAGATCGTTCTCGCATCGTTCATGAATCCGCAGGGACTGCATCCGATCGGGAACACGTCGTGGGCTGAGACGTCCGAATCCGGTCAACCGGCGGTTGGGGCACCCAACCAGGGAAATCGGGGCGTCATCAATGCAGGCTCCCTCGAAGAATCGAATGTCGACCTGACGGCGGAGCTCGTGAATATGATTACCGCGCAGCGAACCTATCAGGCCAATGCGCAGACCATCAAGACCCAGGACCAGTTGATGCAAACGCTGGTCAATCTGCGTTGATGACTTGGGTGACCGACTGACGACCGAGACAGGACGTGGACAAACTGATCTACACCGCGATGACTGGTGCCCGAATGCTCGCCCAGCGGCACGAATCGATCGCACACAATCTCGCCAACGCGAATACGAACGGATATCGCGCACAGACGACCGCGTTTCGCGCGGCGCCGGTAAACGGTCCCGGCGTTGCATCCCGTGTCGCTGCCGTTGAAACGAGCACCGGCTCGGATTTTCGCCCCGGTCCGCTATTGCAGACCGGTAACCCATTCGATGTAGCGATCAGCGGCAGCGGATTCTTTGCTGTGCAGGCGCCCGATGGGAGCGAGGCCTATACGCGCGATGGTCAGATGGAGCTTTCGCCTGAGGGGAATCTGGTGTCGAAGAAGGGCCATCCGGTAATTGGCGAAGGCGGACCCCTCACGATTCCCCCGAACCATGAAGTAGTGATTGGGCGCGACGGGACGATCTCCGCCGTGCCGGCGGGTGCCGGAAAGCAGAATGCGGTGACAGTTGGCCGGCTCAAACTGGTGAATCCTGATGAGAAGAGAGTCGTGCGGGGCGGCGACGGATTGTTTCGTACGCCAAACGGGGATGCCGACGCTGACCCGGCCGTTACCGTTTCTTCCGGTTCGGTGGAAGCAAGCAATGTAAACGTCGTCGAAGCGCTGGTCGACATGATCTCCGTCGCCCGCCATTTCGAGACGCAAATGAAACTGATGTCGAGCGCCGAACAGAATGCGCGCGCGGCAACGCAGTTGTTATCGATCAACGGTTAGGTTAGAGGGACAGAATCATGATGCGATCGTTATGGATCTCGAAAACCGGGTTGGACGCGCAACAGACGCAACTCGATGTTGTCTCGAACAACCTTGCGAATGTCAGCACCACGGGATTCAAGCGCCAGCGCGGCGTATTCGAGGATCTTCTCTACCAGACGCTTCGCCAGCCGGGCGCGCAATCATCGCAGCAGACAACAATTCCAACGGGCTTGCAGATCGGTACTGGTGTGCGCGCCGTCGCCACAGCCCGCATCTTCGCCCAAGGGAATTTGAATCAAACAAACAATTCCATGGATGTCGCGATCAATGGCCAGGGCTTTTTCCAGGTGCTGATGCCCGATGGCGCGACCGCATATACCCGGGACGGAGCATTTCAGGTGGATGCGCAAGGTCAGATTGTTACTGCGAACGGATATCCGCTCCAGCCATCGCTGACCGTTCCCGCCAATTCGACCACCGTGTCGATCGGCCAGGACGGAACCGTATCGGTCCGCGTGCCTGGTCAAACGGCGCCGCAATCGGTCGGAACCATACAGCTCGCTAATTTCATCAACCCGGCGGGGCTGCAGGCGTTGGGGAGCAACCTCTTTGGCGAGACCGCTGCATCCGGAACGGCGAATGTAGGCGCTCCCGGTGCGAACGGCGCAGGGCTAGTCAGCCAGGGTTATCTCGAAACTTCCAACGTGAATATCGTGGAGGAACTGGTCAACATGATTCAAACGCAGCGGGCCTACGAGATCAACTCCAAAGCGATCCAGACGTCTGACCAGATGTTGCAGCGACTTTCGCAACTGTAATCGCGGTTGGACGGAGCACTTCATGAGCGTACGAATTTTGCTATCCACCGAGCTATCTCGATTTGGATCATGCGCGGTTATTCTCGCTGCGCTCGCAGGCTGCGCGTCGGGCGGCCATGTAAAGATGCATGAGCCGCTGACGGTCCGCCCCAAACTATCGATGGCAACGCCGACACCCACTGATGGTGCGATTTTCCAAGGCGGAAAATTCTTTCAGCCGCTGTTCGAGGATCGGCGCGCCCGCACTGTCGGCGATATCCTGATCGTGCAGATCAACGAGAAGCTTTCCGCGAGCCAACAGTCGCAGTCGAGCGCGAACCGCGCGAGCAGCACTGATCTGAGTATTCCGCTGATCAAGGGTATTCCGTTGAAAACGCTTCAAGGAATTGGAGTCGGCGCAAGCGGAGATCAAAAGTTCGAAGGCAAGGGTGAGACGTCGAATAACAATGTGTTCTCCGGATCGATCAGCGTGACGGTCATCGAGGTGCTCTCCAACGGTAACCTCGTGATCGCCGGCGACAAGCAAATCGGGATCAATCACAACGCCGAGACCTTGCGCTTTTCAGGGATCGTCAGTCCGGTGACGATCCAGTCCGGTAATACGCTCAACTCCACCCAGGTCGCGGAAGCGCGGCTCGAGTATGTGGGCAGCGGCTACATCGATGAGGCGCAGTCGATGCCGTGGTTGCAGCGGATATTCATGAACGTCCTTCCGTTCTGATCGGGACACACAGTGAATCGATGCGTTTTTCTTGCTGGGTTCGTAGCAGTTGCCGCGTTTCTTGCGCCGATTGAATCCGCGCGCGCAGATCGCATCAAGGATCTCGCAAGTATCCAAGGGGTTCGCTCCAACCAGTTGATCGGCTATGGGCTGGTGGTTGGTCTCGATGGCACCGGTGACCAGACGACCCAGACGCCGTTCACGGTGCAGAGCCTGACGGCGATGCTGAGCCAGCTCGGGGTAACGCTGCCACCGGGCGTCAATTTGCAGCTGAAGAACGTTGCGGCTGTCATGTTGACTGCAACATTGCAGCCGTTCGCAAAGCCGGGGCAACTGTTGGACATAACGGTGTCGTCCCTTGGCAATGCCAAGAGCTTGCGCGGCGGCACGCTTCTCCTCGCGCCATTGCGCGGTGCGGACGGACAGATCTACGCGATCGCACAAGGCAATCTGGCGGTAGGTGGGGCGGGCGCCTCGGCAGGCGGCAGCAAAGTACAGATCAATCATCTGAGCGCCGGTCGGATCCCTGGAGGGGCGACGATCGAACGAGCGGCACCGACACCGCTGATGCAATCCGATTTTGTTCACCTCGAGCTCGGATCGTCCGATTTTTCTCTCGCCCGCAGGGTTGCCGATACGATCAACAAGGAATTTCAAGGGCAGATCGCCGATGCGCTCGATGGGCGATTGATCCGACTGACTGCTCCGTTGATTCCCGATGAGCGCGTGTCGTTTCTCGCGCGCATTGAGAACATGGAAGTCAAGACCTTTCGGGCGAGCGCTCGCGTGATTATCAATGCGCGGACCGGCTCGGTCGTGATGAACCAGGCGGTGACACTCGAGGCGTGCGCGGTGGCACACGGCAATCTGTCGGTGACGGTCAACACCATGCCGGTGGTGAGTCAGCCTGGTCCGCTCAGCGGCGGGCAGACCGTGGTCACTGAGAAATCCGATGTTCAGATCCGGCAGGAAGGCGGTCAACTCAGCGTGATGGCCGGTGCAAAGCTCGAGGATCTGGTCAGGGCCCTCAATTCCCTTGGGGCAACGCCACAGGATCTCCTGGCAATTCTGCAGGCGATGAAAGCGGCGAATGCCCTGCGTGCAGAGTTGGAAATAATATGACCTCCGTGCGGGTTCCGATCGATGCTCGCCTTGCGCTCGACGCGCGCGGACTTGACCGCCTCAAGACGCAGTCGCGCGAGCGCCCGGACGAGGCGCTCAAGACGGCCGCCAAGCAATTCGAAGCTGTGTTCATGAACACCTTGCTGAAGAGCATGCGGGATGCTCTTCCGGATAGCGATCCTTTGGCCTCCAATGACTCGAAGATGTACCGGGGCATGCTTGACCAGGAGCTCGTTGGCCGGCTCGCAGAACGGGGGATCGGGATCGCCGACGTTTTGGTTCGGCAGGTCAATGCAGCGCAACGTGGACGCCGTCCCGAGGGGGCAGGTCAGGGCATCGCGCAGGCGCTGGAGAAGGTGACCGAGGCGACGCATCGCGCGAATCCGGCGGGGAGCACCGGAGCACCTGAGAGCTTCGTGCAAAAGATGATCCCGGAGGCGCGTGCTGCGGAGCGCGATACCGGCGTTCCTGCCGAGTTTATTCTCGGACAGGCCGCACTCGAATCCGGATGGGGTCAACGGGAGATTCGACGCCAAGACGGATCGAGCGCGTTCAATTTGTTCGGCATCAAGGCCGGAAGCAATTGGAAAGGCGCGACGGTCGATGCGCCGACGACCGAGCATATGGACGGTGTCGCGCGCAAGGTCGTCGAGAAATTTCGAGCGTATGCCTCATACGCCGAGACGTTTCGCGACTACGCGAAACTGATTGCGAGCAATCCGCGCTACGCGGATGCGGTGAAGCGTGCTGACAGCGCAGCCGGTTTCGCCAAAGGCCTCCAACAGGGCGGCTATGCGACGGATCCGCAGTATGCGGAAAAACTTACGCGCGCAATAAATCACACGATCGCGATCACCCGAACCGGTTCTCGTTCAGTTTGATCTATAGCGGCCGAATCAACACGTTGATGAACAATCGTTGATCGTGGTCGGGTTCACGGAAGGTCCAGAAAAATGTCCTCGCTCTTTCAGATTGGCGCCTCGGGTTTGATGACGGCACAGGCGAACCTGGCCACGACCGGTCACAACATCGCCAATGTCGGGACGCCTGGATTCAGCCGGCAACGCGTCGAGCAGAGCACCAACATCCCGCAGTTGATCGGTGGCGGGTACATCGGCAAGGGCGTGCAAGTTGCCGGCATTGAGCGCGTCTACGACGATTTTCTGGCCGCGCAAGTCCGGGAGGCAGGCACCAAGCAGTCTGCGAGCCAGGTGCTGGACACGCAGATCGGTCGACTGAGCAACCTCCTCGGCGACGAAGCGACCGGTCTCAGTCCGGTCATGGCGGATTTTTTCGCCTCGATTCATGACATCGCGCAGCATCCGACCGATCCCGCTGCACGTTCAACGTTTCTCTCCTCGGCCAGCACGCTTGCGGGTCGCGTTCGTGATATCGACGGTGAGCTGCAACGTCTCCGCAAGGATGCGAATCTCGCGATCAGCCGCGGCGTCGACAAAGCCAACATATTCATTGGCAAGATCGCATCGCTCAACGACCAGATTTCGCTCGCGAACAACGCAGGCGCGGTGCCAAACGATCTTCTCGACCAACGTGATCAACTTACACGCGAGTTGGGCCAGGTGATCAAGGTCACCACCTTTACGCTCCCGGACGGTGCGATCAATGTATTCATGGGGAGCGGACAGGCGCTGATAACAGGCGGTGTGGCCTATCAACTGCAAGCCGTCCCCGACCCAAAGTTCAGCGATGACCTTTCGATCGGGCTTGCTTCCGCAGGCGCCCCCATCACGATTCCCTATACATCGCTTGGCGGGGGCGAGCTATCCGGATACTTGACGTTTCGCGACGGCGTGCTGAGTGGTGCGCAGAACGAGCTTGGACGGGTCGCCCAGGCATTGAGCAGCACCGTCAATGCGCAGCATCGGCTCGGGCAGGACAAGTATGGTGCGCTTGGTGGAGACCTCTTTCTGGTGGGTGCCCCGCAAGCCTACTCGGACACACGGAACACTGGTACCGGGAGCATTGCGGCAACCATCGTCGATGGCACGCAACTACGTGCAAGCGATTACTCGGTTCGTTGGGACGGTGCGAATTATTCGATTCGTCGTCTGAGCGACAGCACGGTTCAGACATTTGCGACGTTGCCGCAGACGGTCGACGGCGTCCAGATTACGATCGCCGGTGCACCCGCGATCAACGACAGCTTTCTCGTTCTGCCCAGCCGATATGCAGCCCAAGGCTTGCAAGTCGCAGTCAACGATCCGAATCGCATCGCCGCCGCCTCGCCGATTCGAACCGCAGCGACTCCCGCCAATTTTGGTAGCGGCACGATCAGTCAAGCCACGGTCATCGGTCCTTCGCCGAACGCCAATCTGCAGCAGCCGGTGACCTTGACGTTTACCGGTGCGGCTACATTCGATGTCAATGGCACAGGAACGGGCAACCCGACTGGCGTTGCATTCACCGCGGGCGGCGCAATCACCTACAACGGATGGTCGGTACGTATTGACGGTGCTCCACGCGCCGGGGATACGTTCACGATTATGTCCAACGTTGGTGGTAGCGGCGACGCATCGAATGCCCAGCAGCTGGGCGCGCTCCAAACCCGCCAGATGGTGGCAGGTGAGACGCTTTCCGGCTTGTACAGTGCGATGGTGGCCAATGTCGGCAATGATGCGAACGGCGCGACGATCGAGAACGGCGCCTATAAGCGTATTCTCGCCTCGGCAGAAGAGGCGCATGCCTCGGTGTCCGGCGTCAATCTTGATGAAGAGGCCGCAAACCTGCTGCGCTACCAGTCTGCCTACCAGGCGGCTGCGCGATTCATTGCCATTGCGGGGTCGTTGTTCGACGACCTATTGAATAGCATCAGATAAACCCCCGGAGAATCGTGATGCGGATCAGCTCGTCCATGTTGCATGAGCGCGGTAGCCTGTCGATAGGCAGCGCGCAGGAGCGACTGTTTCGATTGCAGGAGCAGTTGAGTACGGGAAAGCGCGTCAACTCGCCTGAGGACGATCCGATCGCGGCCGCTGCCGGCGTTCGCTTGAGCGACACCATCGCCAAGAACAAGCAGTTCCTGTCCAATCAAGTCGCCGCCAAGAATTCCGTCCAGTACAGCGAGCAGATCGTGGGTGATATCGGCGATACCTTGCAGACGATTCGCGAGCGATTGATTCAAGGCGCCAACGGGGCGCTCAATGCCAGCGATCGACGTTCGATCGCCGATGATCTTCGCAGCGCTTACGCAAACCTGCTTGCGCTTTCCAACTCACGCGATGAAAGCGGCAATTTTCTGTTCAGCGGCGGACTGGCAACCACCCAGCCGTTCGTTGACGCACCGGGTGGGGCGACCTATGCCGGAGACCAGGGCCGCCGCTCGATTCAGGTGAGCGCGTCGCGCACGATTCCGGTCGCGGAGAACGGTGTCGAGGTGTTCATGCGCGTGCGTTCCGGCAACGGGGTGTTCGCGACGGGCGCTAACGCGACGAATACCGGTACCGGCGTGATTGACCAGGGGTCGGTCACCAATCTATCTCAGCTTACGAACGATACCTATCAGATTGCGTTCACGGTCACCGGTACGACGACGACCTACGACCTGATCGATACAACGACAGCGACGACGATTTCAACCGGAAACGCGTTCACAAGTGGGTCCGGCATTCAGGTTGCCGGCATGCAAATCTCGATTTCGGGTGCACCGGCGACCGGCGATACATTTACAGTTCAACCCAGTCCGACGCAGAGCATATTTGCAACTGTCAAGCAGGCCATCGCGGCGCTGGATCGCGGACGCTCGCTACCGGCGGATCAAGCGCGGTTCGATACCGAGATCGGTGCTGCGATCGGCAACATCGATCAAGGGCTAGAGCGAACCCTGACGGTGAGGGCGCAGATGGGCGCGAGCCTCCGTGAATTCGAGTCGATGTCCGATTCCATGCAAGGACTCCAGGATGCGCTGCACGGGGAGCTGTCGGACCTGATTGATCTCGACTATGCATCGGCCATCAGCCAGTTCATGCGGGAGCAGCAAGGTCTCGAGGCAGCGCGCGATGCTTACGCGCGAATCTCCCAGAAAACCCTGTTCGACGTGATCTAGATCAGACCGATTTGCGCGTCACGTCACGAGGTTGTTCTTGAGTGCGTAGTGGGTGAGTTCCGCATTCGAATCGAGACCCATTTTTTCCAGAATGCGGGCGCGATAGACGCTTACCGTTTTCGGGCTGATCGACAGGTCGCGCGCGATGTCCGCCAGTCTCTTGCCGGAGGCAATCAATTTCAGTACTTGCAGCTCCCGGTCGGAAAGTGCTTCATGCGGATGATCGGAGATCTCTCCTGAGATCCGCTCGGCGAGCGCCTGGGCGACCTCGGGGCTGATGTACTTGCGGCCGGTTGCGACGGTCTTGACGGCTTCAATCAGCGTTTCGGGCGGCGCGCTCTTGGAAAGATACGCGGCGGCCCCTGCGCGCAGCGCGCGCACTGCGTATTGATCCTCGGGGTACATCGACAGAATGATCATGTGCAGGCGCGGCAACTCCTGCTTCAGGAGCTTGGCGATTTCAAGGCCGTTGCGCCCCGGCATCTGGATATCGAGAAGCATCACATCGACGGGCGTTTCTTGGAGGATCTTGCGCAGCTCCCCGTAGTTGGCAGCCTCTCCCACGACGCGAATCTCAGGCTCCCGCGCGAGAATGTGAATCAAACCCTTACGTACGACCACATGATCGTCGGCAACGAGCACGCGGATCATTGTCTTGCTCTCCACTGCGTTCCTAATGGGATGTGTCGCCGGGAATTCTCACCCGGGGCAAGGCCAGGCCAGGACCGAAGCGGCACCCCTGTAATCGCCCCTTGATCGTTTGGCGAGTCGGGCCGAATACGCAACGCGGTTCTACCGCAGTTGGTCACGCCGACACGCGAATAGCAATCCGCCCGATCCTTTCTTTTTAATCTTGCGATCCGAAAACTCAAGTGAAGATTCCCTTGCTGGCGTGCGGCCAGCCTGACGACAACACCGCGGGTAGACCTCCCAATGAGCACGCTCCGTATGGCGTTTCGCTATTTGCGCATTAGTAGAGCACGAAATGCCGTTCATTGGACAGAGAAAATAGCTAGGAACACCGATCGCCATATTGCTGCGTCGGGGCACGCCGATGCTGAATGCCGAACCGCGTCGTTGATCTGGAATAGTCTCAGTAGCGGTCCGACCACATCAAACCTTGGGCTTGGATCACGCGTATCGAGCGAGTCGTGGTCCGACGAGCGATGAGCCAGCCGATGCCTCGCTTGACTTGCCAGTCGACATCGCCAGTGGACGTCTTTGCTGCGAAGTCGAACGCGACTTCGCAGCAAGGATGGTCGGCGAAAGTGGCGTCGGTCATCCAGGAAGCGCGATATGCCACCGTCGAGATGACTTCGCTTCAGGCCATCCTTACTTCGGGCATCGCTGCACTTCAGGATAGTTTTCGAGATCTGGCGGAGCAGATTCACGCGATGACTATCGCCGCCGCCCCGACCCCTGAGCGAGCTGATTCGCTCGACTGCAAGACGCTCGAGCGAATCGCCGTGCAGGATCAAGCAACGTTTGCACGGCTTTCCTCCGAGCTGGACAGGGCGCTTCAAGCGGTTCAATTCGATGATATGGCCACGCAACTTATCGGCCGCGTTATCGAACGACTTGGGCGTATCGAATGCGGCCTCGATTCCGGCGCCGCCGAGCCGCTCGCAGTCGCACCACTTCACTCGGCCGCGGATCGACCGCAGCAAGTCACGTTTGGAAATGAAACCACCACCGGGGATATAGAGCTTTTCTGACGCCGAGATGAACGCCCCGGCATGGCTTTCGGTGGTCACTTCATGGGACTCGATCGATGGCAAGAATTCTGACGGTTGATGATTCGGTCTCGCTCCGCGCCGCGTTGGCGTTCACGCTTAGCCGCGCCGGACATGATGTGGTGCAGGCCGGCGACGGAAGCGAGGGGCTCGCGAAGGCGCGTGGCGGGAATTTCGATCGTGTTCTCACCGATCAAAACATGCCTGTGATGGATGGAATCACCTTCATACCGGCGATAACTCGCTAGCTCCCGAGGATCCGGTTCGATATCGACCCGGACGAAGACCTCCCGGACGCAATCTCACCGGGAAGGCCGGACTCCTATAAAATCGCGGGTATGTCGTATCAAGTGCTCGCCCGAAAATGGCGCCCCCGTTCCTTTGGCGCGCTCGTTGGTCAGGACCATGTGGTGCGGGCGCTATCGCACGCGCTGGAATCCGGACGCCTGCATCACGCTTATCTGTTTACCGGGACGCGTGGTATCGGCAAGACTACGATCGCGCGCATTCTCGCGAAATCATTCAATTGCGATACCGGGATCACACCCAATCCGTGCGGGGTTTGCTCTTCCTGTACCGAGATCGATAGCGGTCGATTCGTCGATCTGCTCGAAGTCGACGCGGCGACCAACACCCGCGTCGAAGAGATGCGGCAGTTGCTTGAAAACGCGGTGTACGCGCCGACACGGGGCCGCTTCAAGGTCTATGTCATCGATGAAGTACACATGCTTTCCAATTCCGCTTTCAACGCGATGTTGAAGACGCTCGAAGAGCCACCCGAGCACATCAAATTCATTCTCGCTACAACCGATCCGCAGAAGATCCCGGTGACCGTGTTGTCCCGATGCCTGCAATTCAATCTGAAGCAGATGCCATCGGCCGCGATCGCCACGCACCTGACCGGAATTTGCGAGAAGGAAGCGGTAGCGGCTGAAAGCGGAGCGTTGCAGATGATCGCGCACGCTGCGCGCGGAAGCATGCGGGACGCCCTGTCTCTCCTTGATCAGGCGATAGCGTTCTGCGCCGGAAACGTCCAAACGGAAGCCGTCCGAAGCATGCTCGGGACGGTGGACCGGGGATTCCTGGTATCGATATTGGAATGTCTCGCGGCCGGGAACCTGCCGGGCGCTATCGCCGTCGCCAATGATATTCAAGCGCGGAGCCTATCCTTTGACGAGGCGTTGGGCGCGTTGGCGACGCTGCTGCACAATATCGCGTTGATCCAGGCGATTCCGGAAATCGGATTGCCCGATCAAATCGACAACGATCGCGCGCGCCTGCTGGCGACGCATCTGGACGCCGAAACGGTCCAGCTGTATTACCAGATCGCTTTGCACGGGCGCCGTGATCTCTCATTGGCGCCTGACGAGTTTGCCGGATTCACGATGACTCTCATGCGCATGGCGCTGTTTCGGCCCGATGCGGGCGCCTCGGACACGATGAGTGGTCCGATCGGATCGACTCGCGCGTTGTCGTCGGTGCCGGCCGGGGCTGCATCGCGATCAATGCCGGCAAAGTCGATGTCGGCGTCTGTGCCCAACAATGTCGAGATGCCGGTTTCGATTGATGTGCCCCCCGTCAATCCCGTGCGGGCAGCAAATTCAGCAGAATCGGCGGCGGAGCCATTCGACGGCAATTGGCCGAACCTTGTGCGCAGTCTCAAGCTTGGTGGACTGGCCCGGCAGTTGGCCGATCGAAGTGAGCTCGTCCGATTCGACGCCGGCCGGATTGTGTTGTCAGTCTCGCCGCAAGAGCGCGCTCTGACGGAAAAGCCGTTTCAGGAGCGATTGCGGCAGGCACTGGCGGAACGTCTTGGGCATCCAGTGCATCTGGAGCTGAAAACCGGCGTGACCACCGGAACGTCCGTTGCCGCGAGCGATGAGGCCGCGCGGCAATCCCGCACCAGCGCCGCGCAAACAATGATGCAGGACGATCCGTTCGTGCGCGCGCTCGTGTCAGGTTTTGATGCGCGCATCGAATCCATCAAATCAGTGACTTGAAAGAGGCGTCCGATGATGAAAAACCAGATCGCCGGCTTGATGAAGCAGGCGCAGCAGATGCAGGACAATGTTCGCAAGGTGCAAGAGCAACTGGCCAGCATCGAAGTTGAAGGCCAGTCGGGTGCAGGCATGGTGAAAGTAGTCATGACGTGCAAGCACGATGTGAAGCGGATTACCATCGCACCCTCGTTGTTGACAGACGACAAAGACATGCTCGAGGACCTGGTCGCCGCGGCGGTCAACGACGCGGTCCGCAAAGTCGAGCACACCGTCCAGGAGAAAATGTCTGCCGTCACGGCCGGCATGCCCCTTCCACCAGGAATGAAGCTGTTCTGACCGCCTGCCGCTCGATGATTTATTGCTGGATCGGCGTCTGGTTGAACGCGGGGCCGTGGGTCTAGTGGTTTCGCGACCATCAATGCGCACATTCAAGGGCGAATGAAAGCGCCGACTCCGCTCGATACGCTCATCGAAGCACTGCGTTGCCTGCCGGGTGTCGGACCCAAGTCGGCACAGCGCATGGCGCATCACCTGTTGCAAAACGATCGTGCCGGGGCGTCGCGACTTGCGGGGGCGATCGAGCGCGCAATGCATTCGGTCGTGCGTTGCGAGCGGTGCAACGGGTTCAGCGAATTCAAACTATGTGAGTTGTGCAGTGCGCCGCAACGCGATCAAACGGTCCTCTGCGTCGTCGAAACGCCTGGCGATCAGATGATGGTCGAGCAGACGCTCGCATACAAGGGTCTTTATTTCGTGCTGATGGGACGTATCTCGCCGCTTGATGGAGTCGGACCAAAAGAAATCGGATTGGATGCGCTGGTCAAGCGCTCATGCGACGGCGCAGTACGTGAAGTCGTGTTGGCGACCAACTTCACCACCGAGGGCGAAGCGACCGCTTTTTATCTCGGTGAAATTCTTCGCGCGCGCGGCCTGAATGTCACCCGCATTGCCCGTGGCGTTCCGGTAGGCGGAGAGCTCGAATTTGTCGACGCCGGAACGCTCGCGCAGGCACTCTACGATCGGCGTCCTGCGTAATCCTCGGAGATTCATACGTTGCTCGGGAAGCTGAGCCGGGCGATCAGCCCTCCGCCCGGACGCGGAATCAAATCGAAACGACCATGATGCATACGGACGTTGCGATCAACGATCGCGAGGCCCAGGCCAGAGCCGCCTTTGCCGCTTCGCGCTGATTCAAGCCGTTGAAAAGGTTGCTTCATGCGTTCGGTTTCGCTCTCGGGGATGCCGGGGCCGCGATCGAGTACTTCCAGGGTAACGGTCCCGCTCGCTGCGAAGGTCCGCAGGGCAATCCCGGTTTCCGCATATCGGAACGCATTGTCGATGAGATTGGTGACCACGCGACGCATCGCCAGGGGGCGCAGCGCAATCATCGGCGTCGATTGTGCATCGAGCTCGATCGATCGGCCGCGCTCGCGATAGGTCGAGGCGAGCTCGCGCGCGACGCCCGCCAAATCGGTTGGAACGAGTTTCTCTGCGCTTTCGGTACGCGCGAAATCCAGAAACTGCCCGATGATTCGATCCATGTCATCAATGTCGTGCGACATCCCGATCTTGAGGTCGGCGTCCGAATCAATCATCTCGACGGCCAGACGCATGCGCGCAAGCGGAGTCCGGAGGTCGTGGGATACCCCCGCGAGAATCAGTGTGCGATCCTCATCGAGCTGTGCCAGATCACGATTCATATCATTGAATGTCCGGGCGACGCTTCGAAGCTCTTCAGGCCCGGATTCCGCCACACGATCCGGACGCTTGCCGAGTCCGATTTGCTGCGCCGCCGCCGACAGGCGCTTGAGTGGCGAGGTGATGCGCGACACGATGGTGTAGGCCCCCGTCAGTGATAGAAGTAGCGCGAGAAGCCCCCAGCCGACCCATTGCAAGGTGCGATCTTGAGGAATGCGGTCCGCGGGCAGCATCACCCAGTATTCGTCTCCCTCGATCGCAAAGCTGATCCAGAATCCCGCCATGTCATCGACTGATCGGGCGAATCGCGTTTCGTCGCCGAGCTCAAGTCGTACTGCATCTTTGACCTTGCGCAGCATCGACGTGTCGTCAACCGCCGCGATGCGTTGGGCAACGTCATAGGGATAGAGGCGAATGCCCTCGAGCTCCTCCAGGTCTTCCAGGAGCGCGGTGCGCTTGCCGGGTTGTGCAGCAACCAATGCAGTGCGGGTCAGATTGACGACGCTGACCACAAGTCGCGCGACCTGGTTCACCTGCGGCTCGCGTTCGTAGGTACGAAAGATGAGGTACCACGCAGCCGTCGAAAGTACGAGCAACGCCGCGATCAGCAGGAACGTGCGGGCGAGCAGGGAACGGGGATAGATGCTCATCGCTCGAGCGCGAGCCAAAAAAAGCGTGATTCGGAGCGGAATTATCGAACGGTGTGCGTCTCGTGCACGGAACGGGTCATCCGTGCTTCTGTCCATTGGGCACGAATACATACCCGAATCCCCAGACGGTTTGAATATAGGTCGGATGGGCGGGATCCCCTTCGACCAGCTTCCGGAGCCGCGATATCTGCACATCGATGGCGCGATCGAACACTTCATACTCGCGGCCGCGAGCAAGCTCCATCAGCTTTTCGCGCGACAGCGGCATGCGCGGATGCGTGACGAGAACCTTCAGTAGCGCGAACTCCCCTGTGGTGAGGGCCGCCGATTTTCCTTCGCGTTCGAGCGTGCGGGTAGCGAGGTTCACCCGCACTGCACCGAACTCGACGATTTCGACTTCCACCGACGGCGCCCCCGGTGGCGGTGCTTCACCGCGCCGGCGCAGGACTGCATTGATCCGCGCGACCAGCTCGCGGGGATTGAATGGCTTCGGAAGGTAGTCGTCCGCGCCCATTTCAAGGCCGACAATGCGATCAACTTCCTCGCCTTTGGCGGTGAGCATGATGACCGGGATCGAATTCTTGGTGCCGCGCAGCCGCCGGCAAATGGAGAGGCCGTCCTCGCCGGGCAGCATGAGGTCGAGCACCAGGAGGTCAAATCGCTCCTGCGCGAGTGCTCGGTCCATACCGGGCGCCTCCGACACGACCTTGACAGCGAATCCCTGCTCGGTCAAATAGCGGCTGAGGAGGTCGCGCAGTCGCACATCGTCGTCGACAACGAGAATCTTTTTCTTGGCATCGCTCATGGCCCGTATCCTATCCGGATGTTCCCCCGTCTTCCAAGTGGTTCGGAGTGAATCGCGCGGTTCGAGGTCGCGCTGCCGTCGGCGAGGGCAATCGGAAATTCTGGAGGAAACATCCGGTTACACGCCTGACGGGACATGGACATAGACTACTTACAACCTGCACGCAGAATTCGTGCAAGTGGCGATGGGGTTCACCGCGTGAAGGCGGCCGGGGATTTGCCGGTTCGCGACGAAAATGGAGTGAAGCAATGATGAAGTATGTGATCCGGATTGCGATGGCAGCGGTGGCGATGTCGTTCGCCACGGCAACCTACGCCCAGTCCGATCATGGTCGCGGCGGACGGGACGCTCGCGTCGGCAAGCTCTCGCCGGACGAGCGCAAGGCGCTCCGGCACGACATCGTTCAACACGGGCGCGACCACTATCGAGGTCCGCCCGCACCGTCGCGCCCGGTCATTCCAGCCGGAGGGCCCGGATACGGTGGGCCGCCTCCGGGTCATGGTGGCCCGCCTGGTGGGCCACCCGGCGGGTTCGGGCGCAAACATTAGTATGGCCGCGCGCCGAAGCTTGCGGCGCGTTGCTGGTCCACCGACCGGCGACTCTGCGCGTTGCCAATGGAATACCCAATAGCTTCGCTTTTTGGGTGGATGGTGCGCGGTCTTTGAGCCGGCTGGAGGTCACGATAATGAGAATCGCAAAGCGCTGGATTGCAATCGGACTTGGCGTCGCGCTGGCTTGGTCGAGCACGCCGGTGTTGGCCGATCCTCCTGGACGCGTTGGCCGCATCAGCTTCGCGACCGGTGATGTGGCATTTTTGAGCACCCACAGCAGCGAGTCCGAAGCAGCTCAGGTGAATTGGCCAGTGACAGCGAAGAATGTCATCTCAACCGGCACCGACGGGCGTGCCGAGGTGCGGATTGGTTCGACTGCGGTCCGCCTCGATAGCGATACTGAGGTCGAATTCTCGCGGCTGGATGATGCGCACATTCGCATTCGGCTCCTGGCTGGTCGGATGATGTTGCGTCTGAAAAGTCGCGACGATCTGGGGGAGCTGGAAGTTCGGACACCCCATGGCAGGGCGTTGTTCGAGGATACTGGGCAATACCGATTCGATACCCGCGGCGAGGGCGGACCAACCGGCGTGACCGTGTATGAGGGTGCGGCGCGATTCGATTTCGCCGAGCGATCCATTCGGGTTCCTTCCGGACGGAGCGCGGAAGTCTGGGGTGCGGTCGGCGCCATGGACGCTCGCATGATGGAGGCGTTTCACGACGGATTCGACGCCTGGAGCCTTGCACGGGATCACCGCGACGACATCTCGCGATCCGTCCGGTACGTCTCGCAGGACATGACCGGTTATGACGCGCTGGACGAGCATGGCGAATGGCGTGAGACACCCGAGCATGGCGCCGTCTGGATTCCGCATATGAGCGCGGTGCCCGAAGACTGGGCGCCCTACCGCTGGGGGAGATGGGCTTGGGTTGATCCATGGGGCTGGACGTGGATTGACGCTGCACCCTGGGGATTCGCGCCCTTTCACTACGGGCGCTGGGTGCATCATCGCGGGTACTGGGCTTGGGCGCCGGGAGCGATTGGGCGACGACCTGTCTACGCCCCAGCACTGGTTGGCTGGGTGGGGCGCCCGGGTGCGTCCGTTTCGATGTCCTTCGGGCCATCGGTGGGCTGGTTTCCCCTTGCACCCCGCGAGGTGTACTACCCGGCGTACCCCTGCACGCCGACATACCTGCAGCGACTGAACATCACCCATGTCCACAACATCGCTGCGATCCACCCGCACCATGGTGCGGCGCCGAATACGCCGCGTCGGTACCATCACGCCACGATGCCGCATGCGGTAACGCTCGTTCCGGAGGGCGTGCTTGCCGGTGGCCGGCAGGTAACGCCAAGGATCGCGATGGCCCGGGATCCAAAGGTGATGGGGGCGCTTCCGATGGGCGATTCGCCGACGATGCATGCGCCGCCGCGCCCGCTCCCGCGACAATCGCATGCTAGGCCGTCTTTGCAGCCTTCACAGCAGTCACCGGGGGCCCAGCCGTCGTCTTCGGGCGGTCATCGCGGGTTGGCCGAACCAACACGGCATGGCGCACCGATGACAGGATTTCAAGCACCGCCGCCCTCGGTAAGCATTCCGCAAAGCACTGGCCAGCCGGAAATCGTGACGCCAAGTCGCCGGCACCACGCAGGACAGACGCCACTTCATCAAGGTGTCTTGCCGCCGGGCCCAATCGGCAGTGTTTCTCCTCCTGCGGCGCAACCGATCAGGCCAATTCCGGCGCCCAGTGCACCATCATTGCATGGGGCGCCCGGACTAGGGAATACCAACCACGGCGCACCACGCGTGGAGTATCGACAGGAACCTCCGCGTGCCACCGCCGCGCCCGTAGCGATTCAGCAGATGGCGCCGATGCAGCCGCACAGAATCGAGCCGCCGCGTGCAATCGCAGCACCAAGGTTTGATGCACCGCGTCCCACGCCGCAACCGCCGGTTGCCACTTCTCACCCGTCGTCGCCGCAGGGAGGGGCACGCGGCGAAGGGCATGGTCATCGTTCAGGTCATGCGGGGCAGCCGGGTCACCCACGGCGTGGTCCGGACAACAAATAGACGCAGGCGACTTCAACTCGCGTTGCACAGAAGAAGGTCAAGCGCGCACGGGCCCGCGCGCGAGAGGTTGGCTCAGGCAGTTCTCGTGGCGTCGTCCCGCAACAGGCGCTTGAGGATCTTGCCGGTTGCGCTCTTCGGTAGCTCTTTGACGAAATCAACGCGCTCGGGCGCCTTGTACACCGCCATTCGATCGCGACAGTAATGGATGATGTCCTCTTGGGTCGCCACCGCACCGTCACGCAGGACGACCGCCGCGCGCACCGATTCGCCCTTTTCGGGATGCGGTGCGCCGTAGACCGCAAGCTCCTTGATCGCGGGGTGCTGGTACAGGAAGTTCTCGACCTCGGCCGGCCAGACCTTGAATCCGGAAACGTTGATCATGTCTTTCACACGATCGACGATGAATACATAGCCGTCCTCGTCCATGGTTCCGATGTCACCTGAATGGAGCCAGCCGCCACGCAACGCGCGTTCGGTGTCCGCCGGTTTGCCCCAATAGCCTTTCATGACACCAGGGCCGCGAATGACGATTTCACCCCATTGGCCGTGCGGGACTTCCACGTCATTTTCGTCGACGATCTTGAGCTCGAACCCTTCGACCGCAGTTCCGACGGCGCCGAACCGGTGCTCACTCAGATGGTTATACGCAGCAAACGGCGCGCATTCGGTCAGCCCATATCCTTCGAAGATCGGGCGGCCGAATCGCTCGTGCCAGCGCCGCGATATTTCCTGCGGCATGGTGGCGGCAGCCGAGAACCAGTAGCGTACCGAGGCGAGCGCTGGATCGATCCCTTGCGCGCTCATCAAAGCGATGAAGATGGTCGGAACGGCGAAGAACATCGTGACCTGTTCCCGCGCGATCTTGGTGACGACCACATCGGGTGCGAATCGCCGGAACAGCACCAAGGTACTGCCGGTCTGAAACGCACCGTTCATGATGTAGTTTTGCGCGAAGACATGAAAGAGCGGTAGGAATACTGCGATCCGATCCGCCGCTTGCATGCCGGAATACTTGGCTGCCGTCAGCGTATTCGTCTCGATATTCCGGTGCGTCAGCATGACGCCTTTGGGAAAGCCCGTCGTGCCTGACGAATACAAAATCGACGCCACATCATCAGGATCCATCCTGCAGGCATGAAACGCGGGAGATCCTGCACCAAGCCAAGTCTCCAAGGCCACGGCGCCCGCCGGATCACCTTCGCAGACGATGGCGTGCGCCAAGTTCCGACTGGCACCGAGAGGCACTTGCGGCAACAATTCGGCGGTCGTGAAGATAGCTTTGGCGCCCGAATCGTCGACGATGTATTTCACCTCTATCGATTTGAAGATCGCGTTGATCGAGACCGCGATGGCCCCAGCGCGCAGCACAGCCAGATAGACCAGCGCGAACGCCGGGATGTTGGGCAGATAAATCGCGACGCGGTCGCCGCGGCCGACGCCGTGTCGGATCAAGGCATCGGCCAGCGCATCGGCGCATCGATCGAGTACGCCGTATGTGAGTCGCTTTCCTTCGAAGACGATCGCCACCTGATCAGGCGTGCGTGCGGCAACGCGCGAAACATGACTGGCGAGATTCATGGCATCAGAAATTCACCGCGCGCGGACCCTTCAGCTTCAGCATCTGGCGCGCGTCGTCGGGGGTCGCGATGCTCAACCCCAACTCCTCGAGAATGCGCCGGATCTTGCTCACCTGTTCGGCATTGGACTTCGCGAGCGTACCGCGACCGAGCCACAGACTGTCTTCCATACCCACCCGCACATTCCCGCCCATGACCGCAGATTGCGCCGCGACGAACATCTGATTGCGGCCTGCGCCAAGCACGGACCACAGGTAGGCATCCCCGAACAGGCGGTCGGCGGTGCGCTTCATATGCAATACGTCCTCGGGGTGCGGGCCGATCCCGCCACGGATCCCGAATACCGATTGGATGAAAAGCGGCGCCTTCACCAGACCGCGATCAAGAAAATGCGCGGCGGTGTACAGGTGACCGATGTCGTAACACTCGATCTCGAAGCGCGTGTCGTTGCCACTGCACGATTGGAGGATGTGGGCGATATCGCGGAATGTGTTCTTGAAGATCCGTTCGTCGCTGCCGGCCAGATAAGGCTTTTCCCACTCGTGCTTGAACTCCTTGTAACGCCCGATCATCTCGTAGAGGCCGAAGTTCATCGAACCCATGTTGAGTGAGGCGACTTCGGGTTTGAGACGAAGGGCCGGTTGCAGGCGTTCCTCGATCGACATGGTCGGCGCACCGCCGGTCGTGAGGTTGATGACCGCATTCGACTTCTCCTTGATCGGTACGAGAAATTCGCGAAAGATCTCGGGGTCCTGCGTCGGACTGCCGTCTTTGCGATTGCGCGCATGCAAGTGGATGATTGCCGCACCGGCGTTCGCCGCGCCGATCGCGGCCTCGGCGATCTCCTCGGGCGTGATCGGCAGGTATGGCGACATCGACGGGGTATGGATCGCGCCGGTGACCGCGCAGGTGATGATGACTTTTCCTTGGGCTGCTGCCATTTGAATCTCCTTGGGGAAGTGTTTGTTAAGAGGGCGCCGGATCAGTCGGCATCATGCAAGCGTTTCGATATTCCCGCAGACCGGGATCGCCTGCCCGGAAATATGCTTGCCGGCATCGGTGGCGAGAAACAGCGCCACATTGGCGATGTCTTCGATGTTCCCGGTCGGACCGGCGATACCGGCGTTGTTGACCATCACATCCAACCCGCCAAGGTGTGGGTGCGCCTCGGCAAAGAGCCGATCGACGTGATCGACCCGCGCAACGTCCGCCAGCGTCTGCGTGACGCTCGGCAGCGCGACCTTGGTTCGGGCCAGCGCGGCCTCGTCGATATCGCAGATATGCACTCGCGCGCCTGCTTCGGAAAATGTCCTGGCGAAAGCGTAGCCGATGCCTGATGCGCCGGCGGTGATGAGAACGCGAAGGCCTCGCGCGGATGTGTCCATGCTGTTTTCTCCATGACTTGGACAAGGGGCGATTGTTGGTGGCGCGCGGAACGCCGTCAAGACGAATGCGCAAACCCGAGGGGGCGACCCGCTGGTCTACAATGCCGATCGCAATGACCGCCGCTACGCATGTTCTCGCGCTTGAAACCTCCTCGGAACGGCTGTCGGTCGCGCTCGCATCGGGCGATGCCCGCTTCCATCGATCCATTCAAGAGGGCACGCGCCATAGCGAGCATATTCTTGTGCTGATCAACGCGCTTTTGGACGATGCCGGTGTCGCACTCTCCGAACTCGATGCCATCGCCTTTGGTGCAGGGCCTGGTGCGTTCACCGGCGTGCGGTTGGGATGCGGCGTCGCGCAAGGGCTTGCGCTCGCACGCGATATTCCGGTCGTCGCCGTCAATTCATTGCAGGCTCTTGCGGAAGCATGTGGATGCGGAGCAAATGCGGCAGCACCCACCGCGGAATCAAGAATCGTGACCGCAATCGATGCACGGCTTGGTGAGGTCTACTTCGCAACATGGCTCGGTGCGCCGGGTGCATGGCGCGTCGACCTGGAGACCGCGCTTGCAAAGCCCGAGACGTTACCAATCCCAAGCGGGTTGGGCTGGATCGGGTGCGGTAGCGCATTCGCCGCGCACGGTCCGGCGCTTCGGGAACGTTTGGGCGCTTCACTGCTTGCGGTGTCGTCCGACGATCCGCCGGATGCCCAGGCGGTGCTCGAGATCGCGCTCGTTGACATTGCCGCCGGAAGGGCGAGCGCGCCCGAAATTGCGCTACCGCTGTACGTTCGGAACAAGGTGGCGCTCACCATCGCCGAGCGTGAAGCCCGGATCGCTGCGAAATGAGCGCCGTCTTGCGCACCCGGGTCGAGCGAATGCCGATGCGGGCGGAACATCTGGATGAGATCCATCGGATCGAGATCGATATCTACGATCATCCGTGGACGCGCGGGAACCTGCGCGATGCCATGAGCGCAGGATACGAATGCTCCGAGTACCGATTGGACGCACAACTCATCGGCTACTCGGTCATGATGTTTGGTCCAGGCGAAGCACATCTCTTGAATTTGAGCATTGCCCGCGCGTTTCAGCGGCAAGGCTTCGGCTACGCGCTTCTGGCCGAATTATGTACGGTCGCCCGCGGCCAATCGGCGCAAGCCCTGTTGCTTGAGGTTCGACCAACGAACGTTGCGGCACAGGCCCTGTATGCCCGCGCAGGATTCGTCGAAGTCGGCATTCGGTGTGGCTACTATCCTGGTGTCAACGGCCGCGAAGACGCCATCGTATTGAAACTTGCGCTATGAATCGTCGCAGCGAACTGATTCTGATGGAGATGGGTCTTGGACCGCGATGGCGGTTGCGGAAGGCGGAGCATGTCGTTCCGTTCGCCGGCTCGAACATTCTGGATGAAGAGGCACGCCCAGCGATGCGCGACAGCGAGGCCGATTCGCCGGCAGACGGCGAGCGGTCAATGCAGCCCGACGCAAAGATGGATGTGCCGAGTGGAGACGATGGCATTCGATCCGACCGTATCCTTGCGATGCAGTGGCCGGAGCTCAAAGCCGCCGTCGCGGGCTGCACCGCCTGTGGACTGTGCAAGACGCGCACCAACACGGTATTCGGCGTCGGGGATGAAGATGCCGACTGGTTGCTTGTCGGTGAGGCGCCGGGTGCGGAGGAAGACGCGCGGGGCGAGCCATTCGTGGGCCCGGCAGGGCGCTTGCTCGACAACATGCTGGCGGCAATCGACCTTGCGCGCGGCAAGAACGTCTACATCGCAAATGTGCTCAAGTGCCGTCCCCCCGGCAATCGCAATCCGGACCCGGGTGAAGTCGCGCGCTGCAGTCCGCATCTGATTCGACAGATTGCGCTTATTCGTCCGAAGCTGATCGTTGCGATGGGTCGATTCGCCGCCCAAACCTTGCTCGCTTCGGATGCATCGATTTCGAGTATGCGCGGGCGCCGGTATCAGTATCAAGGCGTTCCGCTGATCGTGACTTACCATCCGGCCTACCTGCTGCGCAGCCTCCAGGACAAGTCGAAGGCTTGGGAGGATCTCTTGTTCGCCCGGCGGACGATGCGAAGCCTTGGCGCGCGCAACTCGACGACAAGCGGTTGAATTTTCCGCAAACGCCCATAGATACGACGCGCGAACGGCAACTCGATGGAGAACGCAGTTATGACACGCTGGCTTGGCATCTGGATTTCCGCATTGACGCTGGGTTTGGCCGGCTGCGGATACAACGACATTCAACGGCTCGACGAAGGAACGAAGGCGGCCTGGTCGGAAGTCGTGAATCAGTATCAGCGGCGTGTTGATCTGGTGCCGAACCTGGTTGAAACCGTGAAGGGGGCCGCGGCCTCCGAGCAGCAGATCCTCACGCAGGTGATCGAGGCTCGGTCTCGCGCGACGAGCATTCAGGTGACGCCGGAGACATTGAATAATCCCGAGGCGCTCAAGCGCTTTCAAGAAGCGCAAGCGGGATTGTCGAGCGCGCTGTCGCGCCTGATCGCCGTATCGGAGAACTATCCCGAGCTGAAATCGCAACAGACCTATCGGGATCTGATGGCCCAACTCGAAGGCACCGAAAATCGCATCAGCGTGGCGCGTTCGCGCTATGTGAAAGCGGTGAATGAATACAACGTCCTGATCCGTCAATTCCCGAGCAACCTGACCGCCATGCTGTTCGGCAACCAGGTGAAGCCGAACTTTGCGGTCGAGAACGAGAAAGAGATTTCTTCCGCGCCCAAGGTCGACTTCGGCAAGCCGGGCGGTGCGGCCAAGTAGGTACTGATAAGGGCTTCGTGCAACTCGCCCATACCGACGAGCGAACGCGCTGCACACCATGATTGCCTCGCCGCCATGATTGCCTCGATGTGGACGACCGGCAAAGCGCTTTTCGCAGCGCCGGGTGCCCACGGCGGGTGGCGGCGGACGATCGCGGCTTTGTTGCGGGTCGTTGCCGCGATTGCCCCGATGCTGGCGCCGCTTCCCGCGCATGCGCAGGACCTGCAACCGCTCCCTGAGGTTCGCGCGCCGGTCGTAGATTCCACGAAGACACTGACCCACGACCAGGTCGAACGGCTCTCCGCCGAGCTGCGTGCATTTGAGCAACGCAAAGGCAGCCAGATCTCGATCGTGTTCGTTCCGACTACACGCCCGGAACCGATCGAACAATACTCGATCCGGCTTGCCGAGCGGGTGAAGGCGGGGCGAAGCAAGGTCGATGACGGCGTGCTGATCCTGGTTGTCGTGCAGGATCGCAAGACGCGAATCGAAGTCGGTTATGGTCTCGAGGGGGCGATTCCCGATATTGTTGCGAATCAGATTCGCCGCGAAGTGATGAACCCGTATTTCCGCAACAACGATTTTTACGGCGGCGTGCGTGCCGGCGCCGAGGCGCTCATCAAGCGGATCGATGGTGAAACCCTCCCGCCGGCTTGGCATGAGGAGGCAAGCAGCCGCGAGCCGAGTGGTCTGATGAGCTGGGTGGCCGTCGCGATGGTCATGATCGTCGGGCTTGGTGGGCTGCTTCGACGGATCTTCGGTCGCTTCATCGCCTCAGGGATGGTTGCGTCGATTGCCGGTGGCGGTGCCTGGATGCTCACCAGCGTGGCTGCGATCGGTGGACTCGTGGGCGTGCTTGCATTCGTGCTATCACTTTTGATGCTCGGTCGCGTTTTTCGATCCGGGAGCGGCGGGCATTTTGGCGGATGGTCCGCAGGTTCCGGGGGCGGAAGCTGGGCAGGCGGAGGCTCTTCGAGCGGCGGCTGGTCGGGTGGGGGCGGTGGCTTCGGCGGAGGCGGTGCCTCCGGAAGCTGGGACGATTGATCAGGACAGGCGCCATGCGACGAATCTTGCGGCACCTCATCACCGACTACTGGAGCGTGCGGCGTGCCTTTCCCGGCGCGACCCTGTCCGCAATCGAAGAGGCGATCGCCGCGGGCGAACGATCACACTCGGGGGAGTTGCGCTTCGTGGTTGAATCGTCGCTTTCCCTCGCGCTCCTGCTGCGCGGTACCGACTCGCGCCGCCGCGCGGTTCACCTGTTTGGCGAGCTGGGTGTCTGGGACACCGAAGAAAATTCCGGGGTGTTGATCTACGTCCTGCTTGCCGATCGCCGTGTTGAGATCGTCGCGGACCGGGGCATACATCGCCGCGTTGGGGATGCTGGATGGGTCGAGATCTGCCGCACCATGCAAGACGCATTCCGTGCGCGAAGATTCAAGGCCGGCGCGCTCGAAGGAATAGCGGCGGTGAGCGCGCTGCTTGCGAAGCACTTTCCTGCTCATCCATCGAATCCCGATGAATTGTCCAACCGGCCGATCGTCATGGGCTAGGAATCCGCGCGGTCTGCAGTGCAAATTCCTAGTGGGTCTTGTCCGCCACAATCGTGTGGAGCAGATCGCCCTTCGCCAGATTCATCTGGTGGCGCTTGCGTACGAGGACCATGCTGGTCGATACGAACAGCCCGAACAGCACGATCACGGTATAGATGGAAAGATCGGCGCGGATCATCGCCGCATACAGCGCGAGCATGATGAGGATCGAGAGATTCTCATTGAAGTTCTGTACCGCAATCGAATGGCCGGCACCCATCAGGATGTGACCGCGATACTGGAGCAGGGCGTTCATCGGGACGACGAAAAATCCGGCGAGTCCGCCGATGAGAATCATGAGCGGCACCGCAACCCAGAAATTCGACACGAAGATCATCCCGACCACGATTGCGCCCATTGCGATGCCCATTGGCAGGACCTCGACCGACCGTCGCAACGGAATCAACTTTGCTGCCATCACCGCACCAAGCGCGATCCCGACGGCGACGACGCCCTGCAATCGTGCCGCCTGATCAAGGGTCATCGACAGCGCGGTCTCGGCCCACTTGATCACGATGAACTGGAGCGTTGCCCCGGCTCCCCAGAAGAGGGTCGTGGTCGCCAGCGAGATCTGCCCGAGCTTGTCCTTCCAGAGCAACCGGAAGCAGTGGACGAAATCGTGGACCAGATAGACCGGATTCTTCTTCATCGCGTGATGGTCGACGCCCGTGTCCGGGATGAAGAGGTTGAAGATGGCCGCGACGAGATAGATCGTGGCGATGACCAGAATCGCCACTTCGGGTCCGGTATCGATCCCGGTCTCCAGATTGGGAATATCAATGAGCATAAGGTGACCGGCAACGGTCGGGCTCACGAGCATGCCTCCGACCACTGTGCCGAGAATAATGGATGCGACGGTAAGGCCTTCAATCCAGCCGTTTGCCACCACGAGTTGGTTGGCGGGAAGGAGCTCGGTCAGAATTCCATACTTGGCGGGAGAGTATGCGGCCGCACCGAGGCCGGTGATCGCATAGGCGAGGATGACCGCAATATAGGGCACGACACCCGCCGGCGTAAGGGTCGCGTAGAACAGCATCGACACGCAGCCAACGATCTTGATGGTATTGGTCAGGAACATGACGCGTCCCTTGGCCATCGAATCGGCGAAGGCGCCGACGAACGGGGCGAGCGCTACATATGAGACGGTAAAGGAGAATTTGAGCAGCGGAATCACCCACTCCGGGCCTTGGAGGTCCCGCAGGAGTGCAATGGCGACAATCAGCAATGCGTTATCGGCGAGCGAGGAAAAGAACTGCGCCGCCATGATCGTGTAAAAGCCCCGCTTCATGCCCGCGGTTGTCCCTCGGTGGAAAAGAAAACTACGATTCGCGAGCCGCCTGTTCCCAGGGCCCTCCTCGGTGCACGGTGTCCTCGCCCTACGATGAAGGGGCTTGTCCCCTCATCCTGCCGGTGGCCGTGGCCATTGCGTTCAGGCTGGAACAACCGTTAGCGTTATCTTCGGCGCGCGCTTTGTGCTTGAATACGCCCGCGAAGATTAGCACACCCTAAACGCGCCAATGACCGATCGCCGCCTTCAAGTATTTCACGCCGTCGCGAAACAGCAGAGCTTTACGAAAGCCGCTGAGGTGCTATTCATGACCCAGCCGGCGGTGACCTTTCAGATCAAGCAGCTGGAGGAGCATTTCAATGCGCGCCTGTTCGAGCGCCGCCATGGGAAAGTCACGTTGACGCCGGCCGGGGCGCTTACGCTCGACTATGCGGAGAAGATCCTGGCACTGGGCGCCGAGCTCGACACGCGTGTGCGCGAAATGACGGATCGACTCTCCGGCCCTTTGCTGATCGGGGCGAGTACGACTATTGCTGAATTCCTGCTGCCGCGGGTGCTTGGTGAATTCAAATCGGAATACCCGAGCGTTCAGGCCAAGCTCACCGTGGCTAACTCAGAGACGATCGAGAATCGCGTCGCAGCCCATACGTTGGATGTGGGACTCATCGAAGGACCTTCGGACAACCCCGCCCTTGTCGTCGATCAATGCTGCGACGATGAGTTGCAGGTCATCGTCGCCTCGAG